>JBCNVI010000002.1:44828-149230 GCA_039630235.1 Candidatus Hydrothermales bacterium | reverse complement strand
CTTATATTTTTGATTTTTTACAAACCCTCCTTCATTACACTTTCGATTTTATTTATGTATACGTATATACTTCATTATGTATTGAGAGATTTTCTTTATAAAAAAGATCCTGATTTTTTTACCCTTGATGAAATAATAGGAACACTTCCTATTTTCTATTTCCAGACTGAAATTTTTTTCTACGTCCTTTACTTTGCTATTTATAGATTTTTTGATATAAAAAAGCCTCTATTTATTAAAAATTTGGAAAGAATTCGAAATTTTAAAGGTGTACTACTTGACGATCTTCTAAGTGGAATCTATTCCCTTTTTTTTACGATACTTATCCACTTTGTGTTCCACAAAATTTTTCTTTAAAATAGAATTATGGAAAATAAAAAGTACATATCTGTACTTTCCTACTTAGGGATTTTATTTATAGTGCCCCTTATTTTAGAACCCAATGATGAATTTGTAAAGTTTCATGTAAAACAGGGAATAATGCTTTTTGCCTTTTTCATGCTCGTTTTTATTGTAGGCGGTATAATCCCCATTATAGGCTGGTTTATCATTTGGCCTATTGGTATTTTAATCTGGATTTTATTTGTCATAATCGGAATATCAAACACACTCTCTGGAAAAATGGAAGAGCTTCCCATTATAGGTAAATACGCCAACAAGTTAAATATTTAGTTAAAATCTAAAATTGAAACTCCTCTGTTTTTCTGTATCATTTCTAGTTTTTGTTTTACAATTTATTCTCTATTCCCCATTGGTAAATTTTAAAGGAAAAGAGGAAAGGGTAATAATAAAAAGAGGAACTAATTTAAAGGAATTTTTTAAAATACTAAAAGAAAAAAAAGTTTTAAATAGTAGTCTATCTCTATTGCTTCTAAAAATTTATAATCCTAAATTTAAAATTTTTGCCGGAGAGTGGAAAATCATAAACTCAGGTAATGACCTTTTTAATTTAAAAAACATAAGTAAAGCTAAAATCAGCTCACAATTTTTAATCACTATCCCAGAAGGATACGAATTAAAGAAAATTCTAAAATTAATCTCAGAAAAAACTGGAATTGAACTTGATGAATTAAAGAAACTTACGGAAAATACGGAAAATTTCAAAGATATATTTAAAAATAACCCACCTAAAAGCCTTGAAGGTTATCTTTTTCCCGATACATATTTTCTCTCATATAATCTTTCACCGAAAGAAATAATTTCAATATTCATCAAAAGACTATTTGAGGTCTTAAAAGAGTTAAAGTACGATTCAATTAAAGAAAAACTAGATTTAGATTTAAATCAAATTTTAACGTTGGCTTCAATTATAGAAAAAGAAGCAACATACGATTTCGAAAAAAAGATTATCTCATCAGTATACTATAACAGACTAAAAAAAGGGATACCACTACAAGCTGACCCAACTATTCAATACTTACTACCTGAACCAATCTTTCCCTTACCTAAAAAATTTTTGAAAATATCTTCACCCTATAATACTTACATAAATAAAGGGCTACCACCAGGACCTATATGTTCACCCGGAAAAGCATCAATAGAAGCAGCCCTTTATCCATTAAATACCGATTTTCTCTATTTTGTATCAAAAGGTGATGGTACACATATTTTTGCAAGAACTTATAAAGAGCACCTTAAAAATAAAAAGATTGCAAAGAAAGAATGGGAAAAAAGAGGATTAATTAAAAAAACCTTAGGTTCAGAGCAAGGATTATTTAAACAAAATTTTTAAAAGTCCCATCTGCGCCCACATTCTATTCTCAGCTTGCTCATAAACTATCGAATAATCTGCATCTAAAACATCATCCGTTACCTCTTCCCCTCTGTGAGCCGGTAAACAATGCATAAACTTAACATTACTTGAGGCCTTCTCGATAAGATTTTTATTTACTTGGTAAGGTAAGAAAACCTTTTTTCTAATTTCTGCCTCATGCTCCTGACCCATAGAGGCCCACACATCCGTATATATAAACTTAACACCCTTTACAATTTCATAAGGATCATAACTGAAAATTATTTTTGATTTGGTCTCTTTAGATAACTCTTTTGCCTTTTCCATTATTTCACCTTTAGGCTCATATCCCTTTGGAGTGGATACCCTTATTTCTCCCCCTGTTATAGCAAACCCTAAAATAAGGGAGTGGCACACATTGTTACCATCTCCTACATAAAGAAGCGGACCATTTAGATCCCCTGAAATCTCCCTTATAGTCATAAGATCAGCCAAAATTTGACAGGGATGTTCTAAATCTGAAAGGGCATTTATAACTGGAACTTTGCTTTCCTTTGCAAGAGTAATGAGAGTTTCATGGGAGTAAACTCTTGCAACAATTGAATCTACCCATCTTTCTAAATTTTTTGCGATATCTTTAACAGCTTCTCTTTTACCCATTCCGATATCACTTTGCGAAAGATATATAGAGTGCCCACCAAGTTTTTTTATGCCTGCCTCAAAACTTACCCTTGTTCTAAGAGAAGGTTTCTCAAAAATAAGGGCAAAAATCTTATCTTTAAGAAAATTTTCACTTTTTCCCTTTTTAAAATCTTCTGAGTAATCAAGAATCCGATTTAATTCAGCTAAAGTAATATCTGTTATTGAAAGGAAATCTCTCTTCATTTTTTTATTCCCTCAAGTTCTGAAGCTTTCTTAATAGCTTCAAGAGCTTCTTTAGTTTTCCCTAGCTTTGAATAGCAATCTGCAATCAATCTATATATCTCTGATTTTTCTTTCAGAGAGAGAGCTTTTTTATAGTTTTCCAATGCCTTATCATAACCACCTGTTAAATGGCATGCTCTTCCGATATATTCATAAACATCTGCTTCTTCAGGATTCTTTTGGGCATACTTCTCAAAATAAGTTATTGACTCCTTGTATCTTTTTAGCAAAAAGTTTGAAAGGGCAAGATTAAAGAGATATTTTGTATTTGTTGTATCATTAAGATAGGCTTCTTTAAAAAACTTTTCAGCTTCTTCGTAATTTTTCTTGTTTGAGTAAATCTCACCTAATAGCCCAAAGAACTTTGCCTTTAACTCCCTATTCATTTCTTTGTTTATATTATTTTTAGCTATTTCCTCAGCTTTTTCTGGATTTTCCTCCATATAGAATCTGGCAAGATAGTAAGACATAAGGATATTATCCTTTACTTTTCTTTGTCCCTCCTCAAGGACCTCTTTTGCTCTTTTTGCATCACCCTTACTCTGATAAAAAGCGGCAAGATTTATGTAAACCTTTGGACTATCTGGTTCAACTTCCCTTAGTTTTTCAAAGCATCTTATCGCAAAATCATAGTTTTTCTCTTGGTTTGCAACAATTCCACCGTTAAAAAGAGTAGTTTTATCTATTTTCTCCAGTTTTTTCTTTAGACCCATATCAATAGACTTTAGTAGGTACTGAGCACCTTCAATGTATCTATTTGTTAAGGTGTATGCTCTTGAGATCCATAGGTAGGGCTCAGGGTTCTTAGGTTCTGATTTTGCCCACTTTTCAGCTTCTTCAATAACTTTTTCAAAATTCTGCTGTTGCATATATATCTTTACAGATGTAGAATGAGGGTTTGCCGCACAATAAAGAAATAAGATACTAAATAAGAAACTAAATATTCTCCTCATTTCACCCTATCATTCCTGCGATTGGAGTAGAACCCAGTATTTTAAAAAATAATTATAAATAAAATTTTTTAATTTTTTCACATATATATAAAACGTCCTCATCTTTTAAGTAGGGGTGACAAGGTAAGGATAAAACTTCCTTGCAAAGTCTCTCAGTTAACGGTAAATAACCTTCTTTATAGCCGTAAAAACTTGCTGCTGGTTGCAAATGGCACGGTATTGGATAATGCACACCTGTTTCTATGCCATTTTCCCTGAGATAAGCCCTTAACTTATCCCTATCCTTTGCACGTATCACAAAAAGATGATAAACAGATTTTTTATTCTCATCCTCTTTAATTAATTTCACCTCTTCTATATCTTTTAGATTTTCAAAATAAATTTTTGCTATCTCTCTTCTTCTTGAATTCCACCTGTCAAGGTGTTTGAGTTTTAAAAGCAAAACAGCTGCCTGAATCTCATCCATTCGGAAGTTAAAGCCCATAATTTTACTTACATAAGCTTTGTCTTGCCCATGAACCCTTAAAAGTCTTAATTTCTCATAAACTTCATAATCATTTGTAGAAACTCCCCCTGCTTCGCCCAGTGCACCGAGATTTTTTGTGTAGTAGAAACTGAAGGCTGATACATCTCCAAGGTTTCCGGCTCTTTTATCTTCATAGAGAGCACCATGAGATTGAGCAGAATCTTCAATCAAAACGATTTGAGGATTATTCTTTTTAATTTCCCAAAACTCTTTCATATCACAGGGCATGCCAAAAAGATGAACTAAAATTATTCCTTTTGTTTTTTCTGTTATTTTTGATCTTACATCTTCTGGATCAATAGTAAAGTCGCTCTCTTTAATTTCAGGGCGAAAACAGGCCAAGCTCCAACCATCCAGACAGCTTCAAGAACTGCGAAAAATGTAAAAGAGGGCAATATTACCTCATCTTTTTCTTTTATTCCTACAGCTCTTAAGGCAAGGTGGAGCGCATCTGTTCCAGAGGAGCAGCTAACGAAGTACTTACTATCGCAATATAGGGCGAATTCTCTTTCAAACATTTGTTGGAAGGGCCCAAGGTAAAGATTCATTTCTTTGAATATTTTTTTAAAATCAGAGAATAAATCCTTTTTTATTTCTTTATAGGAAAGATAGAGGTTATGTAGTTTGATTACTTTTTTTCTCATTTAGGTTTGGGGGAGATTTTGAAGTTATTGTTTTAGAGGGAAATCGGGGCGCGCGGATTTGAACCGCGGACCTCTTGGTCCCAAGCCAAGCGCGCTATCCGGGCTGCGCTACGCCCCGCCTATACTTAATTAATTATATTATCTAAATTTTAAAAAAACAAATTACTCCTTAAATTTTCTGTGAAGATAAAAAAGATAAAATAATAGAACTGTCCATGCAACAACATAAGCTATATACAAAAATTTCATTTAATCACCCCCAATTTTTCAGCTGCCCTTTTACCTATTTTATACCTCAATAAAAATAAAAGTAAAAAGAAAATTAAATAAGGAATGAAACTCAAAAACAGGGCATACTTCATAGAAGAGGTTATAAACACATCTCCAGGAGCAAAAGGTGAAGGATGAACTGATCTCCATAGCCTCACTGAAAAATAAACAAAGAGAACATCTACGTAAATTATTATACCTAAAACTGAAGAAAATCTTGCCCTTTTATCTGGTGTATCAATAAATCCCCTTAAAAGTAAATAGGAAGAATAAAGGAAAAATAAAATAAGAGTGGTTGTTAATCTTGGATCCCAAACCCAATAATATCCCCAAACAGCTTTTGCCCATAACATCCCTGTAACAAGTGTAAGAAAGTTAAATAAAACTCCAATCTCAGCGGCGCTCTCTGAATAAATATCCCATATTAAATCCCTCTTAAAAATATATAAAATGCTAAAAACAAAAACTAAAGTAAAAGATAGCAAAGAAACCCAAGCTACTGGAACATGAATATACATTATCCTCACAAGATCACCCATCTTTCTTTCCGGCGGAGTAACAAGAAGAGAAAAGTAAAAGATAATATACCCTGTAATTAAACCTAATATTAAAAGGATAAACTCGCTTTTTATCCTCAAAGTTTTCCAAAAAATTCCTTTAAAATATCCTCTAAGGTTGGCTCACCGATTTCCTGCAATTCATATCTCACTCTTACCCAAGGTTTATCTATTTCAAACAAATTAGCAAGATTAATAGGTGTACCTATTATCACAGCATCGCAAGGTGTCCTTCTTATTGTTTCTCTTAACTCCTCTATTTGAGTTTCACTGTAACCCATAGCTGGTAAAACCTTTTTAGTATGGGGATAGTTTTCAAAAGTAGTCTTTATTGAGCCAACCGCATAGGGGAGAGGTGAAACAACCTCTTTTGCCCCGTATTTTTTAGCAGCTACATAAGCTGCACCTATATCCATTTCTCCATGCGTTAAAGTTGGACCATCTTCAATACATAAAACCTTTTTTCCCCTAATTATTTCTGGATTTTCCACATAAATTGGAGAAACAGCCTCAACAATCCTTGAGCGAGGATTTAAACGCTCTATGTTTGCTCTTAATCTATAAACATTTTCAAAGGGGGCAAAATCTATCTTGTTTATAACAACCACATCCGCCATTCTTATATTTGTCTCACCTGGGTGATAGGTTTCTTCATGCCCTACCCTGAGTGGATCTGCTACCACAATATGTAAGTCAGGCTTAAAAAATGGAAAGTCGTTATTTCCTCCCTCCCATAAAATCACATCACTTTCTTTTTCAGCTAATTCCAAAATCTCCTCGTAGTCAACTCCAGCATAAACAGCAAAACCCATAGAAATATGTGGTTCATACTCTTCTCTCTCTTCAATAGTTGTTTTGTATTTAACTAAATCTTCCCTTGAGGTAAATTTTTGAACCTTCATTTTATCAAGATCACCATAGGGCATAGGGTGTCTTACTACTCCCACTTTTTTTCCCATATCTTTTAAGATTTTTGCAATTTTTCTTGAGGTCTGGCTTTTTCCACTTCCTGTTCGGACAGCGCAAACTGAGATAACTTTCTTTTTAGACTTAAGCATAGTACTTTCAGGACCTAATATCCAAAAGTCGGCACCACAGGCTAAAGCCCTTGAGGCACGATTCATAACATAAACATGAGAAACGTCTGAGTATGCAAAAACAACAATATCTACCTTTTTTTCCCTAATTATTTTTTCTAAGTCCTCCTCTGGATAAATAGGAATCCCATTTGGATAAAGTTTTCCAGCAAGAGAGGGAGGATACTTTCTTCCTTCGATGCCTGGTATCTGTGTAGCTGTAAATCCCACTACTTCATAATTTTCATTATCTCTAAAAAAAACGTTAAAATTGTGAAAATCTCTTCCTGCTGCTCCAAGTATTAAAACTCTTTTTGCCATATCATATTACCTCCATGGATATACTTTATAATTTAAGATGCTTTCAGCTTTCAAGGTTTTAATTTTAAATCTTGAAGAAAAAAAATTTCAAAAAGAGCATTTTTTATATTTAACGTGTTCTTTTTTAATAAGAGACTTACTTGAAAGTGCTCTCGAAGGTGATTTCAAAATTCTTAGAACCCCTTCACTTTACGAGTCTCTACTTTTTGTAATACATCATCTATTTTTTTATTCGTCTCTCCTTTTAGTTTTAGCTCTTTTTATCTCATTTCTTATAAAAGAAGAAAAGACAAAGGTTTTAACTATTTTTGTATACTTTTCGCCCCTTGTTATTATTGCTCCAATTTTTGACTTTTTATTTCTCGGAGGAGGAAAAATACTTTCTTATCCTACTTCAATTAAGGACTTACTTTTTAGCCTATCAAAAGGAGAATTTGAAAAACAGGGAGTTTCGCCTGGACAACTTTTTGAGGTAACTGTTATATGCTTTTTAATATCACTTTATGTCTACCTAAAAAGTAAAAGTCTTCTTAAATCAATTTTTTCCTTTTTTAGCTCATTTATGATAATTGTTATTGTTGGGGGAATTCCAGGATATTTCATTAAGTTTTTTGGTGAAGGAGGTTATATATTTTCATATAATTCTAAGCAAGGACTCTTTTATGCTTTACTTACACTTATACTTATACCCTTTTTCTTTAAAATAGAAATTGCTTATAGTGAACTTCTTTCATTTTCATTATGGGGCTACTTTTCGGCATTAATAAAAATCTTATTATTAAAAACTAAACACAACATCCCTTCTCCCTTGTTTCCCTTTGATTATATCTCAGGTATAATTTTGCCAATCTTAATTTTGATCAAAAATAAGAACAATATTTATTACTACACAATATCAGTTTTAACAGTTTTTTTGATGGGTGAACTCTCAATTTTCTTTTTTATTCTTTTTCTTATTGTGGAAAATACTCCCTTTAACAATATGATTAAAAAAATAATTTCAGCTAATACAATTTTCTTAAGCGGTACATCAGTTTTTTTCGGTAACTACTCTCATTTAATCTATCCATTCTTTTTTCCCTTTTTGCTATCTTTTTTAGTTGTAATTAGAAATAAGGTAGTAAGAGAACTTTCTGTTGAATGCCATTTTCATAATTTTAACACTTCTAACTTACGAGAGAAGTTTCTGGGTAAAATTTGAAAGTCTTCAGGAAAACTTTATAATAAAGAGTGAGGCAAGGTACACTTACTTATACATGAAATATTTAGATAGTTATGCCTTTTTAAGAACAGCTGACATTTTAATTAAAACTGGAAACTATGAAAATTTATCAGTTTTATTAGAAAAATACAGAAAGGAAAAATCCCTTGGAGATTATTTCTTTTATAGATCACTTGTAGGAGCAATTTTTAATGAAGACATTTTAAGGCTAAAAACTTTCTCAATGCTTGCACTTATCTTTGGAAATCCCCTTTCTCTTCCTTTAGTCTCTAAAATGTTTGATTTAACCAACAACTATGAAAAGGCAAAAATTTTTTGGAAAAGAAGTTTGAAACACAACATTTATGGGAAATATAATTTTTAAAAAGAGGTTGAAGTCCTTGTAAAAAATACATTAAAATGAAGTTAATTTTAATATCATACATAGCTCTGGGTAGTTATAAGTTTGATCCCCTCTTAGAGAATCCCAAAATTCCTGAAGATTTAAAAACTAAAAGATCAACTGTTTATATCGTTCTATTAGAAGCGCCAATTTATGATTTTTACAAACATCAGATTGAACAAAAGGGAGCAAAGATCTTACATTATGTTCCCCTAAACTCCTTTGCAGTTAGAATAAAAGATACACTAGTTTTAAAGGAAGTTAAAAAACTTGATTTCGTCAGAGGGGTCTATATATACCAACCTGCCTTTAAAATTTCTTCTAATATCAGTAAAAAAGTTAAAGTAAAGGGGCAAAAGTGCGAAAACCCTTACAAAAATATCTATTACGTACACTTTTTTGAAGATGTAAGTAGAGAAGAGGCAATAAAAATAGTGGAAAAATATGGAGCAAGAGTAATTTCAGAAATAAAGTCTCTTACACATCCAGCTCTTGTTGTAGAGTATAAAGAGAGTGTTAAAAAGCTTGCCTTTGACGATAACATCTTTTGGATAGAGGAAAAAAGACCATTTTTCACAATGAATGACAGAACATACTGGGTGATACAGAACAATGTTCCAAATACATCACCTATATGGAATAGAGGAATAAGAGGAGAAAACCAGATAATTAACGTACTAGATACGGGTGTTGATACAGCTTCCTGCTTTTTTAGAAGTGGAAAGATAATCTGGAAAGAAAGTTATTCAGGTTTTTACACAGATGCCTGTCCTACTGGACACGGAACACATGTAGCTGGAACTATAGCTGGCTATGATGTTTCTAACCAATTAAATCAGTTTAAAGGAATGGCCTATAACGCTAAATTAACAGTCCAATACGCAGGTGATAACTTTTTAACATGCTGGGTAGGAGCACTTTATATTCCAGACGATCTATATAATGCCTTTCTAAACGCGTATAATAACGGTGCACGAATCTTTTCAAATTCTTGGGGAGGCGTAGACACTACAGTATATACAACCTTTGACCATCAAGTTGATAAGTTCATGTATGACTATAATGATGCAATATGCGTGTTTGCAGCAGGAAATTCAGGTGGAAGCATGGATCCATGGACAGGTATAGTTTATGACTCAGTTTATTACAGAACTATCAGTACACCAGGCGCAGCAAAAAGCGTAGTAACAGTAGGAGCGACTCCTCCTCCACCAAAGCACGATATATCAGCCTTTTATTCAAGTAAAGGGCCTACCTTTGATGGAAGAATTAAACCAGATGTAATGGCTCCAGGAGGTGACTGCGGATCAAGTGCTCTAAATCAAGACCCGAATTTATATATAAGGTCCGCCCAAAATGATACCATATCTTCTCCCACCTGTGATACAGCGAGCTATCTCTTTATGGGAACAAGCATGGCTACCCCTGCCGTTGCAGGAGCTATAGCCCTTGTAAGGCAATATTTCACTGAAGGATGGTATCCTACAGGAACAAGAAATCCAAGCGATGCTCGAACCCCTTCAGGTGCTCTTTTAAAGGCAATGATTATTTCCTGTGCAGAACAGATGAATGGAACAGATCCTGACGGCATAGACTCAAGAGCAGTTCGTCCAATACCAGACTCTTCACAGGGTTGGGGGAGAATTAAGTTAGAAAATTCACTTTATTTTCAAGGTGATCCTGAACGGTTATTCATAGATGATAACTTAACTGGAATTACAACAGGCTCTTCAAGGTACTATACAGTTAATACAACTGGAGGAAAATTAAAGGTGGTGCTGGTATGGAGTGATTATCCAGCTACAGCCGGTGCAGGAGTTGCTATTGTTAATAATTTAAACTTAATTGTTCAGGGTCCATCTGGAACTTACTATGGTAATAGGTTCTATAACGGACAATCACAGGTAGGTGGACAAAAAGATAATAGAAATACAGTAGAGGTATTTTATTTAGCTAACGCACCTGCAGGAACTTATAGTATCCAAGTTGAGGGAGGAAATATACCCCACGGGCCACAGAAATACGCCCTTGTTATTACTGGAAACTTCTCAAATGTATTTGTAGAAGAAAAAGTATCAGAAAAAACTAAAGAGGCAGAAAAAACTTATTTAAAAAAGCCTGTATATTTAAATTCCTTTAATTCTTATTTAATCAGATTTGGATTATCAGAAAATACACGGGTAAGATTGTCAGTATTTGATATCTCAGGTAAAAAATTAGCTACTATAAAAGAAGAGAACATGGAAAAAGGAGAGTACATTATTTACTGGAATAGTGAGGAAATAAAAAGTGGAACTTACTTTTTGTATTTAGAAACAGATAAAAGTAAATTGAAGGAAAAGTTTATAAAAGTAAATTGAAAAAATTTTGGGTATTGTAGGGGGAGGGAAAAATGGCAGGACATTCAAAGTGGGCACAAATTAAACATAAAAAAGCTAAGGCCGACATCCAAAAGGGTAAAATTTTTAATAAATTAATAAGAGAAATTCAGATTGCAGCAAAATTGGGAGGAGGAGATCCAGATAATAACCCAAGACTGAGACTTGCAATTGAAAGGGCAAGAGACCATAATATGCCCTGGGATAACATAGAAAAAGCTATAAAAAGGGGAACTGGTGAAATTGAGGGCCTAAAGTATGAAGAAGTTGTATATGAGGGCTATGGACCAGCTGGAGTTGCCATATTTATCAGGGCAACAACCGATAACAAAAATAGAACCACCTCAGAAATAAGACATTTATTTACAAAACACGGAGGGAACCTCGGAACGACAGGAAGCGTAAGATGGCAATTTGAAGAAAAGGGGGTACTCCATGTCAGAAAGGACATTATAGACGAAGAAAAACTCATAGAAATTGCCTTAGAGGTTGGAGCTGAGGATGTAAAAACAGAAGGAGAATACTTCGACATTTACACCTCTCCTTCACAATTTTTAAATGTAAAAGAAAGTCTAAAAAAATTAGGAATAGAAGCTGAAGGTTCTATTCATATGATTCCAAAAAATCAGGTTAAAGTTCAAGGTAAAGAAGCAGAAAGATTGATTTCATTGCTCAACTCTCTCGAAGAGCACGACGATGTTCAAGAGGTCGTAGCTAATTTTGAAATGAGTGAAGAGGAGTTTTCAAAACTAGTTGGAAGTGCATAAAAAGTAAAAATCTTTATTTTATCGGAATTGATCCAGGAATAAAATATACAGGAATAGCAGCTATTGACATAAATAAAAGAATTTTAAAATACTCTAAAATAGAGTCAGCGAGTTTATTAAAATTCGCTAGTAAAATTGAAAAAATTTTAAAAAAGTATAAGCCTTATTTGACAGCTGTTGAGAGTGTCTTTACAAAGAGAAATCCGCGAGAGGCTCTTAAACTCTGCGAAAATCGCGGTGTTATTATTTTTTTACTTGAAAAAAATAAATTAAATTATATTAACGTGCACACACAGGAATGGAAAAAAGCTTTAACTGGCTACGGAAAGGCAAAAAGTTACCAAGTAAAATTTATGTTAGAAAAAATTCTTAAGGGTAATTTGAAAAACAAGTTATCAGAACATGAACTGGATGCTCTCTCTCTTGCTTACTTTGCATTAACAAGATGCTCTATAGAATAAAAGGAAAGATAACTTTAAAAAGAAATTTTCTCTGTACAATAGAAAATAACGGCATCGAATTTGCAATTACCGTACCTTTAAAAGTTATGGAAAAATTACCAGATAAAGGAAATGAAACAAGTTTATATATCACAACTTTATTCTCGGAGGAAAAAATAGAATTATATGGATTTACTGATGAAAGAGAAAAAGATCTCTTTGAAAAACTCATTTCAATACCTAGTATAGGACCAAAAGTCGCTCTTCAAATTCTTTCGTATTATAGTGTAGATGAATTTCTAGATATTTTGAGAAGGAGAGATGAAAAAGAAATTTCAAGGATTAAGGGAGTTGGCAAAAAAAGAGCAAACTTGATATTACTTGAATTCAAAGAATACTTTCACGAAGGAGAGATTAAGGGAATTGATATAGAAAGGGTAATTTCAGCCCTATGTAAACTTGGGCTTCAAAGAAGTAAAGCAAAAGAGTTGGTTACAAAAAAATTAAAAGAAAAAAAATTTGAAAAGGTTGAAGATTTGATTAAAGAAATTTTAAAAGAGTAAATAAAAAAAGAAAGAGGGGGACTTTTTTCAAGCCCCCCTCCTCTAACTTACTTTATTTCAACTACTTGAAGTTATAATAGAAGGTTAAACTTAGGTAAATATCAGAACGAGGTTGTACATCATTTTCCTTGTCATAGAAAACACCCTTTACATTTGGAATAATACTAACATTCTTGTGAGGTTTCACTGCAAAAGCAACGAGTACAAAATTGGATGAGAAGGCAGGACTAAAAGGTGTATAACTTATAGTTCTACCCCTAGAATTTTTATCAAAGTTTTTATCATATCTTAAAAGCACGTCGAAAAACTCAGTGGGGCTAAACACAAGGTAAGAAGAAGCTATTCTGAAGCTTTGAGTCTTATCAGGATCTCTAAGTTGAGTCTGATTAACATACTGTAATCCTAGTCTAAACTTTTTGTTTTTTAATCCAGCAAATCCCTGAACAGTATAAGTTTGTTTGTGCCCCAGAGCATCAAACCAATCTCCATAAATTTCAAAGAGAAAAATTGGCAAATGGTAGGATATAGATAAATAGAGTGCCTTCTGCTTATTGTTTTCAGACCTTATACCTTCACCATTTCCAAATGTGAAGTGAAACTTTAGTTTTTTGTCTTCACCAAAGCCACCCTTTAAACTGAAACCTATGTCTCTAGAAGTACCTATTCTCTGTAAATCTACGGGAGTTTTTTCTACACTTCTATAACCGTAGTGATCCTCTATAACTTCCCAAGTTGGAGTAGGAGTTAAACCAAGCAAAAATTCAAAAGAGTTCAATTTCCATTTCAAATAAGCATCCTTTATGTAAGGCCTGAGGTCTTCTCTTCTTACATAGTCACCGGGACTATTTAGCTCAAACCTTAGCCTTGCGGAGAATTTTTCACTTATTTCATGATCGTAGGTGAAATAGATCCTCCTAAACCAAAATCCATTCATATCTCTGATAGAGTCGTTGTGATGCTGTGGTACATAGAAGAAGTCAAAGTAGCTGTAGCCAGATATCTTCCCCTGTGATCTTAAACTCAGAGGAATTAAAGACACCATTATAAAGGCATAAATAAATCTTTTCATCTTTACCTCCCTATTATTTATCTTTTCCAAGTATCTCCTCAACAGTAACACCAACCTTAGATCCCTTTCCTCCAAATAGGGTTCCCTTCTTTAATTTCTTAACTCTTTCAAGAGCCAATCCATAAGCCTTATCTGATAAAGGAATATACCCAACCTCTCTTACAATTTTCTTTGCATTTTTAAGATAAAACTCAACAAACTTTCTAACTTCCTCTTTTTTTAGGGAGTTAACATTCACGTATATGAAAAGAGGCCTTGAAAGCGGATAGTATTTACCTGTTAGTATGTTTTCGATAGTGGGAGCAATTGGACCTCTGCCGTCCTCTGGATCTATCTTAACTGCCTTAAGTTTATCTTTATTTTCTTCATAATAGGCAAAGCCAAAATATCCAAGAGCGTAAGGGTCACTACTAACTCCCTGAACCAAAACGTTATCATCTTCAGAAGCTACAAAATCTCCCCTTGAAGCATCCTCTTTACCAACGATCGCCTCTGTAAAATAATCGTATGTTCCTGAATCTACCCCTGGACCGTAAAGGTTTATCTCTTTATCCGGAAAATCGCTTCTAATTTGTGACCACTTTTTAATTTTGCCCTGTGCCTCAGGCTCCCAGAGCTTCTTAAGTTCACTGACTTTGAGCTCATTACACCAAGTATTAGATGGATGAACAACAACAGTTATACCGTCATAGGCTACAGGGATCTCTATGAATTCGATCTGATTTTTCTGAGCAGTTTCGATTTCGCTTTCCTTTATAGGCCTTGAAGCATTGTTTATATCAATTTCATTTCTCAGAAACTTTTTAAAACCTCCACCTGTTCCGGAAATTCCAACAACTACCTTAATATCCTTATGTATCTTCTGAAACTCCTCTGCAATAGCCTCTGTTATGGGGAACACAGTGCTGGATCCGTCTATGTAAATTACCTTCTCAGCAGAAAGAAGTAATCCCTTCAAGAGAGCCAATATAGCGGCTCCCCTCAGGAAACTACCCATACAATACCTCCTTAAGTTAACTTTTTAGGGATTTGAACCCTACTGTTTTTTGTCTTAAAAAGATTTAACCTCCTTATCTTAAAAATTCTTTAAATTGAAGTTAAAAATTTGTTAAAAGACTTTAGTCAACTAAACTTTCTATGCTTTTTTCTCCAAGAAGCTCGTTTATTTCATTGAAGAAATCTTCATTAAATGGAACTCTATACGTAAGAGACTTATATAGTCTATTTTTATTCCCTACTTTTAGAGAAAAATATAAATCGAAATTCCCTTTATATTTATTTATTGTCTCTTTTAATTTTACTATTTTATCCTCGTTTAAATCTGAGCTATTTAATTTAACTATAATCCCCCTTAACTTTTTTGAGATTGCCTCTTTTATATGCATAATTTCTTTAACTAAAACTCTTGAAGAGCCCTGTATGACCTCGCCCTCTATATAAAGTGGTTCTAACTTTTTTAGGTACTTTTCAGCCTTGTTTTTTAATTCCTCAAATAATACTGCCTCAAAAGAACCCTCAAAATCTTCAAGATGTAAAATATAATAATTTTTCTTATCACTACTAATCCTTGTTTCAATTTCACTTAGGGCACCACACATCCTCACATTTTTATACTCACTCTCTTCCTCCATAAGATCCATTGATGTATGTGTTGAGAGAACCTGCACGTAATCCGCATAGGGATCTAAGGGATGATTCTTAAAGTATAGGTTAAGAACTTCCTTTTCCCACTCCATTACTCTAATAGGATCTCTTTCTCCTGAAATATCATTTTTAACAGTTTTAAAAAGAGAGAGTTCCTCTTTGGCTTGAGTCTTATCTTTAAATAGATTCATTAGTTTTTCTCTGTCAGGCTCAAACACATCAAAAGCTCCCGCTTTTATAAGGGCTTCAACCACCTTTTTGGTTACCTTTTTAGAACTTGCTCTTTTTATAAAATCGTTAAAAGAAACAAAGTTTCTCTGATTTCTTAATTGAAGAATATGTTCACAAGCCTGAACACCTACGTTTTTGACTCCCAAAAGACCATACCTTATTTTGTTTTCATCCTCCATCTTAAAAAACTTATCGGATTTCAAAATACAAACTGGTAATATCTCTATACCGTCTCTTCTTGCAACTTGAATTAAATATGATAGTTTTTCGATTTTATTTATCTCACTGTTTAAAAGCGCCGTATAAAACTCTGTTTTATAGTTTGCCTTAAGGTAGGCTGTAATATATGAAAGAAGAGCGTAACCTGTTGAATGGGATTTATTAAAGGCATATCTTGCAAAAGAATAGATTTTAAAAGCCATTTCTCTAGCCATTTCCTCTGGAATACCTCTTTCAACCATACCGTCTACAAATTCCTTCATGATACTTTCACTCATAAGTTCTTCCCTCTTTTTACCCATTGCCTTTCTTAATACGTCTGCCTTTGCAAAAGAGAATCCAGCCAGTTCATGTGCTATAAGCATAACCTGTTCCTGATAGACTATTAAACCAAAGGTTTCCTTTAAAATTTTCTCAAGTTTTTCATGAGGATAACTTACGGGAACAAGACCCTTTTTCCTTTTCACATATTCATCTGTTGTCCCTGCACCAATGGGACCTGGTCTATACAAAGAAAGTATAGCAATAAGATCTCTAAAGTCATCTGGTTTTAATCTTTTAAGGAGCTCCCTCATTCCCCTTGACTCAAGTTGAAAAACACCTTGCGTTTTTCCTCTTGCTAAAATCTCAAAAGTTTTTTCATCATCAAGTGGTAAGTTATATGGATCTATATTTATATTTTTCTCCTTTAGCATTTTTAGTGTTTCTTCAATAACAGTAAGAGTTTTAAGACCTAGAATATCTATCTTTAAAAGCCCTACAGCCTCAAGTGAGTTCATCTCGTATTGGGAACACACTGTTCCCTCGGAGTCTGAGTATAGTGGTACATAGTCTGTAATCTCTGAGGGAGCAACAACTACACCAGCAGCATGTACTGAAGCGTGTCTTGCTAGTCCCTCAGCCTTTTTTGCATACTCAAAAATTTTCTTATAATCTTCACTTTCCTCCACTAATTTCCTGAAAATTGGATTATCCGAATAAGTTTCTGATAAAGTACTTCCAGTGCATTCCTTAGCGAGTCTATCAACAAAAGAATATTCGTAACCTAAAATTCTCCCCATGTCCCTTATAGCCTGCCTTGCCTTCATTCTTCCAAAGGTAATTATCTGTGAAACACTTCTTTCACCATACTTTCTTTTTATATAAGATATCACCTCGTCTCTTTTTTCATCTCCAAAGTCAATATCCACATCCGGCGGTGATATTCTTTCCGGATTTAAAAATCTTTCAAAAAGCAAATCGTATTTAATTGGATCAATATTTGTAACTCCCAACGAGTATAGCACAAGGGAAGATACAGCAGAACCTCTTCCTGGTCCTACAGGAATTCCATTACTTTTTGCAAAATCTACTATATCTTTTATAATTAAAAAGTATCCTTCAAAGTTAAGCTTTTTAATTATTTCTAGCTCCTTTTCCAGCCGTTCAATATACTTTTTCTTTACATCACCGTTAAACCTCTCATTTAAACCCTTATAACTTAGATACTTCAAATATTCAAAGCTATTATCAAAATCGTGTGGAATTTGAACTTTTGGTAAATAAAAACCTTTATCTAAATTCAATTCTAAATCTATTTTCTCTGCAACCTTTACTGTATTTAATACTGCCTTTTCGTCATAACTAAATATCTCTCTCATCTCCCTTTCGCTCTTAAAATAAACTTCCTTAGTCTTGAACCTAAACCTATCCGCGTCTTTTAAAGTCTTTCCGGTTTGGAGTGCTAAGATTGCTTCATGAAACTCGTAATCTTCTTTTTCTAAATAATGTACATCATTTGTTGCAACATATAAAAGATCATATTTTTTGGCTAAATCGTAGAGAAATTTATTTACTATTATATTTTCCTCAAGATTAAGATCCATAAGTTCTATTACACAGTTTTCTCTTCCGAAAATATCCATGTAAGTCTTTAGGAGATTCTCAGCCTCCTCTTTTCTATTTTGTAAAATCAGCTGTGGAATTTCCCCTTTAAGACAACCAGTCATAAAAATAAGACCTTCAGAATAAATTCCAAGAAGTTCTCTGTCTATTCTGGGCTTATAGTAAAATCCCTCTAAATAACCCAAAGAAGAAAGTTTCATTAAATTCCTGTAACCTTTATAATCCTTTGCTATTAAAGTTATGTGATTATATGGATCGTGCCCAGCAGAGGCTACCTTTTCTTTCCTTGATCTTGCTATATAAAGTTCAGCTCCAATTATTGGCTTTATGTTTTTTTCCTTTGCCTTTTTATAAAACTCTATTACTCCAAACATGGCACCGTGATCGGTGATTGCGCAGGCGAACATATTGTTTTCAAGGCATTTATCCAAGAGACGATCTATAGGGATTATGCCATCTAAAAGGGAATACTCAGTATGAACGTGAAGATGAACAAAATTACTCATCTTTCTCTAATCTTTCTTTATTATAATAACCCTTCTCCCCTCTATTTTTAATCGTCCCTCAGCGTAAAGTTTAATTGCCTCAGAATAAATCTTATGCTCCTCTTTAAGAATCCTTTCTGCAAGAGTTTCGGGAGTATCATCGTCATAAACTGGAACACATCTCTGCAATATTATAGGGCCTCCATCAACAGTCTCATCTACAAAATGAACGGTACAACCAGATACTTTAACACCGTATTCTATAGCTTGTCTTTGTGCTTCAAGACCTTTAAAAGAGGGTAAAAGAGAGGGATGGATATTCATTATTCTGTTCTTAAACTCTCTTAAAAGGGCTCCTTTTAAAATTCTCATAAATCCCGCTAGTACTACAAGTTCAACCCCTTCTTGTTTTAGAACCTTTGCATATTCTTCCTCCCTCTCTGGCTCTAATGTATGTTTTCTTTTTCCTGGGTCAATGTATAAAGCCTTAACTCCATACTTTTCCGCTATTTTAAGCACAGGCGCATTAGGATTATCAGATATAACAATTCTCATTTCACAGGGAAGTAAACCTTCTTTTATATTCTTTAGAATTGCCTCAACGTTAGAGCCTCTTCCAGATGCGAGAGCGCCTATTTTTAAAATCTTCACTTCAGTTCAAAGAGAACTCCTAAATCTGGTTCTGAGTATATAAAAGCTAAATTTTTTAAAATTCTAACAATAGCTAAATAGGGTAAATCACTAACCTCATTAGATTTTTTATAATATGGAAGCCTTAGATCAAACTCACCCTCTTTTAAAAAATCTGCTTCGAGATGCTGAATACAAAAGCTTTTATATAGACTCAGGATTTCTTCTTTGTTATTGTTAATGTAATCAAGAGCTTGATCCCACACTTCCCTAAATCTTTCCATAGCTTTTTTGTTGTAAGCTAAGGTAACTTTAGAACAAAGTACACTTCCTATTACAAAGTTTTCTCCAAAGAGGCTCTTAAAAACGTCTTCTATTAAGATGTTTGCTCCCTTTTTAGCAAAGTATTCTCTTGTGGGATAGTAAATAAGCACACCCCCCTCGCTTACTTGAGGTATAACTGTTGGGTATTCAAAAAAATTATCTAAGCTAAAAGCATAATTATCAGCAAGCTTTTTACCTATAACTCTCCCTTCCATTCTCTGAGAAGGTGCGTAAAATGGAAAATTCTTTATATCATCTATCTTTTTTAGTCTTCCAAAGCCGAAAATTGAGGCATACAAAAAGTTCTCACTAATACTAACATCAGCAATAATTCTAAAATTATCGATTTCTTCTCTTTCCCTTATAAAAAAGTCAACTGTTGGAAAACCTACTACAATGTCAACTTTTCCTCTTTTTAAATTATCTAAAGCCTCATAGGAGGAAGTTTTTATAACCTCAGGTTCTAGTTTTAGTTTTTCAAAAATTTTTTTTTCTAAGGCAACAAAAAGTGGAAAACTTGCAACTGAAGGGTGATAAGCGATCTTTACTTTTATTTTTTCTCCCTTCTTTATCACAGGGTACTGAATTATATAAATGAGCACAATCAATAATATAAAATTTAAAGCATAAAATAACTTTTTCATTTTATAATTTTAAATCAATTTGAAGTTAGTTATCAAATTTTTTATAATTTAAGAGTTAGAGATAATGAAAAATGTAATGAAAAATGAAAAAAGAGTTTTGTGTAATTGGAATTGGAAGATTTGGTAGATTGTTAATTGAAAATCTCAGTAAACTAGGAGCAAAAGTGGTTGCAATTGATAAAAATGAAGAAAAAGTTCTCTCTGTTCAAGAATTTGTTTTTGAATCCTACGTAATGGATACAACTAATGAAAAAGCTCTGAAAACACTCGATGTAAAAGATTTTGATGCAATACTTGTAACTATAACAGGTAGTATTGAGGCTAGTATATTAACCTGTGTAATTCTAAAGGAAATGGGAGCAAAAAAAATAATACCAAGAGCAAAAAACGAATTACATCTAAGAGTTCTTCGTGAACTTGGTTTTACCAACGCAATTTATCCTGAAAAGGAAATGGCCGAAAAAATTGCTAAGCACCTTGTTTCTCCTGGTCTTTTAGAGATAATTGAAGTATCCGATAAGTATGTACTTGAAGAGAGAGCTTCTTTACCTATATTTTCAAATAAAAAACTATCTGAACTTGAGTTTAGATCAAAATTTGGGGTAAATGTTATTGCAATAAAAAGAAAAATTCCAGAGGTTAATGAAAGGGGACAAACTGTTATAAGAGATGAAATAATAGTAGGGCCAGGAGGAGATGAGGAAATCAAAGATGGAGATATACTTTTTGTTTTAGGTGAAAAGGAAAAGGTAAAAAATTTATTTTCAAAATGAAAGAGGATTTACTTGACCAAGCTAAACTTTTAATCCTTTCACAAAATTATAGAAAAGCTAAGGAAATTCTTGAAAATCTTTATAAAGATAATCCCTCCGATACTGACATAATATATCACCTTGCTATAGTTAAGGAAATACTCCTTGAAAGGGAGGAGGCAATTAATCTTTACAAAAAAGTTATTGAAATAATTCCTGATCATAAAGAGGCAAAAGAGAGACTGCAAAAGCTAATGGAAGAATAGATGAATCTACTTAGTTTACTGAGCCAAGCAAAAAGTATAGGTGAATTAATTGAAAACCTAAAATTTTTTTTAGAAAAAAATATTTTATCTGAGATAGATTTTATAGATACAGAAAAAATTAAGGAAATACTTAGCATAACTGATTTAAAGAAAATATTGATAGATAGGGAAAAAGTTATTAAAGATGAAAAAGCTTATATTCCACTTAAAGATGAGGAGAAAATTTATACGATTATTTCTTTTAGAAAAGTAGATGATAAAAAAATAGAAGAAGTTGAGAACGCATTAAACCTTACAAGTGTTTTTCTTAAAAATTTTAGGCTCCTTGAAGATGCTAAAAATGAAATCTTTAAATTAAATTTTCTCTTTAACTTTCACAGGGCCCTTGAATCGCAAATAAAGGAAAATATAACAAACTCATTAAAGGAACTCTCCTTTATTTTAAACTCAAAGGGACTTTACTTTAAAACTAAAGGAATTTTGATAAAACTTGGATCTCTAACTCAGTTAGATGATGAAAAACTGTTAAAGGTATTGCCTTTTTTTGAAACAAAGGGAGAATATATTGAGTTTGAGGAGCTGAGACTTTACTGTTTTCTAAAAGAAAAATCTCTAATACTTGTTGAAAAAGATTATCTATATGATGATGAGAGGGAGTTTCTGATATCTATTTTAGAACTAACTGAAGAATGGTTTGAAGAAAAACTCCCTATTTCTTTTGATTTACTAGATAAATTAATGTCCCAGAAACCTAACGAATCAATAAAATTCCTTAAAAACTTTCTCTATGAGAAATTTAATATCAAAGAATGCGAAATTTATATAAAGGAAAACGGGAATTACAAATCAATAATAGATAGAATTAATTTTGAAGAAAGGGAAAATTTAAATTTTTATAAATTAAAGGGTAGACAGGGAGAATATCTGATCTCCTTTACCGGTGAAAAAAAGGAAATCCCATTAAATTTAATTTCAATTATCTTAGATCTTCTAGTTATTAACAGGAAAGTTGAGAATATAAATAAGTTTAACAGAGTGTTAATGAGAATAATAGAAGTTATTTCTCGCACAGAAAAAGTTGATGAAATACTCCATCAAGTGTGTTTCATTTTAAAGGAAGAGTTAGACATTGTTTATGCAGGTTTTCTTCTAAGGGAAGATGAGGATTACCTTAGAATGAAGGTTGGTATTGGATATGAGGATTATGAAAAACTCTTAGAGAGAAAGTTAAAAATTGGATATGAAGGTCTATCAGGTTTTGCAGCTCATACAAAAGAGATTATATACTCGCCTGATGTTTCAAAAGATGCAAGATATGTTCAAGCCTCTCCCCTTGTTAAGTCAGAGGTAGCTATCCCTATACTTGATGAAAATAAAGCTATAGGAGTAATGATTGTATCTTCACCAAAAATTGATGGTTTTTCAAAAGAAGACATAGAAACATTTGAAAAAATATCTAAATTGGTATCTTCATTTCTCAGATATAGGAGAATAATTGATGAGCTTCAAAAAAACTTATATTTATTAAAGGAAGAGGAAGAGTTTATTGATATTATTCTTAAAAACATTCCTATCGGAATAATCTATGCTGAAAGGGATCTTTATATAAAAAGGGTTAATTACACAGCTGTTTATACTTTAAAACTAAAAGAAGAAGATTTAAAGGGAACAATTCTATGCAAGATTTTTGAAGAGCATGAACCTGGAGATCCTAACTGCATATTTAAAAAAAGTATAGAAGAAAGAGTACCCTTAGTAAAAAAGAACATAGAAATAAAAAGAGGCGAAGAGGTACTACCTCTTTCTCTTTCATCGACTTTTATTTATGAAAGAGAGAAAATAAAGGGAATAATACTTATGATTGAAGATATAAAAGAGGTTGTAGCTTTAGAGGAACAACTTAGACGTTCAGAAAGGCTCTCGGCAATTGGAAGAGTGGCAGCCCATATGGCTCATGAAATCAAAAATCCCCTTGCAAGTATTTCTGTAGGAATAGAGTATATCTATTCAACTCTAAGTGAAAACGATCCCAAGAAAAAACATCTTGGTGTTATATTGAGGGAAATATCAAGACTTGATAGATTAATAAAAAACCTCCTATCTTTTGCTAGAAGACCACCCCTAAAGAGAAAAAAAATAAATTTAAAAGATATGATTGAAGAACTTTCAATATTCTTTAGTCAAGAACTAAGCGAAAAGAAAATAGAACTAAAATTAATTTTACCAGAAGAGGACATTATAGCTTTTGTTGATGAGGATCAAATGAGGGAGGTGATGGAGAACTTAATAAGAAATGCGATTGAGGCAATGCCAGATGGAGGAAGATTAACTATATCTCTGGGAGAAAAAAAAGGTGGTACAATTTTTATTTCCGTTGAAGATACTGGAGTAGGAATAGAACCTTCTGAATTGATACATATATTTGAGCCCTTCTATACAACTAAAAAAGGGGGATCGGGACTTGGGCTTTCAATTGTACATAAAATATTAGAAGACCATGGAGCAAAAATAAGTGTTGAAAGCGAAAAAGGGAAAGGAACAAAATTTTTAATTGATTTACCTAAATAAAGAACTTAAAATATGGATATAAAGAAGTTATGAAAGAGGAAAAATGGAGAATACTTGTAGTAGACGATGAAGAAACTTTAGCAAATTTTATAGTAAAGAACATAACTCAGGACAATATAGATTATGATGTAAGAGTTGCAAACAGTGGAAATGATGCTTTAAAGATAATAGAGGGATTTTTGCCTCATCTAATTCTTCAGGATATAAAACTTCCTGATATTACGGGAATTGAAATCTTAAAAGCTGCTAAGGCTTTAGATCCTGATGTTCAAGTTATAATGATGACAGCTTATGCTTCTCTTGATACATCAATTGAAGCTTTAAAAGCTGGAGCTTATGATTATTTAATTAAACCTTTCAAAGTTGAAACTCTGAAAAATACAATTAAAAACGCCCTTAACAAAAGAAAATTACAAGAAGAAAACAAAAGACTTTTAAATGAACTTGAAAGGTTAAATAAAGAATTAAAAGTTGCAAACGAAAGATTAAAAATGGCAAAAGCTGAGGTAGACAAAAAACTTGAGGAAAAAATTAAAAAACTCTCAAAGATTCTTTACTGGAGTGATAAACTCCAATCAGAAATTAATCTTGAGGAACTTTTATCTCTAATTTTAAAGGGAGTAATAGAAATAGTGGAGAAACAGGATTGTGCAATTCTAATAAAGGAAAATGACACTTTTGAAGTGTGTGAGGTATACGGCTTTGATAATATTATCAAAAAAGAAGATAAATTACACCTAGAAAAAGAAAAGGAGAGCTACATTATTAAGTATCAGGAAGGTGATATTAAAGAAGTGATAGTTATACCACTAGAAACAAAGGATGGGGTATTAGGAGTTTTAATTGTTGGAAACAGGACAGGTGAAAATTTAGAAGAATTAAGGGATGAACTTTTAATATTTGCAAAGCATGCAGCTTCTTCACTTCAAAATGCTCTATTATTTAAAAAACTTGAGAGAAGCTACATAGAGTCACTTCTTGCACTTGTAAAAGCAATAGAGGCTAAGGATCCTTCTTTAAGGGGACATTCGCAAAGAGTCTCAGACCTTGCTGTTAAACTCTCAAAAAAATTTAATCTCTCAGAAGAGGAAATCAAAAATATACGGTATGCTGCCTTACTCCACGATGTAGGCAAAATCGGCATAAGGGAATATTTACTTGATAAACCTGGGGCACTTTCAAAGGAAGAAATGGAGTTAATGAAAGAACATATAAATATAGGAATTGAAATTTTAAAACCGATAACCTTTTTAAAACAAGTTTTACCTTTAATAAAGTATCATCACGAAAACTGGGATGGTACCGGATATCCAGAGCAGCTTAAAGGTGAAGAAATTCCGTTAGGTTCACAAATTATATCTATATGTGACGTATATGATGCTATAACTCATGAAAGAAGTTATGCTGATAAATTAAGCAAACAAGAGGCAATAGAGCTTTTGAAAAACTTAAGGGGAAATAAATTTGGTCCAGTTATTGTAGATAAATTTATAGAGTTATTGGAGGAGACAAAATGAAAAGAGTAAAAATTTTAGTTGTCGAAGACGAGGGACCTTTGTCTTTTTTTATTACACAAAGTTTGAAAGAGGAACATGATGTAGTTTGGGCAAGATCAGGCGAAGAAGCCCTAGAGAAATTTGTTCCAGGTGAGTTTGATATAATAATAACTGATATAAAATTACCTGGAATATCAGGCCTTGAATTACTTTCGAAGATCCAGATGCACGATCCAAATATAAAGTCGATTGTGATAACAGCTTATGATTCTTTTGAGACTAGAGAAAAAGTCAAAAATATAAACGCAGACTTCTTCCTTCCGAAACCCTTTACTGTACAAACCTTAAAAGAAGCTATAAGAAAATTAATGAAAAAAGAGTCTTGAAAAAAAACTTTTTAAAAATTATTATTAAAAATAAAAAGGGCCCGTAGCTCAACGGTAGAGCGGCGGACTCATAATCCGTTGGTTGTAGGTTCGAGTCCTACCGGGCCCATCTTTTATTTTTGATCTTTTCTTTTAAGGACGGTTTCCTCAATCTCGATAAACCCAAGATAATGGGTATTTTAAATGTAACCCCTGACTCCTTTTTCGATGGCGGAAAATTCTTAGATGTTGATAGGGCTGTAGAATGGGGAAAGTATCTGACAAAAAGTGGTGCTGATATTTTAGATGTTGGAGGAGAATCTACAAGACCTTTTTCAGAAGAAGTGCCACTTGAAGTTGAGTTAAAAAGGGTAATTCCTGTTATTGAAAAATTAAGAAAAGAAATCGATATCCCTATTTCAATAGATACTAGAAAATCAAAGGTGGCTTATGAAGCCCTAAAAAAGGGTGCTAACATAGTAAACGATATATCAGGATTAAAACACGATAAGGAAATGGTTGAAGTAGTTAAAAAATTTGACGCAGGGATTATAATAGTACATATTAGAGGCACACCTAAGGATATGCAAATAAATCCATACTATAAGGATACAATTAAAGAGATTAAGGAAGAATTAAAGGAAAGAACAGATTACGCTATAAAAAAGGGAATTAAAAAAGAAAAAATAGTTATAGATCCAGGAATAGGCTTTGGTAAAAGAGTAATTGACAATCTTTTAATTTTAAAAAACATCGAAATCTTTAAGGAACTTAACTTCCCCATCTTAGTTGGACACTCAAGAAAGTCATTTATAGGTAAAGTTTTAAACATAGAAAAACCAGAAGATAGAGGAATTCCCACACTTGCTATTTCAGCCTACCTATTTTTAAAAAATATAAACATTTTAAGAGTACATGATGTAAAGGAGACAAAAGAGGTTTTCCAAATTTTAGATTCTCTTTTAAATCCTGATAGGCATTAGAAGATATAGGTAATGATGAACACCCTCGCCCTTTATAATACAGGCACTTTCACTACCTGTAATACCCATATAAACTACATCCTCATCAATGTGTCTTAAGATCTCAAGTAAATAGTTGCAGTTAAACCCTACTTCTATACTTTCTCCTTCATAAAAACCATTTAGTCTTTCATAACCCTCTCCAATTTCACTTGAAACAGCTTTTATAGTTAGAGAGTCTTTTGAAAGTGTAAATTGAATAGGATTATTTGGTGGTGAAGTAAAAATACGTAACCTTCTTAAGGCCTCAATTAAATCTTGTTTTGAAATTTTTAAATTATTCGTGACGTTAATCGGTATCACTGCTCTATAATCTGGAAACTTATCATCAACGAGGTTAACTATTTCGTATCCATTGCTGAAATTAAATTGAATTTTTGTATCTGAAAAAAGTATTTTTATCTGTTCTTTTTTATAATTTTTTAAGAAATCAAAACTTTTTGGATCAACTAAGAAATTACCCTCTAACCCATCATTTTCTATTTCTATGTCATATAGTCCTAACCTATGTGAATCTGAAGACACAATTGAGAGTCTATTACCTTTTACGTCAAGTAAGATGTTATTTAAAAATTGTCTTGAATCATTTTTGGCTACACAAAAAGAAACTTTTTCCACTCCCTCTAAAATCTTATCCGATGAAATTGTTATTTCACCCTTTACTTTGACCTCCTCAATTACTGGAAATTCCTCTACTGGTTGAATATAAAAGCTATAGTGCCCCTGAGAAGTGTAAATTAAAAGTTCTCTGTCTTCTTTTTTTTCAATTAAAATTTTTTCGTTTTTTAATCTTGATGTTATCTCTTTTAACTCCCTTCCTCTTACACATAGTGCACCTTCCTCTTCTACTTCAACTTGTCCTTTAACCTTCAAGGAAAAATTTAAGTTTGTAGAAAAAAGACTAAGCTCGTTTCCTTTTATTTCTACTTTAATGTTTTCAAGAATTGGCAAAGCTGCCCTTGATGGGATTGCATGGTATACGCTCTCTATCATTTTTAAAAATTCATCCCTTAATATTCTAAACCTCATAAATTTAATAATTAATAATGGGTTTGAACCTAAAATAAATTTAAAAAATATAAAAAATATATAATTAATTATAATATTTAAGCTGTGGAAATTTAAAATACCAAGTCATTCCGGCAGGAGACTTGTGTGGAAAATTTGTGAAAAAGTTTCCTTTTTGTTTATCAACATAGAATTCACACTCTTTTTAACATTTTTTCTATTTCTAAAATTTCGTTTTTTAATTTTTCATCTTTATCTAATAAATTTTCAATTTTTTCTATTGCGTGTAAAACAGTTGTATGATCTTTCCCAAAAAATCTTGCAATTTCGACTATAGACATGTTGAGAACATTCTTCATAATAAACATACTTACTTGTCTTGCATGAACAAGCTCTTTCTTTTGCTTTTTACTCATTATTTCAGTTTTTGGTAAATTATAGTACTCTGAAACAGTTATTAAAACATCCTCAAGATCACTAGATTGAGACTTTGAAAATATATCACTTAGTACCTTTTGAGCAATAGCTAAGTTAATTTTTATATTTTTTGTTGATTGAAGTGCATAGAGTTTAATTATACAGCTTTCCAAAAGTCTAACGTTTTTCTTAACATTTTTCGCAATTAATTCTAAAACATCATTTGGAACTTCAAGACCCCTCTCTTCCGCCTTTAGTTTTAAAATAGCGAGTCTTGTTTCATATTCAGGTGGTTTTATGTCAGTTACAAGTCCCCATGAGAATCTGTCTACCAGCCTCTCAGCAATATTATCTAGTTCCCATGGTGCACGGTCTGCCGTAAATACAACCTGTTTTTTCTCATTATAAAACGAATTAAAAATATGAAAGAGTGCCTCTTGAGAAAAATCTGCTCCAGCCAAAAAATGAATATCGTCAATTAATAAGATTTCAAAGGATCTAATCTTTGATCTAAATTCATTCATTTTTCTTTTTTGTATAGCCTCTACTATTTTAGAAATAAGTTCCTCTGTTGTAATTAAAAGGATCTTCGTATTTCTTCTTCTTTTTAAAATATCGTTTCCAATAGCATGGAGTAAATGAGTTTTTCCAAGTCCAACTCCCCCATATATAAAAAAGGGATTATATTCACTCCCTGGAGCATGAGCAACAGCTCTTGCTGCAGTATAAGCCATTTCATTGTTTTTACCAGTAACAAAATTTTCAAAAGTATACTTTGAATTTAATCCATATCTTGAGGCTTCGACATTTACATCCCTAACTTCGATTACAGGATCTTTTTTCTCGTCCTCTTTTTCATCCTTTCTCACTTCATAAACAAGTTTAACCATTGGATACCCAAGTTCCATAAGTATTCTCCTTAACTTTACATCAAATACTTTCTGCATTATATTTAACACATAGTCATTGTCACAGATTATTCTCATCACATGATCAGGTTCAAGATCACTTGCTTTTGCTTTTTCAAAAAATTTATACTCACTTTCAGATAATTCTGTTTGCAACCTTTCCTTAATAAGATCCCATAGTTTCACTCTCATTTTAAATCCCTCCTTGATATAAAATTTTTCCACAAAGTTTTCCACATTTATTTCTATAAATATTTACTTCTCTAAGAGCAAGATTTTTAAAATCAAGGGAAAATTTCCACATAACATTAAAGTGAATTTTTTTAAAATTTCTCTCTAAATCAATTTTGTCCATAATTTTTGTTACAATTACTCTAATTTTTTTGTCTTTTCCCAGGGTAGTTAATTTAATAAAGTCTAAGTATACACTTTGTCAAATAGAAATACCTGTTTCTTATAATTTTAAAAATGAAGGAAAAAAAATACCGGTATGCTGATGATTTTTTCTTCTTTCTTAATAAAGTTTCTGAAATAGAGGGTCAGAAAATAAAAGAATTTGAGAAATTTGTAAGAGATTTACCTTTATATTCACCTGGAGAACTTTTTGAGCTTCTCGAAAAAGAGGGTTATAGAGGGCAAAAAGAAGCAAGGAAAATGGTTTGTGTGGCAATCTATAGGCATCTTAGAAGAATAAAGATGATTTATGAAGACAAAATTGCGCCCGAGTTACTTCCAGAGAAGGTAAATTACATATTCATGGGTCCTACAGGTTGTGGAAAAACCTATATAGTGGAGCTACTTTTTGGTAAAATCCTGAAAATTCCCTATGTGATAATTGATATTACAAAATACAGTGAAACAGGATACGTAGGTGAAAATGTCATAAATATTCCCTATAAATTAATTGAGGCAGCAAGGGGAAACAAATACTTAGCTCAAATTGGAGCAGTAATTATTGATGAATTTGATAAAATAGCAGGGTCAACTAGTAATTTAAGATTTGCTGGAGCTGGGACTCAAAAAGATGTTTCTGGTTATGGAGTTCAGAGAGAGCTTCTAAAACTTCTTGAACATAAAATATTTGAATATGGCGAGGATCATAACGTAGAGGGAAAAATAAATACAAGGGAGATACTTTTTATTGCAATAGGAGCCTTCACTGGTTTTAAAAGAGAAATAGAGAGAGAGAGTATTGGTTTTTTAAGGGAAATTGAGGAAAATGAGGAATTAATAGCATATAAACTAAGGGGAGAAGAGGAAGATCTTACAAATTTTCTAAAATACGGCTTTTTACCTGAACTCATCGCGAGGTTTCAAAGAATAATACCCTTTGAAGCTCTTGATAAAGAAACCCTCAAAGATATCCTAGATCTTAAATTAGAAAAATTAAAAAATGAATTTAAACTGGAAGGTTTTGATGTTGTTATTACTGAAAAGGCTAAAGATTTAATTGTTCAAAAAGCTCTCAAAAGAGGAACAGGAGCAAGAGGAATAGAAAGTGAACTTCTTAAAGAGCTTGAAAAAGTTGCTTTCGGAATATTCGGTAAAAACAAAAAAGGTAAAGTCATCATTAGTAGTGATAGAGAAAATATAGTCTCTAAGATAATTTTCAAATAGAGGTCTTATAAAGAAAGAGGAACTTTTTTTGAGATATCCTTGCTTTAATATCTCCTCTTTTTAAATTTAAAACCTCACCATCAAGTTGAATTAGAGAATCTTCCTTGATGTTGAGTTTTAATTCTTTTGTTTTAAAATAAATACAATCCGGTAAAGAAAGATGAGTTCCCTTTATCACATAGGGGAGCTTTCTTAAAGCTTCTATTTTCCCCATATTTTTAATTATGCAAACGGAAAATTCATCTTTAAAGGGTGAAGCGTTTGGAAAAAGTTTAAATCCACCACCCACATATTTACCAAGTCCAATTCCTAAAAGGAGGTATTCTCCGACTAAAAAATTATCACCGTTTCTTAGTTCCATCTTATATGAAATTTTTCCTTTTAGCTCAATTAGAAGTGAAAGTAGGTATCTTGGTAAACCCCTTAAATTTTTAATTTTAAGTGCTCTCTTTGCTATTTTGGCATCAAATCCGATACCTGCAGCATTAGTAAATAATAGCTTTCTTTTCTCTGTTTCTATTTCTCCAGTAAAGCTTTCTCTAACTTCACCCTCTTTGAAAACAGTATAGAAAAAATTTAAGTCTCTCTTTTTCCCAAAAACTGTCTTTAGAAAATCATTTCCTGACCCTGAGGGAAAAAGGCAAAAGGGTATTTTAAAATCAACTGGTAAGTTGTTAATAATATGAAAAAGTGTTCCATCACCCCCAAGAACTATAACTCTATCAACCCCTTTCTCCTTTAATCTTAACAAATTTTCTTTTATATTAATCTTCTTCTCTATTTTCTCAATAAAAAATTTTAGATTATCCCTTTTTAATCTCTCCTTTAACCACCTAAGAATTTTAAAAGATTTTCCTGAGCCTGAATAGGGATTAAAAATTACACCTACCTTAATCTTTTTTCTCTTCCTTTGCTTGTTTCTCGAAAATCTCCTTTTTCAATTCCTTTTCAATCTCGCTAAAGAGAGCTTGATTTTCTTCAAGTAATTTCCTTACATTTTCCCTCCCCTGTCCAAGTTGTTTTCCTTTATAGGAATACCATGTTCCAGATCTCTGTATTATTCCTCTTTCAACAGCAAGATCAATTAATTCACTCTCTTTTGAAATTCCCTTGCCGTAAAGTATGTCAAAAGTCGCCTCTTTAAAGGGAGGTGCAAGTTTATTTTTTACCACTTTTACTTTAACTCTACTTCCAATTACCTCTTCATCTACCTTTATATTCTCAACTTTTTTAATCTCTAATCTTAAAGATGCATGAAACTTTAAAGCAAGTCCTCCAGGTGTTGTTTCAGGATTACCATAAAGTACCCCTATCCTGTGTCTTATCTGATTTACAAAAATTGCACAAGTTTTTGATTTATTGAGTACACCTGCTAATTTTCTCATAGCCTGTGACATAAGTCTTGCCTGCAGTCCAACGTGGGACTCTCCCATTTCTCCCATTATCTCAGCTTTAGGCACAAGAGCCGCTACCGAATCAACTACTATGAGGTCAACCGCTCCTGATCTTACTAAAGTTTCAGCTATCTCAAGAGCCTGTTCCCCAGTATCTGGTTGAGAAATCCACAGCTCTGATAAATTTACTCCAAGTTTTTCAGCATAGGCTGGATCGAGCGCATGTTCAGCATCTATGAAAGCTGCAATTCCATCTTCTTTCTGAACTTCTGCTATCGCATGAAGTGCTAAAGTAGTTTTTCCTGATGCTTCTGGACCATATATCTCTACTATCCTTCCCCTTGGATATCCACCTATTCCAATAGCAAGATCAAGAGAAATTGAACCAGTGGGGATTACTGGAACCTTTATAAGTTCCTTTTCGCCAAGTCTCATTATGGCACCTTTGCCGTGGACTTTCTCTATTTGTTTTACTGCTAATTCAAGTGCTTTTTTCCTCTCATCTTTCATTTTTAACCCTCGAATCTTTTAAATAAAAGGGAACAGTTATGTCCCCCAAAGCCAAAAGAATTTGAAAGTGCATACCTTATATCAACTTCTCTTGCGCCCTCCTTAACATAGTCAAGGTCACATTCAGGATCAGGATATTCAAGGTTAATTGTGGGATGTACTTTTTTGTGATATATAGATAACACTGTAACCCCCGCCTCCAAAGCTCCAGCTCCCCCTAGTAGGTGACCAACCATACTTTTTGTGGAATTGATAGGTATCTTATAGGCTCTTTCCCCCAGAAGTCTTTTTATAGCCAAAGTTTCTGCTACATCACCTCTAGGTGTTGCAGTTCCATGAGAATTTATGTAGTCTATTTCCATAGGGTCTACAGAGGCACTTTCACAGGCCCTTTTCATAGATCTATAGGCTCCTTCTCCGTCAACACAGGGAGCAGTTATATGGTATGCATCTGCAGTTGCTCCGTATCCAACAAGCTCAGCATAAATCCTTGCACCTCTTTTCATAGCACTTTCTTTTTCTTCAAGTACAAGAACAGCACAACCTTCAGCCATTACAAATCCATCTCTCAGTTTATCAAAAGGTCTTGAAGCCTTTTCTGGTTCATCGTTTCTCGTTGACAATGCTTTCATGTTGCCAAAACCCGCAAGTGCAATTGGAGTTAAAGGTGCCTCTGATCCACCAACTATAATTGCCTTGGCATGTCCGTTTTTAATAAGTAGCATCGCTTCACCAATGGCGTGGGCACTAGAGGCACAGGCAGAAACAACCGAAAAGTTAGGCCCTTTAAATCCGTATTTAATTGAAATTACACCAGAGGCAATATCTGGTATCATCATAGGAACAAGAAAAGGAGAAACCCATTTAACTCCCCTTTCATACATTTTTCTGATCTCTTCTTCTAGTGTAATTATTCCCCCTATTCCAGATGAAATTATAACTCCTACATCTTCGCCTTTATAGGGAAAACCATTACCCCATCCTGCATCTTCTAAAGCCTCTTCGGTTACATAAAGGGAGTAGATAGTATAAAGATCTTGTCTTTTAATTTCTTTGCTAGATAATCTTTCTTCTGGGTTGAAATTTTTAATTTCGGCTGCAATTTTTGATGGTAAATTAGAGGTGTCAAATCTTTCTATTCTTGATACTCCGCTTTTACCCTTTAATAAGTTTTCAAAATTTTCATCCTTAGTTCTGCCAAGTGAAGTAAGGATTCCTATTCCTGTAACGACTACTTCTCTTTCTTTCATGTTTTTAGTTTACTTTGTATATACTCAACTGCGTCTTTTACTGTTCTGATTTTTTCGGCATCTTCATCAGGAACTTCAATGCCAAACTTTTCTTCAATTTTCATGACAAGCTCGACTACATCTAAAGAATCAGCACCCAAATCTTCTTGAAATCTAGCTTCCATTGTTACTTGTTCTGGTGTAACGTTTAATTCTTCTACTATTATATCTCTTAATGTTGCAAATACATCCATTTAAGGTTCTCCTTTCTTAAAAACATAAGGAGTTGAACCATCTTGAAAATTAATTTTAATTTTATTAAAATATAAAAAGCAAGTCAGAGGGAGGGTTATGCCGGGGTGACGGAATCGGTAGACGTAGGGGACTTAAAATCCCCTGGGGGTGACCCCGTGCGGGTTCGAGTCCCGCCCCCGGCATAATAAAATAAATGTCTTCCCGTAAAATTTTTACAATCAGAAACATTATTGCTGTAATACTGGCAGGAGCATTGGGTGATATTTTAGGCGTCATACTTAAAAATCTTATACCCCCATCTCCTGCCAGAGACGTAGTGCTCTATAGCTCCAAAATTGGTTTAGAAGAACTAAAAATCAATCTCATTATACTAGACTTTAAATTTGGATTTAATTTCTCAATAAATATCCTAACTTTTGTCCTTATTTTTCTTATGATATATCTCTTACAAAAAATTTGAAAGATACATCTTTTATTATACTAGGGGCCGGAAAAGGGGAAAGAATCGGAAAACCAAAGATTTTTCTAAAAATAGAGGATAAACCTATTTATAAGTATTTAATTGAAAAACTTGAAGGTATAGAATTTATCGGAGAAGTAATCCTTGCATGTCCAGCGGAGTATAAGTCAAAGGTTAAAAAAGAGATTAAAAACCAAAAACCTAAACTAAAAGTGAAAGTAATAGAGGGTGGAAAAACAAGATGTGAAAGTATGGAGAAGGCTGTCAAAAAGGCTAAATTTGAATATGTTTTTATTCATGATCTTGCAAGACCTTTCTTTTCAAAATCACTAGTAGTAGACATGAGAAAAAAACTTAAAAAAGCCAATATCGTTGTTCCCTATTTTTCACCCTATGATACCTGCATCTACGAGAATAAAAGAATCGATAGAGATAACGTTAAGTTAATTCATACACCTCAGGCAACAAAAAAGAGTTTAATATTAAAAGCCCTTGAAAAAACAGAAAAAAGAGATTACCCTGATGAAAGTACTCTACTTAAAGAAGTCTTAAATATTAACCCTTTTTATGTTAAAGATTCTCTTTTTAATTTTAAAATCACTTATGACAGGGATCTTTCTGATTTAGATTATTTTTTAGGTCACTTTAATTTTAAAACAAGTTTTGGTTTCGATATACATAGGTTAGCAAGAGGAAATAAAAGTCTTTTTGTAGGTGGTGTAGCTATAAAAAAGGGAATTTATGCAGTTGGACACTCAGATGGTGATGCAGTTATTCACTCTCTATGTGATGCCTTATTAGGGATTACTGTAAGGGGAGATATAGGAGATTTTTTTCCAGATACTGATATGAGATGGAGGGGGAAAAGATCTACTTTTTTTTTAAAGAAAATTTTTCAAATTTTTAAGAGTGATGGCTATGAAATTTCAAATATTGATATAACTATTTTACTTGACTCTCCAAAGCTTGGAGAAAAAAAGAAAAAAATAAGGGAAAAATTAGCAAAAATTTTGAAAATAAAACCTGAAGTTATAAGTATAAAAGCAAAGACATCTGAAGGATTATATAGAGATTTTATTTTTGCTTACACTGTTGTAACGGCTAAGTCCCTATGTAAGAACAATCTCTAAAATTCCGCTGGGGGAGGTGTAGTACATTTTTTCGTCCACTTTAAAGTATACAGTGATACCCATAAGGCCAATTTTTTCTAAAATACTTTTAATTTTTTTAAATTCATCTTCACTTAGGAAAAGATCAGGTTCAGGTATAAAATTTGAAATTCTTTTTGACAAAATTTTTAGATTATTTAAAAGTGGTTCTATGTTTTCTTCCCTTATACTAAACCCACAGGCAAAGGGGTGTCCTCCAAATTCTTCAAAGAGATAAGATGTTTCCTTTAATATTTTTAACACAGAGAGTGGTGGTTTAGATCGTGCTTCTCCCACCCACCTGTTTCCCTTTTTTGCTATACATATTGAAGGAAGTCCACTTTCTTTAAGAAATCGTGAAGCAACCCATCCTGCATATCTCGGATTAATATTTTTAGATATTATAAATACCATTCTATCATCGCTTTGCCAACAATTTTTCGAATTGAAGAGGGACTCCTCAAATTTTCCCTGCTCCTCAATATATTTAGATATTATATTGCTCATTATATCTCTCTTTGTTTTTTCATCCTTTTCTCTTAAGAATTCTATGATCAGGTGAGTTCCATTTCTTGCAGATATAAAGGGAATAATTCTTGAGATCCTCCTAAACTCCGGTGGTTTAGTGTTAACTTCGGTGAAAACCTTATAAATTTCAGTTTCTTGAAAAATTAGCTGTGATTTCTTTAAAACAAAACCGTTTACCGAATAAGGAGGAACCTTATCTGAAAGAACTGAAAGACCAGAAAGATAGGTAAAATCCAAAAATTTTTTCTCTTTCCAAAGTCTTTCACCAAACTTTAAAAATAGTATGACAAATACAAGCACTGCGTTAGACAAAAAGGGGAATCCAATTCCCAAAAAGGGATGTATCAAATTTTCTTCTTCAAAGTTCCCCTCAGAGTGATGGTCTATTATAAAAATATCGTATCCTAGTTCTCTCAAAAGCTTTATTTCGTTACTGTTAGAAAGTCCACAGTCTACTGTAATTAAAAAATCAAAATTTTCTTTTACGAATCTTTCAATCACAGCATTTGACACACCATAAGATTCATTTTCTCTTGAAGGAAGATAGGTTTTAAACTCTATTTCTAGCTCTTTAAGGAGTAGTTCAATTCCGTATAAAGAAGCTATACCATCTAAGTCTTCATGACCTATTACATAAATTTTTTCTCCGAATTCTTTTTTTTCTTCTAAAATTTCATAAAATCTTGTTATGTTTTTATAATGCAGGGGATTAGGTTCAGTTTCAGGTGCTAATAGTTCTTGGTTCTCTATTAATCTTTTTATTATATTCTTTCCCTCCATTTTTTTATCATATTCAAAGCTGTATTTTCCCACGTAAAGCTTTTCACTATCTCATAGGCCCTGTTAATTTTTATTTCAATGTTTTCTCTTTTTTCATCCAGAAATTTTATTATACCTTCCTTTATATCTTCTTTATCAAATCCATTTAGGTAAAAAAGGTTTTCTCCGAGATATTCTTTAAAAACGCTCAGTGGCGAGGCAATAACAGGTTTTTTTAGAGAAATTGCCTCGAGAACAGGTAAACCGAATCCTTCACAGAAACTTGGAAATACAAGGGCAGTGCATTTTTTATATAAATAAAATATCTCACTTTGATCAAAAGTTTTTCTTAGCCAAAAGGAAGTTTTATTATCAATTTCTTTTTCAACCTCTTCATAACCAAAGCCTTCTTTACCTGCTAATAATAAATGATGATTTTTTAAATTCAACTCTTTAAAGGCTCTTACAAGGTTTACTAAGTTTTTTCTTTTTTGAATGACCCCAACAAACAGAAAAAAATTCTCTCCTATATTATTAACTTTTTTTAAATTTTCTATTTTTTTTACACCAGGATAAATTACCTCAATTTTATCTTTAAAGCCATAAAATTTTATAATACTTTCCTTTGTAAATTTTGATGGGACAAATACAATGTCTGAGTAATAGAGAGCTTTTTTAATCTTTTTTCTTGATATTTTGATTGCCTTAGGTGGAAAAAGTTTTGGGTATATTTCAAAGCAAAGATCGTGAATCATAGTGGTTAAAAGTTTAAAGTTTTTAAAAGAGGGGACTCTTCCATCTGGGCCCAGATAGATATCGCCTTTTTCAAAAATTAATCTTAAAAAGGGTTTTTTAATCTCAATTACTTTTAAACCTTTCCTTTTTAATTCATCAACTAAATTTACTATAAAAACCTGTATACCAGAAAATGTGTACCTAAGCGGCGTTGTGTCCACAAATATCTTCATATATTTAGTACGGAAACCTATTAAATTTTTTTCTTATTCTTTCTTCAAACTCAAGTAGCAAATTCTGAAGCAGTTTTTTAAAGTTTAAAATCTTAAAAAGAAAATGAAATTTCCTATACTTTTTGAAGTTTTTGTTATAGGTTAAATAAAAAAAGTCAAAGTAGCTTTTTTCGCCTATTTTTTTATCTTTTTTTATTTCAAAAAGAAAACTTTTGACTCTTTCAAGGTAATTATGCTTATTTATTACTAAATTTTTAGCTCTTTCTTTCATCTCTTCCCTTTCTTCGTCTCTTTCGAGAAAATACTCAATTTTTTTATAAATTTCATTTTTATTTCTATAGATTACAATTTCTTCTTCACTAAAAATCTCGTTTAAATGTTTTACAAAGGGAGAAAATAAAAGTGAGCCACAGGCTGGAACTTCAAAAGTTCTCATGTTAATATCTTTTCTTACAGGTAGATTAAAACCTATTTTTCCTTTACTTTGAATTTTTGCATTCTCTTCAAGGTATATTTTTTCTTTTACAAGTATTTTAATTCCTCTTAAGTTACTTTCCATTTCTTTAAAAAATTTTTCTCTTTCTCTATTTAGATGTCCAATAAAAACAATATCATACTCTTTTGTTTTGAACCATTCCTTGTGAATTTCAGGGTCACAGGCAAGTGGAAGCCACTTTGGATTTATACTGTATTTTCTAAACCAAGGAATAAGTGATTTTTGGGCAACAAACACGTAGTCAAATAATTTGGCAAAATTTTTATGCCATCTAAAATTTAAGTGACTATCAATAAGCCATGTGGCCTTCTTAACTTTTACCTCTAAAAGGTCTTCAATAAAAAAACCTTTACCAGGATCTGTTTCTACATATATAAAAAGATCAGGTTCAAATATCTCTTTGAAGATTTTCTTTAAGTTTAATTTGTGTGAATTTAGATAAAAATCTGTTCCTTCATCATAGGAAACAAACACTGTATCTGGTTCTTCTCTTTTAAGATATTTATAAAAGTAAGAAACAGTTGCAAAGGGTTTAAACCCTGAAAATAGAATTATTCTCATTTTCAACTAGTGAAATTCCTATAAAGAAGAAAAGTGGTAAAAGAATCTCATCGGCAAAGATATTTATTTCAAATAATCCATAAGTCAAAAAGGCAAAAAGATTTACTAAATTTAAAAAAGAAAAGATACTTTCTCTTGATTTTTTGTAAAGAATATAGAGAAGATAAAAAAACAAAGAGTAAAGTAAAAGAAAACCGGAAATACCAAAATAAAAAAGAACCTGTAAATAACTTACATGAAAATGATTCATATATCTCAAAAGATCAAGTTTTTCTCTATTAAAGTTTTCTTTTTCAAGGTGAGAGACTATTTTTTGTGTATGGACTCTACCGTATCCAAAAAGTGCTCTTTTAAGAAAAAATTCAGGGAAAGCTCTAATTAACTCTAATCTCTTTTTTAAACTTTGTTCTCTTAAGGCTTTCTCTCTCAAATTTAAAGGATTTTTTATGATAAATAGCGCTGAAAAAAATAAGGCCACTACTATTAAGGGTAAAATCAGTTTCTTACTGAATTTATAGATTAGAATTAACAAGGACAAAAAGGTTACGACTATTGCTCCTCTTGAATCAGTTAAAATTAAGCCTAAAAAAAGTATTAAGGAGATTAATAGGAGGATAATTTTTTGAGTGCTCTTTTTTTTAATGAAAAAGAGTCCAACCGAAAAGAGAGTTGGAATTATAAGGAATCCAGCATATGTTAACGGATGAAGAAAAAAACCATGAGCCCTTCCCTCATTTGCAGTTCCCCTTAGTATGCTTAAAATTGAATATAAAACAGAGATTGCCGAGAAAAATAGGAATATCTTCAAAATTTTTTCTAAGTCAATTTTTTCTCTAAAAATAAAGGCTACAGAGATTATTCCAAGATAGAAAAAATATTCCCTTGCTCTTTTAATTGCATCAACAGTATCGCATGATAAAATCGCTGATAACGTGTAGGATAATAAAAATAGGAAGAAAAGTAAATAAAAAAGTTTGAATTTTTTCGAAAAAATTGCAAAATCCTTAAATTTTAAAATCGGAAATATTATAAGAATTATAAATAAAATGGATGAGAGAGTTACCGAGAGTGGGAAAGAAATTGGCACTATAATAGAGATAAGTTGTGCAAATGCTTTCATTTTGAAATTATAAAAGCTTAGAATAATTAAATGCACGTTAAAATTCTCTATCTTATTTTATCTTATTTTTTAGGAGCAGTACCATTTGGATATTTACTTGTGAAGACCCTAAAAGGGATCGATATAAGAAAACTTGGAAGTGGAAACATAGGTGCTACAAATGTTTTTAGATATGACAAAAAGTTAGGAATTTTAACACTACTTTTTGATACTGCTAAATCTTTTTTCCCTACACTTCTTGCCACTAAATTTTTTTCTTTTAATTTTGCTATTTTAGTTGCCTTTGCATCAATTTTAGGACATATTACATCTCCTTTTCTTAATTTTAGAGGAGGAAAAGGGGTTGCTACAGCCTTTGGAGCTTATCTTGCCCTTACGCCTTATCCAGTTTTCATAGCCTTAATTTCCTTTATTACCTTTCTTTTACTCTTTAGAATCGTTTCCCTCAGTTCACTCATTGCTTCATTAGTTTGGCTTTTAATCATAGTGTTTATCGAAGATTATCCTCTTTATTTTGATGTTATTTCTTTGATGACAGTTTTAGTCATATATATTGCACATCTTTCTAACATAAAAAGACTCTTAGAAGGAACTGAGAAAAAGATCAACTTCTGAATGGATTTTAGTAATTTTATTATTGGTATAAGTGATTATGAGGATGGCTTTGAAGTTGTAAAAAATTTTAGCCCCTTTTCTATTTTTTTAACAAGTCATTTTAAAAACAAGAATCTGAATGAGCTGAGGGAATTTATAAGAGATTTAAAAAAGTTTGCAGGTTATGATTTAAAACTCTCTACAGATCAGGAAGGTGGTTATGCTTCTTGGGTTATAGATGGTTACCCCTCACCGATGAAGTGGGGACAGAATAGTCTCGAAGAATTTGAAGTATCCTGCAATAAAATGGCAAAGGAGCTTAAAAGTATAGGGATTGATATAAATTTTGCTCCCTGTGTTGATATCTGTTATGATGAAGAAAATGAGGTAATCTGCAAAAAAGAGAGGAGTTTTGGTAAAAATTTAAAAATTGTAATGGAATATTCATATAGATTTTATAAGATAATGAAGGAAAATGGTGTGGAGTGTTGTGCTAAACATTTTGTTAATCAAGCAAGAGCAAGGGAAGATCCCCACAGGGATTTGCCAGTTTCTGATTCTAGTCTTAAAGATATTGCAAGGGATCTTTTACCATATAAAGTATTAATAAAAGAGGGTATTTCTTACATAATGGCTGGTTATATAAAGTACAGAAGAATTTCAGATGAGCCTGTTGTTTTTTCCGAATATTTTATAAAGAAATTATTAAAGAAAAAACTTTCTTTTAGGGGAAAGGTTATAACAGATGATTTATTAATGGGTGGGATAAAAAAGTTTTATTCACTTAGAGAAAGTATAAAACTTTCTATGAAGGCAGGTTGTGACCTTATCCTAATTTCTGATTTTGAATTTTTGAAAAAAGCTCTATAAAAATCATAAAATTTCTAATTTATTTAGAAAAAATGAATAAACTATTACTCGTTATTCCTGTAAGTTTGTTTTCTCTTTCTGTTTTGCCATGTGATTTTCCAATAGCAAAAAATCTTGCAAGAGGTGAATATAAATTTGATATTAGGTTTTATAATGATGGCGGTCTTTTATTTTCTATTGATGCAGCTATATTAGATAAATTGTCTATTGGATTAAGATATGGAGGCACAGGTATCATCGGCTATGGGAAAGTTAGATTTAATCCTGCTCCAGGTGTTAGTATTTCCTATCTAATTTTAGAAGAGTTAGAATATTGGCCCTCAGCTATTTTAGGTATAGAGACTCAGGGCTTTGATCATTATATCGAAGATAATGAAAGGTATTTTATAAAGTCACGAGGACTATATTTATGTATAAGTAAAGAATTTCCTGTGCTTTCAGGCTTTATTTTAAATGGGGGATTAAACAGAACCTTTGAGACAAAAGATGAAAAAAGTGGTTTTGATATATTTTCTTCTTTGATTTTGAATTTTTCACCCGAGTTTAGTTTTTTTCTTGAATATGCCCTTGGATACAACGATCCACTACATACTAAGGGTATTCTTAACTCTGGTGTATCTTTTAATCTTATAAATCAGTTCTTCTTTACTTTTTCTTTTAGGGACTTACTTTCAGACACATATATGAGAACTTTTCAGGTTGGATATAAGGGTCATTTATGAGAAAATTAAAGGTTGGAACAATCGGGGTAGGTTATCTTGGTTCGATTCATGTGAAACTTTTAAAAGAAATTGAGGAGGCAGAAGTTGTTGCTGTTTATGATATAAATGAAGATAGAGCAAAGGAGGTAGCAAAGGAATTCAATTTATATGCAGCTAACTCACCTTATGAACTTTTAGAAATGGTTGATGCTGTGACATGTGCTGTTCCTACACTTTCTCACTACGAAGTTGGGTTTATGGTTTTAAAAAACAATAAGCATCTTTTTATGGAAAAGCCAATAACAACAAAAATCAGTGAAGCCAAAAGGCTTGTTAAAGAGGCAGAAAAAAGAAGTCTTATTTTACAGGTTGGTTTTGTTGAGAGACTAAATCCAGGTATTTTAAGTATAAAGGATCTTATTCTCAATCCAATGTTTATTGAGGCAGAAAGACTCTCTACTTTTGTCGGAAGGGGTACAGATGTAGATGTTATTTTAGATCTTATGGTTCATGATATAGATCTTGTATTACTTTTTAAAAATTCGAAGATAAAAAAATTGGAGGCTGTAGGAGTGCCTGTTATAACTGATAAGATAGATATTGCTAATGTGAGAATTGAGTTTCAAGATGGAGGAGTATGCAACTTAACTGCTTCAAGAATATCAAGGGAGCCTTTTAGAAAGATTCGCTTTTTCCAAAAGGATACATACATTTCTGTTGATTTAAGGGGGAAAACAGCACAAGTTTACATAAAAAAAGACAATCAGATTTTACCCTATCCAGTTAAAAGTTTTAATATTAATCCCTTAAAAGAGGAACTTAGAAATTTTGTTAGGGCTTGTCTATATGGCGAGAAAGTTCTTGTAGACGGAAGAGAGGCTATAAAAAGTTTAAGTATTGCTTTAAGGATAAAAAGAGTTATAGAAAATAATTTAAAGAGGATAAAATTTTGATTAACTTTGGTAAGTTTCTATATAGAAATAGAGATAAAATCCCAATCCCTTTTTTTGTTATAATGCTTTTTTTTTCTAATCCAAGCTTTAAAGGTTTTCTTTTAATCCCCTTGCTTTTTCTAGGTGAGTTTTTAAGGATTTACAGTTTGATGTATGTGGGAGAGCTAACTAGGGCAAAGGAAATTAATGCAAACTTTCTTGTTACTGGTGGTCCCTACTCTTATGTGAGAAATCCAATTTATTTAGGTAATTTTTTTATAGCTCTTTTTTTCGTTATTTTTTATAACCCTCCTATAATCTTTTATCTTCTATTTTTCATACTTTTTTTTGTTCAATACTATTTTATTATTTTAGAAGAGGAAAAATTTTTAGAGGAAAAATTTGGAGAAGAATATAAGGAGTATAAGAGGAAGACTTTTAGATTTATACCTAAGTTTCCTTCCTATGAAAAAAAAACGAAAAGGCTATATAATTTAAAAGAAGTATTAAGATTTGAAAAGTCAACTTTAATACTGATTCTTTTTTTAATATTTGTTGGAGTTTTATTAAAGTATATAAAATGAAAATTTTATTTGTAGCTGGTGAGCCTTCTGGAGATAGGAATGCTTCTTATCTTATAGATAAATTGAAACAAGTAAAAAAAGACCTAGAAATTTATGCTTATGCAGGAAAGGAAAGTAAAAAAGTTGGAGCAATTTTAGTTGAAGATATAACCGATAAGGCAGTTATTGGTTTTACCGAAGCTATAGGTTCTATTTTATATTTTAAAAATTTACTAAAAAAGATTTTTAATTTTGTTAGGAGAGAGAATATAAAAAAGGTTGTTCTTGTTGATTTTCCTGGTTTTAATTTAAATTTAGCCAGAGTTTTAAAAAAGATAGAAAGGGAAATCTTTTATTTTATACCTCCTCAAGTTTGGGCTTGGGGTTCTTGGAGAATCAGAGAACTTAGGAAATACACTGATAGGGTTCTTTCTACGTTCCCTTTTGAGGCAGAATTTTTAAGAAAAAAGAAAGTAAATACCTTCTTTGTCGGTAACCCTATAGTTGAAAGAATTAGATGGAATGAAGATAAGGAAAATATTATAATTTTTTTGCCTGGTTCAAGAAAAAGGGAAATAATAAGGCATGTCAATGACATGGTTAGAATAAGAGATTATATAGAAAAAGATTTTAAAGATTATAGATTTTTAATTTCACTTTTATATAGTGATAGTGAGATACTGTCTAAGGTTGAGGGTAAGTTTGAAATTATAAGGGAGGATGTGGTTCCCTATATAGAAAGAGCAAGGTATGCAATTACAGTAAGTGGGACAGTAGCTCTTGAGTGTGCTCTTGCTGGTACTCCAATGGTTGTAATATATAAAGTCTCTGAACCTACCTATATTTTGGGTAGGTTGTTAACTAAAGTTCCCTACGTTTCACTAGTAAATATAATTTTAAAAAAAAGAGTTATTCCAGAATACGTTCAACATATAAATTTAAAAGAAATTAGAGAGTTTTTAGTTACACTTAAATCAAAAAGGGAAAAATCAGAAGAAATAATAAGTTCCTTAAGATATCTACGGCAGATATTGAAAAATAAAGATAAATTTAATCCCGTATATTTAATACTAAATTAGAAATATTATAATATAGTAAATTTTAAATTTTTAATTAAGCTTTAGGAAAAATGGCCTTTATCAATGAAAAGACTTGACTTTTTTCAATTGAAATGTTATAATATTTAAAAGACCCGGGGGACGGAAAAAAACAAAAAGGAGGTAAACCATGAACAAAGCAGAACTTATAAGTCATGTAGCAAATTATGCAAAAATATCAAAGAAGGCTGCTGCGGCAGCCGTTGATGCTTTTGTAGATGCTGTAAAACAAACTTTAAAAAAAGGTTCAGAGCTTAGATTGGTTGGATTTGGAACCTTTGGAGTTAAGAAAAGAAAAGCAAGAAAGGGCAGGAATCCAAAAACTGGAGCAGAAATACAAATTCCTGCCCAAAAGGTTCCCTTCTTTAGACCTTCTTCTGAACTTAAAAACCTTTTGAAAAAGTAAAATTATTAAAAAAAAGTCCCCCGGGTCTAAATTTTTCTTCTATTTTTTAATTTTTTTATTTCCCTATTTACTTTCCTCATTTTTACCCGATATTTTCAAAGAATTAAAATTTGTTTCTATTTTAATTTCTGCTCTTATTTTCCTCTATTCTTTTCTATTATTAAAAAATTTTCCCCTTTTTAAGCTATATAAAGAACTTGTAAAAGATGAGTTTACTGTTTATATTCTGAGAATTTCCACATTTTCGCTTTCAGCTGTTATAATTAATCTTACTTTTACCAATATATTTTTAACTTTATTTTTCCCCCTATTTTCTCTTATCTTTTTAAAAGATGAGTAATTTGCCTTTTTTTGTGATTGTGGGAAGAGTTAACGTAGGAAAAAGTACTCTCTTTAATTCAATAATCGGGAAAAATATTGCTGTGACTCACAGTATGCCAGGTGTTACAAGAGATGTTCTAAGGAAAAAAGTTTTCCTCGACGATTTTGCCTTTGAAATTTGTGATACTGGTGGTCTTTTTAATTCCGTTGATCCATTAAATGAAGAGATAGAAAAAAGAGTCCTAGAGGTACTAGATGAAGCAGATGCCTTTCTATTTGTTGTAGATGCGAAAGAGGGCTTAACCGAAGGTGATAAGTTAATTATGGAGATGCTTAGAAAAAAGGGTAAGCCTATTTACCTTATTATAAATAAAATTGATGTGAAAAAAAGAAAAGACGATGAATTTGCCCTATTACCTGTTAGCAAAGAAAAAATTTTTAAGATCTCAGCGTCACATAAGATTGGAATTTCTGAGTTAATAGAGGTGCTATCAAGAGATTTTCCCTTTAAGGGAGAAAAAATTTTAAGAATTCCTGTAGCAATCATTGGAAGGCCAAATGTAGGAAAATCTTCAATTTTAAATTGTCTAATAGGAAAAGATTATGCCATAGTATCACCTATTCCTGGAACTACAAGGGATCCGATAGAGCTTGAAAGTGGCGAGTTTATTTTTATTGATACAGCAGGAATAAGAAATAAATTTAAAAGTGATCTTGAATACTTTTCTTATGTGAAAACCTCACATTCTCTAGATTATGCCTTAATTGTATTGTTTGTAATGGACATAAGGGAACCTTTTACTAGAATTGAAAGAAAAATTTTATCTTTAATTGAGGAGAAAGGAAAGGGAATCGTTATTATTTTAAACAAGATAGACTTACTGACGAAAAAGGAAATAAATAATATCTATACTGAAAAAAGGGAGCTTTATCCTTACTTTTCGTATATTCCTCAAGTTTTTACTTCTGCTACTTTAAAATACGGAATAGACGCTATTCCACTAAAAATCAGGGAAGTCTGGAAAGAAATGAATAGAAAAATAGAAAAAAGAGAACTCAAAAAGTTCTTAGCGAAGGCTATAAAAGAAAATACACCGCCCTGTTACATAAAAGATATGAGAGAAATAAGTAAAATTCCAAGAGTTTATGAAGTAATTTCAACAGATTTTCTAAGTGGAGATTATCTTAGATATCTTAAAAATAGGTTTAGAAGAGATTTTGATTTAAAGGGCGTGCCTGTTAAAATATTAAATAAAGTTTAGATTTTTTGATTCAATATAAAAATTGACAGGACATGCAAAAGTAGGTTTTTCTTTTTGTTTTTGCTATATATTTTAGGTTAACTTTTCCATTACAAATTGGACAGAGTTTTTTTCCGTATATTAAAAGATAGTCCTTTAATCTTTTATTCGATTTTCTTGTAATATAGAAAAGACGGGAAAAAGACAGTACTTCTTTAACTAATCTTTCAATATTTTCTTCTTTTATTTTTTTCCCTATACTTAGCGGGTGAATCTTTGCTCTAAAGAGTGCTTCGTTTTTAATTATGTTTCCTACTCCAGCAAAAATTTTTTGATCCAATAGAATATCGCAAATAAACTCATCTGAATTAATAATTTTTTCCTTCGCTTTATTCTTATCAAAGTTTCTCTTCATTACATCGATAGTTGGATCAATTTTAAAGTCCCTTTTGTTCAGTATTTTAACTGAGGTATTGTAAAAATTTATTAAAGTATCATTAAATCTAATTGATAATCTTTCTTTTTTTCCCTCTTTTACACTATTTATTCTGATCGAACCATAAATTAAAAAATGGATTATAAGGTAAAAGGAGTCAAATTCAAAGATTAAGTTTTTACCATGACTCTTTACATCTAAAATTTTTTTCCCTAGGATGACTTCTTTACTTTCGCGACTATTTCCCTTAACTTCAAGTGGATTTTTCCCTTTTAGAAATTTCAATTTTTCTGCTATAAGGAAAACACCCGGTCCTTCCAAAAGCTTTAATTTTTATTTGTGTGGAAAATTGAAAATGCAGAGGAATAGGAAGTAGATGCAACTAGTCCTAAGTATAAAATTAGCCTTGATAGGGTGTTTATTGAATTGTGTTTTTTAAAAAATTTAAAAATAGATTTTCTTAAATAATGTTCAGATTTGGGGCCTAAATACTTTCTTGAACCCCCATGAAAATGAATAATTTTTATATCGGGAGCGTATAAAACTTTGTATCCTCTTTTTTTAACTCTTAGACATAAGTCGATATCTTCGGCAAACAAGAAAAATTCTTCATCAAAACCTCCGACACTTTCAAAGACTTCTCTTTTTATAGCCATAAAGGCACCTAAAACAGCTTCTACTTCACATGCTTTTTTCTCTTTTTCAAGGTCAAGATAGAGAAATTCTCGTGTTATAGGGTTATTTTTTAAAATAAAAGATCCAATTGATTTTCTTCCAAATAAAAGATATTTAAACCTGGGATATCTTCTGCAACTTGGTTGATAAGTTCCATCTGGATACTCTAGTTTTGCTCCAAGAATTCCGAGTTTTTTTTCTTTTTCAAAATACCATCTTATTTTATCAAAAGTTCCTTGTGGAATTACTATGTCAGCATTAGAAAAAATAAGAATTTTGCCCTTAGATAGCTCTGCTCCTAAGTTACATCCGCCTCCATAGCCAAGATTTTTTTGACTTTTAATATATTTAAACTCAGGAAAAATTTTTTGAGCCTTTTCTAAGGAACCATCTGTAGAACTATTATCAACCACGATAACTTCAAAGTCATCTTCTTTATTTAAAATGTTTAATTTTATGGAACGTAAGGTATAGGTAAGGTAATTTCCACTGTTAAAATTAACTACAATTATAGAAAAATTCACTTTTCTTCTTTTTGTTTTGCCTCCTTAATTAGTTTTTCATCCATTAAGCATTTACCATTAAATATCACACCATCCTCCACGATAAGTCCCTTGCAATAAACTTCACCCTCAAATTTTGCATTTTTTTCAAAGTGAGCCTTCCCCTCCACTACTAATTTCCCCGTAAAGCTTCCTCCAATCCTTGCGTTTTTTGCCTTTGCCTCTTGAACTTTAACTTTTCCGTTTGTCCCTACAATAAAAAGATCTCTTGTTTCAATGTTTCCCTCAAATTCTCCATCTATTCTTATACCTCCCTTTGCCCTTATTTCCCCTTTTAAATGAGTTGATTCCCCTATATGAGTATCTACTTGAGGGGTAGGCTCTTTATTCATGTTGTTAAGCCTTTTTTATGGAATTGAACCTAAATTTACCTCAGAGAATTTAGAGAGTTCTTCTAATATAATATTTTTTATTTCTTCCATTTTTTCTGGTGTTTTCCCTTCAAATCTAAGAACAAGAACTGGTTGAGTATTAGAGGCTCTTACAAGACCAAAACCATCCGGAAAATTTATTCTTACCCCATCTATGTCAAGAATTTTAAATTTCTTTGAAAATTTCTTTTTTAGTTTCTCTACAACTTTAAATTTATGTTCATCTGGACACTCTACTCTTATTTCAGGTGTTGAGTAATAAAAGGGAATCTCATCAACAAGTTCTGAGACTTTTTTTCTAAATGTATCTACTACTTCTAAAAATCTCAAAGAAGCGTAAATAGCGTCATCAAATCCATAAAATCTATCCTTAAAGAAAAGATGACCTGACATTTCACCAGCAATCGGTGCATTTTCTTCTTTTAGTTTAGCTTTAATTAGAGAGTGACCTGTTTTCCATATTATAGGGTCACCCCCAAGTGATTTTATATATTCGTAAACTCCCTGTGAACTTTTTACATCAAAAATAATCTTACTTCCCTTTTTCTCTTCTAAAACTTTTTTTGAAAGGATCGCAAGAATTTTATCCCCATAGATAATTCTAAACTTATCATCTATCACCCCGAGTCTATCACCATCACCGTCAAATCCAAATCCACAAGTAAACCTATTTTCTTTCTTCATTAGATTCTTTAAATCCTCCATATATTTTTCGACCGTAGGATCAGGTAAGTGGTTGGGAAAGTGTCCATTAGGTTCCATATAAATTCCGGTGAATTTTATTTTAAGCTCCCTATAAAGCTCTTCAATAACAGGTCCACAGGTACCGTTACCTGGATCAACTGCAACTTCATAATTTTCAGGATCCCATAATCTAACCCTCTCTTTTATTTCTCTTATATATTCAAAGATCACGTCTTCTCTTATCCACTTTTTTCCATGACCCTCTACGTATTCCCCCCTTTCAATTATTTCTTTAATTTTCTGAATTTCCTTTCCATATATAGTTTCTTTTCCACACATTATTTTAATTCCATTAAACTCTTTTGGATTATGACTCCCTGTTATTTGAACCCCTCCGTCAAGACCAAAATGGAAGACTGAAAAATAAAGAAGGGGGGTGGGAACCATACCAATGTCAATTACATTTACCCCTGATTTTAAAAACGCATCAAGAACAACATCATGTATCCTTGGGGATGAGATTCTTGCATCCCTTCCCAAGGATATGGTTTTCCCACCCCTTTTAATTATATAACTTGCAATTGCCTTACCTATGTGCCATACACTTTCGTCTCTTAAATCCTCCTCGGCTATCCCCCTTATATCGTATTCACGAAATATATAGGGATTTATAATCATTCAGAAACCACTATTTTCTCCGTTTCCTTTCTCTTATCCGTTTCTACTTTAATAAAGTAAATTCCCTGGGGAAGTTCCTTAGGAATTCTGATATACATATCACCTGATAATCTTCCATCCTTTAAGACTGCTATTTTTCTTCCACCTAATCCGTAAAGAGTTATAAATCCCTTTTCTTCGCCTTCAAGGGACAAGAAGATCTCTCTTTTGCCAAATGTTTTCTTTAAAACTAGCTTATTTTTAGAGTCCCTTTCTTCTATACTTAGCTCAGAGAAAGGAGAGGGTGGAACTGTAGTGAATTTAATTGCATAGTTAGAGTCAGGAGAATGGAATCCAGATCTTGGAGCATCAGCGTACCAAGCTGTTATACCAGTATGCTCGTAAGGTGATTCTATTCCTATAACTGATCCAACATTCCATGGAACATAATACTCTTCTTGTAAACGAGGTTTTCTTTTGTATTGAAATACTATTTCACCGTCTCCTGTTGGAGTTGGATAGTAGGCAGGGTCATAAAGTATAACCTGGAACCTCTCATAGGCATTTGATGGACCACCTGCGTAGGTAGAATGTCTGACATCATAATAAGTGACAACAAACCTATGGTTTGCAGCGTCATAGAAAGAATAGGTATAACCATAATTTCCGTTTACAGTTTGGTCATAGTCAGCCCACAAGGGTGAAATCATTGGATAGGCGTCTCTATAGGGGAGAGGCATATTTTCTATAGGTGAAAAACTGGTTAAAGCAGCAACTATTAAATGACCGTTGTTTCCGATCACTATATTAGAAATAGGCATGTTATAGTATTTAAAGGTAAAGGGAAGACTTACTACTGCAGCTGAATCATCTGTCAAGTTGTGTGAAGTGGCATTAGCGGGTGTAGGTATCCAGCTAAAGACAGGTCTATAGGGATCTGTATCTTTTGATTCGTAAGCATAATATCCATAAAGATCTGGACCATAAACCTCTGTTGGTGAGTATGGATTTAAGTTACAGGCAGTAAATCTCTTTGCGTAATAGTTATTAGAATTTCCATAAAACTCGGTAAAGAAAATTGCTCTTGCATCCCTTGGAACATCGTTTGATACATTAAATGTAAATGGACCAACAAGAGCTACAGAACCAGCAGGTATATTTCCAACATTTACATTTGCATTTACTACTATTATGTATCTTGAAGGAGAAGTAAGATGAGCAGAAACTCCAGTTATAGTATGTGTTCCTGTATTTTTAATCCTTAAATAGTAATTTACAGTTTCCCCTGGTTTTATAATATTATCATTTCCATCATAAACTGAATCCTTAAGAACAACAAGATTAAATTGAGGTAGTGGAAGGCTATTAATTGCAAGAGGTAAGTTCAGTCTACCAGCTCCGTAAATGTTATCTTTGCCAGGTGTTCCCATATCAGTTGCTGTTGACTCAATTATTGAATCAGCCATTCTTGGTGTCATTTCAGGATTTTTTGAAAAGAGTAAGGCTAAGACACCTGAGATATGGGGTGTTGACATACTTGTTCCACTCATAAGTCTATACCCATCGTTTGTTTCTCCTGCTAAGCTCTGAACAAGGACTCCAGGAGCAAGGATATCAGGATCAATAAGTCCGGTTGGGAGAGGAAAATCATTCCAAGGTGCAACATTACCCCAGTGTGAAGGGCCTACCGAGGAGAATCCAGCAGTATCTCCATCTAAGGTTAGCGCGCCAACTGTAATTACAGCTGAGAGAGATCCAATATTACCTGTTGCTCTCTGTGTGGGATGTAGCCAAGGCGGAGGGCAAGATCCAGGGTTTGGTATATTCTCATTAGGGGTGTCATTTGCGTTGTTTCCTGCAGCACAGGACATAACTGCTCCGGCTAATCTTACCATTTTTGATGCATATCTCCATCTTGATCTATCAAGGGTCCAATCGTTCATCCATCCAATAGAGAAGCTCATCACATCACAACCAATTTCAATAGCGTATTCCATTGCGAGCCATACCCAACCCTCAGCAGCCCATCCAGCTGAATTTAAAACCTTTAAAGGTAAAATTGTTGCCTCTGGTGCAACTCCTGTTAAAAGTCCACTTGTTCCATCTCCTGCAACTGTTCCTGCTACATGAGACCCGTGGAAAACTGGATTCCCCCACATATCCCTATAATCATCCATTGGATCGTTATCCCAGTTTGCAAAATCCCAACCTATATAATCGTCAACATACCCATTTCCATCATCGTCTACACCTGGAAGCCCAGCATATTCCACTTCATTTCTAAAAATCCTATCCCTTATATCATTGTGGTTATAGTTTACTCCTGTATCAAAGATTCCAACTACGACTCCATTTCCTCTGTAGCCTAAGCTCCAGGCATGTTTCGCATTTATATACTTAACCCCCCAAGCAGTGTCAGGAGCAGCAGGAATAGACTTTAATTTTATCTTTTTACCAGGTTTTGTATCTCCCAGTATTGCCTTTACAGGTTCATCAATTTCTATTCCCTCTATATCGTTCCTTGTGAGGAGTTCCCTTATAGTTTTTAGATCAAGTTTTACATATATCGCATTAACTATCCATATAGGTCTTAGATCTTTGACATTTTTTCCCCTTAAGAAATTTAAAATTTCTCTTTGAGATGCTGCCGCATTTTCCTTTAGTTTTTGAATTACTATTTTTCTTTTTAACTCCTTTGATTTAGATTCGGTGAGTTTTTCAAGCTCTTTTTCATCCAGGGTATTTTTAACGTATATCAGTACAGGATATATACCATCTTTTCCCTCAGATAGGATCTTCTTTAGTTTGGGCCCCACCTCCACGGATATTATAAAACTTAAAATTAGACCTAACATTTTTACCTCCCTTTGTTTACTTTAGGATTATAACCTTTTCCCTTATAGGTCTACTCTCTATTTTACCTTTAATAAGGTAGAGCCCTGATGGAACTTTTTGTATGTATCCCTTACCCTCTCTAATGTCTTCTTTTTTAATACTTTTAACTTTTCTTCCCTCCTTACTATATATGTTTAAGATGATATCTCTGTAATTTTCACCGATGAATTTAATTTTTAAATCCTTTGAAAGTGAGTTTATCATATAGTCTTTCTCTTTTCCGAAATTAACCTCTGAGACGTCTGTTCCGTAGCTTATTTTCACGTAATCAATTACAATATTTGAAATACCGTCATCTGAGATACCTTCCCACTTTATGTAGACAGTTTGATTAGAGTAAGCTGAGAGAGATAAAGCGTAAATTCTCTCAAAATCTCCTACCATCCTATCGATTAGATTCCAGGTCACTTTATCTATTGAAACAAAAACTTTAAGAGTGTCGTTATTGTTTGCTGTTCCCCTATTCCATGCCCAGAAAAATACTCTTGGTGTTCCATAGATTGGATTCAACCTTACTCCTGGGCTTATTAGTGCTCCCTTAAGTCCCCTATGAGTATTAAAAGATGGGAAACTTGCGTATCTTGTACCATGATAGGCATTTGAGGGTTCAACAATATTGTCACCGTAATAAGGACCCCATCTCCAGGAAATTTGGCCTGATAGCGACCACAGAAAGGGAGGAAAGTTATTCTCAAAACTTTCAGTTAGAGATTCAGGAGGCGCAAAAGCATAAAATTGGGATGTCAGAGAGTTATCCTGTGGATATTGATCAGGTGGAAATACTATTGTAGCTTTTGTTTTATACCATCCTATATAAGGTGGGTTAAAACCTTTGTCAAAATTTAAAGTATCGCTTCCTCCAGAAGCAAGAGAATTATTTAAAAGTGTATCAGAATAAAGACGAGTTGTAAATAATGAGTCATATATATCAAATATGGCATTATAGGTTGCACTCTGTAAACCAGTATTCTGAACCCAAACTTTTGGATAATGAGTCATATATCTATCAACTATGTCTGTTGGATAAAGTATTTTTACAACCTTCATATTGTTTTGGAGCAGAAGACGACCCATAACAGTAACGTTATCTACTGCTACAGCCCAGTTCCATCTAGCAGTAGTTTCAACATATTGAAACATAATCTTAACAGAATCTTTTGGTAGGTAAGAAGATAGATCTATGGTATCAACCCCATTTGCATCACCGGGTAAGTTAGCAACCTGAATCCAAGGACCCCAAGAGCCACCACTGAAAAATCGAACTTTTACATAATAGAATTCTTGTCCAGGACTAAACATATTAAATCCCCAAGAAAAGATGAGTATTAAAATGTCCATTTGAGATACAGAGAGTGAGGGCGTAATAAGTTGCTCATCGGTTATAGGAGCGCCACTTCCTGCATCATCATCTGTGTAGTATGCATATTTAGTTCCGTAATTTGGTGGAGGATAAGCACCTAAATCTGTAGAGGTTCCAACTGTCCATGTATAGCCGTCTCCATTTCCGTTATAAACAGACCAACCTGAAGGTATTACACCTGCTTCAAAATTTTCATTAAGCAGAGTTACCCATTGGGCTTTTAGAGGAATGGTAAAGAAAAGCAGGAATATTAAAATTATAGATCTCATGATGTTATTTTATTGATTTGGAGTTGAACCTATGATTGATAATTATAATAGAAGATGAAAAAAAAGTCAATGTTAAATTACGATTTATACTTTTACACTTTTTTAGTTATAGTTCTTTTAAGAAACTTTTTAGAAAGTCTTCTTGAAGAACCTCACATTTTATTTTTTTCTGAAGATTTCTACACTTCTTTAATAATAAACATTCACTTTTTTTTCTTTTATTTTACCCTTCTTTTTATTTTTCTTTATTTAATTATTTTTATAACAAAAAGAAAGATAGAGGAGGTTTTAAAAATTCTTGTAAATTCCTTTGCCGTTATACTTATTGCTCCGATTTTTGATTTTTTTGTTTCAGGTTTTAAAGGATATGACCTATCTTATCCTCTTGATCCCTCTCTTTCTTTTAAGGATTATTTCTTAAACGCAATTAATCCATTCAAATATTTTCCTGGCTCCTCTCCAGGGATGAGGCTCGAAATTATCTTAGCCTTCTTTATTTTAATTTACTATGTTAAAAAGTTTACAGGAAAAATCTTAAAGGGTTTTGTTCTTTACATATTAATTTTTCTTTCAATCTTAATCTTTGGGCTTTTACCACTTTCTTTAATAAAAATTTATCCTGATTTTTTTAAGGGCGGTATTTTGCCTATTGATTCTCAAAAGTATGGAACAATTTACGGCTTTATTTCTTTCCTCTTTCTTTTACCCTTCTTATTAAAAGAATTTAATTTTATAAAAACACTAAAGGAAGATTTTTCTTTTTTCCCCATCTTTTTACCACTACTTGGTCTTTTAACAGGTTACAAGTTTTTTCTGAAGGACTTTGGAACCGTTCATCCCTTTGACTACTTACTTTTTCTCTTTTTACTCTGCTTTTCTTTTTTATTTTATATCTCGAAAAAAATTATAATCTCTGAGGTAAAAAGTTTAAATTTCATAATTTTGACTATTGTCTTTTACTCAACCCTTTTCTCCTTTTTTCACCTATTTTTGACTATCCTTCTGTATTTTCTTTATTTTTTAATCAAAATTTACAAAAATAAAATCATAATTTTTTTATCTTTTGTATTTGAAAAGGTGCTTCTTTTTTTGTTTGGTTATCTCTTTTTTTCAAGAGAAAACGTTTTCTTTCTCATGGATAAGGGTCTGATTCTCTTTCTCTTTCTCTTTTTTGTATTCTATTTTGTCTTTAGATCCAAACTCTTTAAAAAAAATTTTGTCTTCGAAATTTTTTCTTTTTTGATATTTGTCTTTATTTTATTTTTCCTTTTGAATTTTTATTTTAAAATAAAAGTCGAAGATATAATTTCCTACAGAATAAACTACTTGCTTCATTTGGGAAAAATTAAAGAGGCAGACTCTCTTTTTAAAAGCTCTAACGTTAATAAAGAAAAGATAGAACCTTTATTTTTTTATCATACAAAAAGATTTAATGATTTTGAGGTTATGTTTGATGAACTCTACTTTAAAAAGGAAATAACAAAATGGGCAGAGGTGGTCTCCGATTGGAAAAAATACTTTCCTCTAATAGAAAACAAAAAATTTTTAAATCCCGGTCTATATTTTCTTTTTAAATTTCTAAAAGAAGGAGATATAAGATTTATTTTTTTGGCTTACCGATACGGTTTTGACTCTTATCCAGTTTATGACCATTTAACTGATTTCTTCATTAAAAAAAATGACTTTGAAAGTGCCTTATATATAATCGAGAAAACATTAGCTAAAAACTATTCACCACTTCTTGAAATGAAAAAATACTATATCTATTTTATGCTTGGTAATTTAAAAGAAGCAGAAAAGGGCCTTTTGAGCTTAAAGCAAAGGGGATTTTCGAACGAGATCTTATATAACAATTTGGGTGTCATCTACATGAACTTAGGTAAATTCAAAGAAGCTTTATTTTGCTTTGAAAAAGCACTTGAAATTAACCCTTTTTATGAAAATACCCACGAAAATTTAAAAATTCTTAAAAAGATGATTTCAAAAGAGTAAAAAATATATAATTAAGTGCAGCCATGACAAAGGTAGCCGTAATAGGTAGCGGTGCAAGAGAGCATGCTATCTCTTACTCTTTAGTAAGAAAAAATCATGAGACCTTTGTTATTCCTGGAAATAGCGGCATGAAAGAGAGCATGAAGGTACTCTTAGACTTTAAAATGGATTTTAAGGAAATAAAAGATTTTCTTCAAAAGGAAAAAATAGATTACGTTATTGTAGGCCCTGAAGAGCCCCTTGTAAAGGGATTTAAAGACTTTGTAAAAGATGTTGCCTTTGTCTATGGTCCATCAAAAAAAGAATCAATCCTTGAGGGAAGTAAAGCTTATGCAAAAGGATTTATGTCTGAATATGGCGTTAAAACCGCGCGCTTTGAAATATTTGACGAACCAAAGAAAGCAAGAGAGTATGTAGATAAAAGGGGCACACCTATAGTGATTAAGGCAGATGGACTTGCCCTTGGTAAGGGAAGCTTTGTTTGCTGGTCAAAAGAAGAAGCCTATGAGGCAATTAAAAAGATAATGGAGGATAAGATTTTCGGAGAATCAGGTAATGTTTGTGTAATCGAAGAATACCTGCAAGGAGTCGAGATTTCACTTATTGTATCTGTTGCAGGTGACGAATATCTTCCCTTTATAACTTCTCAAGACCATAAACGGGTTTTTGATGATGATAAGGGACCAAATACAGGTGGAATGGGAGCCTACGCTCCTTGCCCCTTTGTAAGTCCCTCACTGTTAGAAGACATAGATGAAAAGATAGTTAAAAGAACAATAAGAGGTATGGTAAAAAGAGGTTTTGAATACCAGGGTTTTCTATATTTTGGACTTATGTTAACAGATGAGGGCCCTTATGTCCTTGAATACAACGTAAGAATGGGAGATCCTGAAGGTCAAGTTCTTTTATATTTACTTGAAACAGATCTTTTAGAAATAGTTGAACATACCAAAGAATTTGAACTTTTAAAACTTTCAAAACTTAAATTTAAGGAGGGATATGCTTGTTACGTTGTTATTGCATCAAAGGGTTATCCCGATAGTTATGAAAAGGGTAAATTAATAAGAGGGTATGAAAAGATAAAGTCAGAGGATATGAAAGTTTTCTTTGCTGGAGTTGTAGAGAAAGATGGGGAGCTATATACACATGGGGGCAGGGTTATGGGTGTCTTAGGTTATGGTGAAACCTTAGAGAAAGCAATTGAAAGAGCCTATTATGGTGTTAAGTTTATAGAGTTTGAGGGTATGCATTATAGAAAAGATATTGGAAAAAGGGGTTTAATTTTAAGCGGGGGTTCTACTCCTCTTGTTAGTTATTAATAATTTGGCGGGGGAAAATTATGGATAAGAAAATTTTAAAGGCTTTGAACGATCAGATGAATAGGGAATTTTACTCTGCCTATCTTTATCTTTCCATGGCTGCTTGGTTTGAAAAGGAGAATTTATTGGGTTTTGCTAAGTGGATGAAAGTTCAGGCATGGGAAGAACTTGGTCATGCCATGAGATTTTATAAGTTTATTACAGACAGAGGGGAGAAACCTGAGCTTGATAAACTTGAAAAGCCCAAATCTGAATGGAACTCACCGAAGGAGGCCTTTGAGGATGCCCATAATCACGAAAAGTTTATAACAAAAAATATTCATGAAATTTATAAACTTGCTGAAGAGCTTAATGACTATCCTACAAAAACTTTCCTTCACTGGTTTATAGATGAACAAGTTGAAGAGGAAAATCAAACTTTTGTAATACTAGATACTATTATCAAAATTAAAGATTCTGTTTCCTCTCTTTACTTTTTAGATCATAAACTTTCACAGAGGGAGTTTGAAAAGCTTGAAATAGAGATTTAATGAGGAGGAAAAGATGGTTTATAAGATCTGACAAGGTTCCTAAAAGAGAAAACCTTCTTGATTTTTTACTTGAAATAAGGGGGATAGAGGACAAGGAGGCTTTTTTAGATCCTCAGCTTTCTTATATTTACTCTTTTTATAAATTAAAGGGGGTGAAAGAGGCTGTTGAAAGGCTTAAAAGAGCAATTGATAAAAAAGAAAAGGTGGGACTATATATAGATTATGATGTAGATGGAATTACAGGAGGTGCTATCTTATATAGGAATTTAAAAAAGTTAGGAGTTGATGTTGAGGTAAAAATTCCAAATAGATTAAGTGAGGGATATGGAGTCCAGATAAGTGGGCTTAAAGAGTTAAGGGAAAAGGGAGTTAGTTTAGTTATAACAGTGGATTCTGGAATAAGGTCCTTTGAGGCAGCTGAATGGGCTTTTAAAAATAATCTTGATCTTATAATAACTGATCACCACTTCCCATCAAAGGATTTACCAAAGGCTCTTGCTATAATAAATCCACATCTTGATTATCCCTTTAGGTTTCTCTCAGGTGTTGGTGTTGTTTTTAAATTCTTGCTAGCTCTATACGAGAAAATGGGACAAGATCCAAAAGAGCTAATTTGGGATCTTGATCTTGTCGTACTTGGAACTGTTGCTGATATTGTTCCACTTATTTCTGAAAATAGGGTCTTAAGTTATCTTGGAATGAAGGTTCTTGAGAAGTCAAAGAAAATGGGTATAAAGGTTTTGAAAAAAATTTCTGGTAGAGAAGAAAATCTTAGAACATGGGATATCCTTTTTGTTCTTGCACCAAGGCTTAATGCAGCTGGTAGGTTGCAGGATGCAAGTTTATCTTTTAATCTTTTAGTTACAAAAAAAACTGAGGAGGCTCTGAAACTGGCTAAGATGCTTGAGAAAATGAATAGCTTAAGAATGGAGGAACAGGAGAGAATATTAGCTGGGGCTCTTTCAACAATTGAAAAGGAGGATAAGGGAAAGAACTTCTTTATAACAATTAAAGGTAAAGATTTTCATCCAGGGGTAATAGGAATAGTTGCTTCTAAGATAGCAGAAAAGTATTATAGGCCATCTATAGTTTTTACGGAACAAGGGGATATTTTAAGGGGTTCGGCAAGGTCAATTAATAAAAATATAGATCTTATGGAAATATTTGACAAATTAGACGATCTAATACTTGAGTATGGGGGGCACAGCTGTGCAGCTGGTATAAAGATTTTAAAGAAAGATTACGAAGTCTTTGAAGAAAAAATTAATTTGCTTGCAAGTATTAACTTTAAAGAAGAGGATTTTGAACCCGAGGTAACTATTGATTGCAAATTTCCAATTGAGGAGTGGGATAGCTTTCTTTATTCTGAGGTAATTGAAAAGATGGAACCCTTCGGAGAGGGAAATCCAAAACCTGTATTTCTCGATGAAAATTTAACTTGTGTTGGAGATATAAAATTAAGAAAAAATGAACATCTTGATTTCTATGTAATCAAAAAGGGTAGATTTTTTAGAGCCTTTGTTCCTGAAAGATTCGATCTTTACGATAAAATAGTTTCTGGAAAAACAAAAATTTCAGCCGTCTATAGCCCTGAAATTGACTACTATTCAAAAAGAAAAGATCTATCTTTTAAGATTTTAGATCTGGAAATCATAAATGAAAAGTTTTAAGAACAAAAATTTTATAATTACGGGTGCTTCCTCAGGTCTTGGAAAAGAACTTGTCCACAAAATTGCAAGTGAAGGCGGTAATCTCCTAATCGGTTCACGAAGAAAGGAAATTATTGACCAAATAAAAGATGAAATTATAAAAAATTTTAAGGTTAAAGTTATTAGTTCATTTCTAGATGTCACTGATGAAAAGTCAGTTAAGGAATTTGCTAAAATTGCTGCATATGAGTTTGAAAGTGTTGACTGTCTCATAAATAACGCGGGAGTAGGGCTTTATGCTAAAGTTGAAGATGTGGAAGAAAGTGATTTCAGTAAACTTTTTGATGTAAACGTAAAAGGTATTTTTCTTGTTACTAAAGAGTTTTTACCTTATATGAAAAAGAATGGAAAAGGAGTCATAGTGAATATTTCTTCTCTTGCTGGGTATGTGGGGTTACCCCTTATGAGCGTTTATGCTGCTACAAAGTTTGCTGTTCGTGGTTTTACTGATGCCTTAAGAAGAGAATTAAGGGCATATAAAATAAAAGTTATTGGTGTTTATCCGGGTCCCTTTGAATCTGATTTTTTTAAAAATGCTATAAAAAAATTTGAAAATATTAATATAAGAAAAAACAAATTGATGTGGGCTGACTCAGGGGAGGTTGCTCAGAAAATAATAGAGGGAATCAAAAAGGGAAAAAAGAATATTTATGTTAAAAGATTATGGAAAACCATAGCAAAACTTCACGATTTTTACCCCACCTTCTTTGACTTGCCTCTTTCTTCAAGCAGGTATTATAGAACTTTTAATTTAAGTTAACTCCCCCTCCTAATTAAGATCGTTCCATCACTAAAGGTTTTTCTTAGAGGAAATTCTTTTTCCAAAAAGCCCATTATATCATTAAAACCATATTTCATATAAAAGAGCCTGTCTACACCCTGGAATATTATAATCCCTTTTACATTAACTAATTTGAAAAGGTATTCATAGTCTCCTGCGTATGTTAAAGGAAATATACAAGTTTTGCCTGTGTAAAAACCTATGAGAGCATCGGCGTTTGAAACAAAGAAACTCTCCTCTTCTATTTTTTCTATTTCCCTTAAAACTTCCTCACTTTTAAAAAAGTTATTGTTTCTAGTTATAGCACCTCTTATAACATTTTTGTTTTCATGAAGTGTTAAAAGTAAAACAAAAGTTAAAAAGAACTTCAAGAATTTAGGATGTTCTTTTAAGAAAATGATGGAGAAGGGTATAACAAAAACAGATAAATAAAGTATAAAACGATGCTCTGGATTTATAATCCCAAAGGTTAAACTGAAAATTGTAAGTGAAAGGAAGAAGAAAATTTTAAAGTGTCTAAGAGAATCAGCATTGTTTTTAAATAAAAAAATTATTGAAAAGGGAAAGAAATAAAAAGGGGAGATGTTATTGAGGGTTTTTAAATAAAAAAATAGAGAGTCAATTTTTGATTCAAGAAAGTCAAAAAAATTTATTTGAAAAGAGCTTATATAAGGAATACCAGCTATTTCGTAGCTACCGAGTGTATAGAAAGCTAAGTTAAAAAACGGGTTTTTTGTCAGTTTATAAGTTCTATATAACCATGGCAAAAGAGGAATTAGAAGAAAAAAAAGATAAAATGCTATAAGTTTCAAATTTTTTTTACTGTAAAGATAAAAAGTAACAGGTAAAACAAGAAGTAAAACTATGTAGTATCTTGTTAAAGAAAAAATAGAAAGAAAAAAACTTGAGATTAAGATAAAAGTTTTGTTTTCTTTAAACAAAAAGATTAAAAACAAAATGAAAATTGAGACCGCAAGTGGCTCTGAAAGCCCTCTTAAAGTTAGATCTAGATATATAGGATTTAACATAAAAAAGATTAAACTTAAGACCTTAATAATTTTGCTTACTTTTAGACTTTCAATGAAAATTAAAAATAAAAAGCCGGAAAGAATATAAAAGAAAAAGCTTGTTAAAAGAATTGTTTTATCACTTATTCCAAAAATCTTAAAAAAAAGAGAAAGCAGAAGGGGATAGATTGGCATTCTCAAAACAGAAGGCACAGGTATTTCTCTTGAAAAATCAAAAGCTAACTGGATGGGATATAAATTGTTAACAAAAAATCCCCCTTTTTCGATTAAATTTTTTGCGATATTACCGTATTCGTAAGTGTCACTCGTTAAGTGGAATATCGAATGTGGAAATTTCTGTATAAAAAAAATTCCTAAAAGAAAAATTAAAATTAAAAAAAATATTGCTTCTTTGTTATTTTTTATAAAAGTTGTCATAAGCATAAAGTGAAGCTCCGTACATTCCCGCTTCGTCAGAGAGCTCTGCCTTTTCAATTTTTATATCTAAAAGATAAGAGGGTACTCTTTTTGTATATTCCTCTAAAATAAAAGTGTAGAAAATATCAAAGGCATGGGAAATTCCTCCTCCGATTATGAATTTTTGGGGTGAAAAAACTTTTGCAAAATCAGATAACGCGATCCCAAGGGCGTATCCTAAATTTTTGAAACATTCTATGGCAAGTTGATCCTTCCTTTTTGCAAATTCATAAACCTCCTCTGGTTCAACCTTTGATGGATTCTTTGTTAAAAAGTGGTCGATTCCCTCCTTTTTTTTCATATACAAAAAATTCCTTATTCCATTCTTTGATGCAAATGCTTCGAGACACCCCCTATTGCCGCAGGAGCACATAGGACCATTTGGATCAACAGTTACATGACCAAATTCAGCACCAAGATTTTTATATCCTCTAAAAAGTTTTTTTTCTATAAAAACCGCGCCTCCAACACCTGTTCCAAGTGTTAAAAAAATAAAACACTCTAATCCTTTTGCCTTCCCCAATTTCCACTCCCCATATGCATTCATGTGACAATCGTTATCAAAGAAAACATTCTTTACTTTTAATCTTTTTTTTATTAATTCATCTAAATTTTTACCAAATAGAAAGGGAAGATTAGGCGCAAATCTTAAATTGTTTTTATCGTCAATAACTCCAGGTATACCAAATGCTACGGCCTTTAGATTTTTTTTTCTATTTAAATGCTCGATAATTTCTTCTAAAAAGTTCTCTTCAGGATTAATTTTAAATATTTTTTCTTCAGAGAACTTTTCTCCATCGTAAAAGCACAGTTTAACCCTTGTCCCCCCAATATCAACTCCTGCGAATAATTTCCTTGACGGCATCTTTCATTATAAATTAAAATTTAAATCAAATTCATAAATGGAAAAAATTATTTTTGATCTTCATCAGGATGCTTTGCCTTTTATTCTAAATGAAGAGTTAAATGCGAACGACTTTTTTAAAATAAATGTTGTTTCTGTTTTTACTTTAATCAAATGGAAAAAGGAGTTTATTGAAAGCTATGATTTAAATTTTATTTTAAGAACAATAGAAACCTATAGAGAGTTTTCAGAAAAGAATGGTTTTGTAATTGTTGAAAAGGCTTCTGATTTAGAAAGTGTTTTAGAGTCAGACAAAAAGGGATTTATAATAAATTTAGAGGGCTCTTCTGTTATAACTGACAAATATATATTAAGGGCACTTTTTAATTTAGGGGTGAGAGTTTTTACATTAACGTGGAATTATTCAAATCAGATTGCCTCAGCATGTGAAGACTTAAACGGAGGGGGTTTAACTAAATTTGGAAAAGAGATAGTGAGTGCTATTGCTGAAATTGGAGGAATAGTAGATCTTGCACATTCTGGGAGAAAAACTTTTTATGATGTTTATAAGATGAATGTTCCCTTTTTTGTTTCTCATACGGGTATTTTAAAAAATCCGAAAAATAGTAGAAATATTTCTTTTAAAGAGATGGATTTAATAAAAAAGAGAAATAGTATTGCAGGGGTTGCCCTGGGTCATCTCTTTTTCGAGAAAAAAATTAAAAAAGAAGAGGTGATCAAGAAGATAAAAAGGCTTCTAAAGAAATATCCGGAAAATATTTCTTTGGGTTCTGATCTTTTTGGGTTGCCCAAAAAATATATAATTGAAGATCTCGTCTCTCATAAAAAGATAAGCGAATTCGTAAGGGATTTACCAGACTCTTTTTTGTATTTAAATGCCTATAATTTTTTTATTAAACATCTACCTCAAAAATGAATATTAAGAGTTTTGGATGGCTTTTTGGTGATTTCTGGTTTAAGAAAGGGTGTTGCTATTATGTATGGTAGTAGTTAACGCGTTTAAGTGGCTTAAAAATTTTACAACTTATGAGGGCTTTAGGAATTACAATGTATGAATAAAGTAAAAGGTCGCTTTTTAAAAATTAATCAAGAGAAAGTCTGTATTCAATTTTTGGTATTCCTATACTTATTAGATTTTCGATAAATGTTTGGAAAAAACCTTTTATTTTCTTAGGAGGTCTTATTTCCTTTGGTTTTTCTTTTATTCCAGCGAGTTTTCCTGCAAGCATTAGGGCATCTTCATAGGTTCCTATTGTGTCAACAAGTCCTAACTTTTTTGCCTGCAAGCCTGTAAAAATTTTTCCCTCGGCCCACTTTTCTAAATTTAATGTATCAAGTTTTCTCCTTAAAGCAACCTCTCTAAAAAATTGCTTGTATATATTTTCAAGTAAATCTTCTATGTATTTTTTCTCTTCGTCTGTTATTTCCCTATAGGGTGAGCCAGCGTCTTTGAACTTCCCCCTTTTAAATATCCTAAATTTTATTCCTATTTTTTCAAATAGTCCATGAAGAGTAGGGTATTGAGCTATTACACCGATTGATCCTGTTATTGAGCCTGGTGCAGCCATTATTTTGTCAGCTGAAATTGCTACATAGTAGGCGCCAGATGCTCCAAGGGTTGAAATATAGGCAACAACAGGGACTTTCTTCTCTTCTTTGAACTTTAAGACTGAATAATAAATTTCCTGAGCTGGCACCACGCCTCCACCTGGAGAGTCGATATATAAAAGCAGTGCTTTTACATCCTTTCTCTTTTTAAGATACTCAAGATCTTTTCTATAGTCCTTCGAATCTGAAAGAATACCCTTTACTTCTATGATACCAACTCCACCCTTTACGTAGATAGACTCTAGTTTTTTTGTTAAAAGCAATACAACTACGTACACACCTATCAGCGCAGCAATAATTATAGCAATTATTAAAATTTTTTTTCCTTTCATAATTAAATATTAAGGTAAAAGCCTCTAAAATTTCTTTATAATTTAGATATGATAATTTTAATTTTATTTTTTCATCCGATTATTTCAGAGGTTTTAAATGATGCGCCAGGTAAAGAAGATACAAGTGGTAGAAGAAATGAGTGGATAGAAGTTTATAATCCAGGGCCTGATACAATAGATTTTTCCCGTTATGGATTAACTGATTTTGATGAGAGGGACACAATTTGTGCTTGGACCGACTCATTAATTTTAAAATTTCATCCAGGTGTTATTTTTGGAAATACAAAACTTCCTCCTTTTAAATTCGGCGTCATTTTAGATAGAAATTACACTGATACACTTAATAAAGATCACCCACAACCTTATAAAATTTACCCAGGTACATTTATATTTACGATAAAAGATATAGATTTGGGAGACAACAGATATGGTCTTGCAAATACAGATCCGATTGCTATTTTTGAGATCGGAAGCCCAAATGTCTATGTTTCTACCTTTGGAATAAATGGTGTTCCCTTTACAAGCGCTCACGATGGAGTCTCAATTGAAAGGATCATTTTGGAAAAACCTGATTCCCTTAATAATTGGGCAAAGTCAGTAGATAAGGACAGGTCTACCCCAGGGAGATTTAACTCAGTTTCACCCGGCTTTGACCTTGTGATAGAAAGTGCCTACGTAAAACCCTCTTTTATAAAAAAAGGACTAAATTTTAGAGTTTATTTTTATATTAAAAATATAGGATCTCTTGACTTTTCCGGAAACATTCATGGTTTCTTAAAAATTTCAAATAAAGTGTATTTCCAATTTAGTGGGACAATAAAGTCTAAGGATTCAGTTTTACAGAGTGTTGAAATGCTTGAAAACTCTGAAGGTGTGTTAGATCTTCAAGCTAAAATTTCTCCACCTATAATGGAAAAAGATTCTTTTAATAATCTTATAAATTTTAAAATAGTAATAGATACTCCCCTTTTATACATAACCGAGATTTTTTATATAGGTAAACCCGAGTGGATCGAAGTTAAGAATCCTTCTCGGGATACTCTCTTTATTGATAATTTGATTCTTAGAGATTTAACAGATAAGAATTTTTATATAAAAAATCTAAAAATACCAGGTGATACCTATGCAATTTTCACATCTGATACTCTTCAATTTTACCAGATTTTTGGTAAAATTCCCTTTGTTTTTGAACTTTCTGATTTCCCCTCGCTTAACAACGATGGTGATCTTGTTTATATAACAAATTCTTTAAAACAAAGAATTGATTCAGTAAATTACTCTCCCGATTGGGGAGGAAGCTACGGAGTTTCACTTGAAAGATATAGTTTTGGCCCTTCCTGGCTAAAGGAAAACTGGAACTCCTCACAGGATCCCACTGGTTCAACACCTGGTAGAGGTCCCTATAAAATTGAAATGGGAGAAGAAAAGCTTAAACTCTCTACACAAAGATTTACTCCGAATAACGATGGAAAAGACGATATACTTGAAATTTGGGTTGCTAGTTCTAAAGAGCCTTCCTCTCTTTATCTATACGATTCAGCCGGTTTTCTAAAACACATATTCTTTGAGAATCAGATCATAAACTTTCCGAAACTGGTTAGACTTAGTAAAAATACCATTTCTCTTAAAAGGGGTCTTTATATTGTTGTTTTAAAACAGGGAAATAGAATTTATAAAAAGACTTTCGTCTACTTTGAATAGGGATTTTATTTGTATAGAGGGTGGTGTTCCACTTAAGGGAGAAATAAAACTTCAGGGAGCAAAAAACTGTGCTTTACCCTTATTTGCATCAATGATTTTAATGGAGGGTAAGACAGAATTTTCTAATATACCTTACGTTGAAGACGTAAATACGATGCTTTCCCTACTTTCATATCTGGGACTTGAAGTTAAATATATTAAAGAAGAAAATAGGGCGATAATTGAAAATAGGGGCATAGTTACTTCTTCTGCGCCGCTTTCTTTTATTCAGAAGATGAGGGCCTCTATTTATGTTTTGGGTCCACTTCTTGTAACAGAGGGTGTAGCTAAGGTTGGAATTCCTGGTGGGTGTTCATTTGGACCAAGACCAATAAATTTTCACATAGCCGGACTTAAAAAAATTGGGGCTGAAATTGAAATTGAGGGTGGATATGTAATTGCAAAGGCAAAAAAGTTTAAAGGAGCTAAGATAAGTTTTCCCAGGGTAAGTGTTGGTGCAACAGCACATCTTGCTATGACAGCAGCCAAAATTGAAGAGGAAATAGTTTTAGAGAATATATCTCTTGAACCAGAAGTTATCCATCTATTTGAGTTTTTAAAAAAAGCAGGAGCAAAAATAGAAGTTGAAAAGAGAAAGGCCTTTATATGGGGGAATAGAAATTTAAAGGCTCCAGAGAGCTTCTCTAATATTCCCGATAGAATAGAGGCAGCAACTTACATGATGTTCGTAGCTGGAGCAGGCGGAGAGTTGATTCTAAGACCAAACCCATATAATCTTTTAGAGAATGTGATAGGTAAACTAAAAAAGATGGGTATTTATATAGAAAATAGGGGTGATTACCTCTATTTAGAAAGTCAGAAGGACTTTGATCTTAAGCCTATTAATGTTTCGACGGCGCCCTATCCTGGTTATCCTACTGATTGTCAGCCTCAAATTGTTTCTCTTTTGACGCAAGCAAAAGGTAAAAGTTTAGTTAGGGAAAGGATCTATCCTGAGAGGTTTGGTTATGTCGGTGAGTTAATAAAAATGGGGGCAAATATTGAAGTTGGTCCTGGCTATGCCAAAGTTGAAGGAAAAACTAATCTAAAGAGTGCTCCACTTTTTGCACCGGATATAAGAGCTGGGGCAGCGCTTATTTTAGCTGCTCTTTTAGCAGAGGGTAAATCTCAAATTTACGGCGTTGAAAACATTAAAAGGGGGTACGATAGTGTTGTAGATAAATTAAAAAAAATTGGAGCAAAAATAGAATTAGTCAATGAAACAAGAAATTAAGAAATTAAGAGAATTTATTTTAAATGCTAAATCATTGATGGTTTTGACAGGAGCGGGTATTTCAAAGGATAGTGGTGTTCCAACCTTTAGGGGTGAAGATGGACTTTGGAGAAACTATGATGCAACTAAGTTAGCTACTCCTTATGCTTTTAGAGAAAATCCTAAACTTGTATGGGAGTGGTATAATTGGAGAAGAAGTATTATTTTAAAAGCTGCTCCTAATTATGCTCATTTTGCTATAAAAAAACTTGAAGATATGATAGAAGATTTTTTACTTGTTACACAGAATGTTGATAATCTCCATAGAGACGCAGGCTCAAAGAAGTTAGTTGAAATGCATGGAAATATATTTGAGACGCTTTGTACAGGATGTGGACATGTGAAATTTGAAAAGAAAGTTTTTAGAGAAGATGAATTACCACCAAGATGTGGAAGGTGTAATTCCTTGTTAAGGCCAAACGTAGTATGGTTTACAGAGCCTATTCCAAGTGAAGTTCTTAAAATAATTTTTGAGTCTATTGATTCAAAGGAGGCAATACTTGTTGTTGGAACTTCTCTTTTTGTTTATCCTGCAGCTTTGTTGCCCTTTATTTTTAAAGAGAGAAATAAAAAAGTTTTTGAGATAAATCCAGAGGAAACGGATATATCTTGCTTTGCGGATATTTCAATAAGGGGAAAAGCAAAAGAAGTTTTTGAGGAGATAATTTGACCACATCTTGGAAGATAAACTTTTTTAAACCCCCTCACTTTAGAATATCTCTCCTCGTTTTTATTTTTATTATTTCTTTTTTAATAACTCTTATCACTTTTTATTTAATATACAAAAGATTTGAGAAAAGTTACGTTCTTTATTTTGCTGTTAGTTTTATCTTTTTTAGTTTGTTGTTTGAATTTTTTACAATTTTAGATCACTTCTTTAAAAATAAAGCTATAGATTGGGTTGACTCTTTTTTAAAAAATATAGGTGAAATAAAGACCTCTGAAGAAAGAGAAAATTTTTTGATTAAGTTCGTTTTAAGAAAAAAAGTTAAAAAGATAAAAATAACGAGTGGAGAAATTTTTATAGAGAGGAGTTTAGAGGAATCAAAGGTTCCCAAAGTTGTTACAAGGTATAGAGTTTGTGATGAAAAAAGATATGAATTTAAAAATGTTTCTGAGTTTGAAGTAAAGGTTAAAAAAGGTAAAGCTTTAGGTTACCTTGATTCAAAGGGCGGAGTTATTGAGAGTCCAGGTTTTGTACTAAGTTGCCCTTATTTGAGGAAAGCCCTATTTTTATTTACTGATGATACTTTTATAGAAAAATTTAAGTTAAAGGAAGATGGTCTAAATTTTAAGAATGAATTAAGTGTACACGCTAACTTATTGGAAGTAAGGGGTGGAGAAGCTATATTTCACGTTTCACTTTTTAATAAGGGTAAAGCAAAAAGTCTTAACCTTGAAATAGAATGGATTTACAAAGGTGATTCAATTAATCCTCATATTTTCAGAGAGACAATTTCAAACCTACAAGAAGCAGGAAGCTATGAAATAAGATATGATTTAAAAATTTCAAAAGATAGAAATATATATGTTTTTAACGATTTTTACTTTCCAGAGAAAGTTAATTTTTTAAAAATTACAGAGAAAAGTAATTGGAAAATATTTTTGAAGTTAAAAGCAAATTTACCTTTTGAAGTAGATAAGTCGGTTAAGACTGAATTTGTATTTTAAAAAACTTTAAAATTAAACTATGGAGGAGATTGTAAGGGAAATTTTAATAAAAAATAATAAAAAAATATTACTTTTTGTTATAGATGGTCTTTCTGGACTTCCCAAGGATGGAAAAACAGAAATGGAGGTAGCAAATAAGCCAAATCTTGATGAGCTTGCAAAAAAATCTACATGTGGGAGAATTTTGACCTGTGAATGGGGAGTAACACCTGGAAGCGGACCTGCTCATCTTTCTCTTTTTGGCTATGATCCATTCAAATATCAGATTGGAAGGGGCGTTCTTGAAGCACTTGGAGTGGGGGCAGATCTTAGAAAAGGCGATATAGCCATAAGATGCAATTTTTGTAAAATCGACGAAAACGGCTATGTTATCGATAGAAGAGCTGGAAGAATCGAAACCGAAGAATCAAAAAAACTTGTTGAGAAGTTAAAAGGTGAAATTGAAAAAATTGAAGATGTAGAAATTATACTATATCCGGGAAAAGAACACAGATTTGTTTTGATTCTAAGGGGCGAAGATCTTTCACCTGAACTTAGAGATACTGATCCCTTAAAAGAAGGCAAAAAACCTCTTGAGCTTATTGCGAAGGATAAAAAAACAGAAAAAACAAAAAGAGTAGTAGAAACTTTCTTAAAAAAGGCTGCTTCTATCTTAAAGGATGAAAAAAGAGCAAATTATGTTCTTTTAAGGGGATTTTCTACTCTACCAGACTGGGAAACCTTTGAAGAAAAATGGAAACTCAAAGCTTGTGGAATTGCTTACTATCCTATGTATAAGGGACTTGCAAAGCTTGTTGGAATGGATGTTTTTGAAAATGTGAACAGTTTTGAAGAGGCTTGTAAAATTTTGCCAGAGGCTCTTAAAAATTACGATTTTGTTTATCTTCACTACAAAGAAACCGACAAAAAGGGTGAAGATGGAGACTTTTACGGTAAAGTTAAGGAAATAGAAAATGTGGATAGGTATATTCCTCAAATAGTTAACGCAGGTGCAGATGTGATAGCAATAACAGCTGACCACTCTACACCAGCAGTCTTAAGGAGTCATTCATGGCACCCTACCCCTCTTCTTATCTATTCACCACTTGTAGAACCTGATGATTGTAAAAAGTTCGATGAAAGAGAAGTTTTAAAAGGTTATCTCGGGACTATAAAAGGTAAAGAGCTTTTACCACTTTTACTTGCCCTATCTGGAAAGTTAGAAAAGTTTGGAGCATAGAGCTTAGGGATCGTTTGTGATAATAGCTGATTCTGAGAAGGTTATAAAAATAGAAAGGGAAAAAATTAGGGGGGTATATAAAAAGGGAGAGATAGAGTCAAACTTTACATTTGAAGACGCAAAAATTTTCCCCTCTTTTTGTGATTCTCATACCCATTTAATTCAGATGGGATTATCTCACATAAGGCACTCTTTAAAAGAAAAAAGATCAAAAGAAGAAGTTTACGAATTTTTAAAAAAAATCTTAGAGATAGAGAAAGATTTAGTTATTGCTTATGATTTCGATGAAAGTAAATGGAAAGAAAAAGAGTTTCCTAAAAGAGAAGAGCTTGATAAAATATCAAAAGATGTTCCAATAATTTTAAGGAGAGTGTGTGGTCATTTTGCTGTAGGAAATTCAAAGGCCCTTGAAATTTTAAAATCAAAAGAGGCTAAAAATATTGATTTTGAAACAGGAGTTATGAAAGAAGATGTTCCCCTTTACCTAAATTACTATTTTCCACCCTCTAAAGAAGAGATAAAAAGAGCTTTTGTTAAGGGTCAAGAAATTGCTCTCTCTTTTGGAATAACAGAGGTACATGAAATATTAGGTCTTAGAAATTTTGAAAACATCTTAGAATTTGATGAAAAAGATTTTTTAATTAGGGTGAACTTATATGTTGCTCTAAAAAGTTTAGTTGAGATTGATGAGTTTGAGAAAATAAAGGATAAATTTAAAGAAAGAAGATTTCTGAAATTAAAGGGAATAAAGGTTTTTTCTGATGGATCAATAGGGGCAAGGACTGCCTTTTTAAATAGAAGTTATAGTGACTCAAAAGGTGAAAGAGGGAAACTTCTGATTAGTGATAAGGAACTTGAAGGTTTTATAAGATATGCAGAAAACAAAGGCTTACAGCTTCTTGTGCATGCAATAGGAGATGCTGCAATAGAATTTGTTTTAAAAGTTTTTAATAAACTGATCTCCCATAACAGCTTAAGACATAGAATAGAGCACTTTGAGCTTGTTAATAAAAATATTATAAAGATGGCAAAAAAGAGCAATATATATATATCAATGCAACCCAATTTTGTAAGGGAGTGGCAAGAAAAATATGGAATGTACTATAAAAGACTTGGCGAAAAAAGATGGAGGAATATGAATCCATTTAACAGGCTACTTTCTGAAAACCTTATGCTTTCCTTTGGTTCTGATTGTATGCCCATAGGACCTTTGTATGGAATAGAAGGAGCTGTTAATCACCCTATTCCTACCGAGAGGATCAATTTTGAAACTTCATTAAAGCTCTATACAGAAAATCCGAGAATATTCTCTTTTGAAGAGGAAAACAGGGGTAAACTAAAAGAGGGCTATGATGCTGATTTAATCATTTTAAACAAGAAAAACGAATTAGTAGCTGTTGTCTTTAACGATGAAATTAAATATGTTTAGATCTCTAAAAATTTAAAGCTTAAAGGAGGAATGTTATGAAGAGTAAAATCATAGCTTTTTTGTCTCTTATTATTTATGCAAAAACAGGAGATGTTCCGGGAAGTAAGGATCACCCTTTAATCTCTAGGTTTCCTGGTTCAAGAATCGCTATTTATGAGGTAAGAGAATTTGAAAGGTTATATCTTCTTGCTGGACCAGTCCCGTCTTCGGCTGATAAGGATGTTGAATCTGCAAAAAAGGAACTCTTTGAAGGTAAAGTTACTTTTATTATGTATCACTGTCCTAAAGAAAGATCTACTTATGAAGTCTTTAAAAATTATGAACATGCTTTGAAAAAAGGAGATTTTGAAATAATCTATATAGGTAAGGGAGAAAAAATTAAGGGCATAAGGGAATTTTTATCAAAGTACAACAAAATATTTCGTGCTGTTTATCAAACAGAAAATAAGCCTTCTGAATTCTTTCATATTTCAGCAAAGAAAAAAAATATAGGAGTTTCAATTACAGTTCTTGAAGGTTGGGACTATAACCCTGTTGTATTTTTGGGAATCGCCGAAAGAAAAGAAATGGAGATCGGTCTTATTAGGGCTGAGGAAATAAGGGAAGAAATAATGAAAAAGGGACATGTTGCAATATATGGAATTTACTTTGATTTTGACAAGGCAGATATAAAGCCTGAATCAGAACCCGCTTTAAGGGAAATAGCAAAATTCTTAAAGGAAAATCCTGAAATTAAAGTTTATATAGTAGGTCATACAGATAATGTTGGTAAGCTTGAATACAATATGGATCTATCAAGAAGAAGGGCTCAAAGCGTTGTTGAGGAACTCGTTAAAAAATACGGTATTTCAAGGGATAGACTAAAAGCTTTTGGTGTTGGCCCACTTTGCCCAGTTGCCTCAAACGACACTGAAGAGGGAAGAACGAAAAATAGAAGAGTTGAAATAGTAAAAGAATAATTATTTAGATCCCTAGAACCTCTCCGTAACCATCTAAATCAAGGAAGCCGTGTCCTGAAACGTTAAAGGCTATTACTTTCTTTTCTCCTGCTTCCTTACATTTTAGTGCTTCATCAATTGCACAGGCTATACTGTATGCTGACTCAGGTGCAGGAAGAAATCCCTCTAATTGGAAAAATTCTCTTGCTCTTTCAAAAACATACTTTTCATCTTTTGGATAAACCTTAACATCAAGGAGACCCTTGTGTCTTAAGAGGCTTAAAATTGGTGCTGCCCCATGGTATCTAAGGCCGTCTGCTTTTATCGGATCCATTTCCTTTTTATGTCCAAGTGTATACATTTTAAGCATCGGTGTTATTTCTGCGTGATCAGCAAAGTCATACCTATATTCTCCTAAAAGGTTTGGTGCTACTTCACTTTGAGCAGCTATAAACTTTATCTTTTTACCTTCTTTTAGCACATCATAATAAAAGGGAAGCGCAAGACCTCCAAAATTTGAGCCGCCCCCAAGACAGGAAATTATTACATCAGGATATTCACCAAAGTATTCAAATTGTTTTTTTGTTTCAAGACCTACTATTGTTTGATGAAGTAGTACATGATTTAAAACAGAGCCTAAAAGATAAACTGTATCGGAGTTTTTATAGGCATCTTCAAGTCCTTCTGATATAGCTATTGCCAGAGAACCAGGATGATCGGGATTTTTTTCGTAAAGTTTTCTTCCTGTTTCTGTATTTGGAGAGGGTGACGCAAAGACATCTGCTCCGAGCATTTTCATAAAGATTCTTCTTTGTGTTTTCCACTTATAAACTGCTCTGACCCAATAAACAGTGCACTTTAATCCAAATAGTCTTGCAGCGTATGAAAGAGCTGAACCCCATTGACCTGCCCCTGTTTCTGTTACAACTCTTCTATAGCCCTCTTTTTTTGCGTAGTAACACTGTGCAAGTGCGGTATTTACCTTATGAGAGCCGGTTGGACTATAGAATTCTGCCTTATAGTAAAGATGCGCTGGTGTATCAAGATACTTTTCAAGAGCATAGGCTCTAAAAAGTGGTCTTGGTCTACCTGCTTGCATATAATAAAATCTCAATTCTTCAGGTATTTCTATCCATCTTTCATTTGAGAACTCTTGTTTTAAGCATTCTTCAAGCATCATTTTTGGTAAATTTTTTAGTCTTGATTCACCCTCTGGTGGATCTTTTGGCTCAGGAAGCGGCTCTGGTAAATCTGGTAATATGTTATACCAATGCGTTGGAATTTCCTCCGGCCTAAGATTTACATATTTTATTTTATTCATTTTTTTAACTCCTTTTAATCCTCCCTTTTAATTCTCTAAGAATTATAAAAATTATAGACTAAAATTGAATTGATTTTAAAGATGTCTATAATAAACAGGCTATTTGATAAAATACTACTGCCACAATCCACCCGAGAAATAGCGTATAAAATATTGTTAATAGTAAATACTTGATTCCTACCTCATTCTTTATTGCTATCATTGTTGCTATACAGGGAGTATAAATAAGGGACATAAGTAAAAAGGAGTAAGCAGTTAAGGGATTAAATAATTTCTTGAGTGATGTAACTATCTGCTTTTCGCCAAAGATAACACCTAAAGTGCCAACTACTAGTTCTTTTGCCACAATACCACTTAAAAGTGCAACTGTAATTTCCCATCTATCAAAACCTGCGGGTGAAAAAATGGGAGAAATTAAGGAGCCAATTTTACTAAAATAGATTCCCTACTTCCTTAACTTACTCCATTTTTTCAATTACGAGATATTCAAAAAAACGGTAAACATGATAATGGGAAATCTTATCTGTTCTTTGAAGCACTTCTTTCTTTTCCCCTAAAAACTCTATTACCTCCTCGTCCTTTGAAAATATCTTTATAAGTCCCCCCTTTCAGGAAAAGAGTCAGGAAATTTTATTTCTTTTTTAATAACTTTCAAGTAACTCCTCAACTTCTTTTCCATAATCTATTTTCAAAATTTCTCTTCTTTATTTTTAACTACCTGATATATTGCTTCTTTTAAATCCTCGGTTCCTATATTTTTATTCCCAATTGTTTTAATAAAAGGTATTTTTAAAATTTTTGAAAGAGTTTTTTCGTCAATGATTAATCCCTTTTCATTTGCAAGGTCAGTCATATTAAGACAAAGAACTGCATTGTGTCCCATCTCGAGAGTTTCGATTGAAAGAAAAAGATGTTTTTCTATATTTGTTGAATCAACTACTACTATAACGGCATCTGGCTTTTCCTCTATCAAAAATCTTCTCGCAACTTTTTCATCCGTAGAAAGACTATAGAGCCCATATGTTCCCGGAAGATCAACTATATGAAACTTTTCATCTTTATAGGTAAATTCTCCCTCATATTTTTCTACGGTTACACCAGACCAATTTCTGACTTTCTGATTTAAACCTGTTAAATTGTTAAAAATAGTTGATTTGCCGGAGTTTGGATTCCCTATGATTGCAACTCTTTTCAACTCTCTACTTTTTCTACAAGTATTTTGCTTGCTATTTTCCATCCTATCCCTACTCTTAAAGTCCTTTTACCTATAATCACAGAACCGTAATAGTTATTTGCAATAATTTCAACAATATCATTTAAAAAAATTCCTAAAGCACTCATCCTTCTTTGAAAATTTTTTTCCTCCTAAAAACCTACAATTTTAACTTTTCCTTTTTTACCTCGCTTAGAATCATCTTTAATTACACTCTCTATATACTTTAGCAAGTTTATTTAACGTCTCTTTACTTATATGATGTTCTATCTTACAAGCGTCTTTCTCAGTCTTTTTCTCTTTTACCTTTAAAATTTCTTTCAAAAATTTTTTTAAAGTAAGATCTCTTGAATAAATCTTTTTTGCTTCTCTCTTACCTTTTTCGCAAGAGTTTTAATTGCTGAATTGACAGATGACATACTTACGTTCAAGAAATTTGCAATCTCTGAAACCCTCGCAAATCCCTTCTTTTCTTTCAAAATATAAATTGCCTCAAGATAATCTTCCAAAGAAGAACTTAAATGTTTCATTTTTCTAACTTTGTTAGCCTAATTTAACTTTTTAATTATAAAACCTTTTTATTATAAAAAAATAAAATCTAACTTGTGTTACAAATACTTTTGCTTTTAAAATATAAATCGAGTGAAAAAGAAATACATTCAAACTTGCGCAAATAATTGCAATAGAGGTGCAACTTCTAGCACCGGATGTGTAGTAAAAGCATTAAAGAGTTATACAAAAAGCTAATGAAAAAACAAATTTTGAGTGTAAGGCTTTTAGAATGAAATTTTTATATGTTTTAGTTTTAATTAAAGGGGGGAAATATGCTTGAGGGAAAAACATCTATCATAACAGGTGGTTCTTCAGGGATAGGAAAGGCAACCGCAAAGAAGTTCGTTGAGTATGGTGCAAGAGTTATCCTTTTTGACAAAGACGAAGAAAGGCTTAAAAGTTTCTGGGAAGAAAGCATAATGGATAGGGGGTGGTATTTTAAAGGTGACATATCAAAAAAGGGAGACATAGATAAATTCCTTCAGGAAGTAAGATTAAGGAACGAAAGGATTGATGTTCTTGTAAATAACGCAGGTGTTACAAAAGATGCACTACTTGTAAGGATGAAAGAAGAGGATTGGGACCTTGTACTTAACGTGAATCTAAGGGGAGTCTTTCTCTTAACAAGAGAGATCGTAAAGATGATGATGAAGCAAGAATCAGGTGTAATTATAAATATTTCATCAGTTGTGGGGATAACAGGTAATATCGGACAATGTAATTACTCTGCCTCAAAGGCAGCTCTTATTGCCTTTACAAAATCACTTGCAAAAGAGGTTGGTTCTAGGAATATAAGAGTAATTGCAGTTGCACCTGGTTTTATCGAAACACCTATGACAGAAAAATTACCTGAAGAAGTGAAAAAGAAATACTTAGAGCAAATTCCCCTAAAAAGATTTGGAAAACCAGAAGAAGTTGCAGAGCTTTTATCTTTTCTTGCCTCTTCTAAGGCATCTTACATAACTGGATGTGTGATCCAAATCGATGGTGGGATGGTGTGAGTATCTTATATTACTTCTAGCTTAAATACTCCCTTAAATCCCTAACAATTTCTTTTAGTGGTCTTACTTTGAACCATTCTCTTTCTGTTAGTTCGTTTGCGTAGGCCTTATATATATCCTCTATTATCTTCTTTAGTTCGGAAGGTAATTTAGGGGGTAAAACTCCGACGTGTTTTTTCCAATTTATTCTATCCTTTTCTTTTGCCTTTTCAACCTCTTCGTACCACTCTGTTTTTCTATAATATATCCTTGCTATTTCTTTACTTAAATGAATTCCCTCATAGGTAAAGCGACATTCATCAAGTGTACCAATAGCGTCCACAACTATTAAATTCCTATTTTCGTCAAACCCAAACTCAAATTTCCCATCTTCATTAGAAAGACTAATTTTCTTTACTTCCTCGGTAATTAAACTATTTATTAAAAGTGTTTTAGACTTTATCTCTTCGATTTCCTCATCTTTCAGGGCTGCAATCTCTTTAGCCTCGTTTAAGGTAACGTATCTATCTGTTATTTCGAGTTTTGTGGATACGTCAATTAAAGGACTATCAAGTTTATGACCTGGTTTTGGCATTTCCTTTAAACCGATATCCTCCAGTTTCAACTTACCTTCTCTTAGCCTTTTAAAAACTGACGAACCTTCAGGAAGCGAATTTCTATAAATTATCTCAAGAGGTATTAAAAAGTTTCCCTTTTCTTTTTTATAAATTGAGTAGTCGTAGGTACCCTCTTTAATCTCCGGTCTTAAAACTCTTAGAAGTTTTATCTCCATGACGTTACATGGTTCCTTTAAATCTTTAAGTTTTTTTAAGGTGCTGTCCTCATAAAGCCCCAAATAGTGAGTTTTAATACCTATTTCCTCAAGTTTTTCAAAAAAGTAAGCTGTTACTATACATGTGGCTTTTCCTTTGCCCTCTATTTGATCTGGCATTTCTCCCCAATCAAAGACAGAGTACCTATCAGAAAACTCAAATCTACCCACTCCAGAAAAATTCGATTCTGGTTTTTTTATTACTATTAAATCCTTTACGCTTCCCATAGCTTATTTCCCTCTAAGTTCTCTATCAGATTCTTCAATTTCTTTTATTTTAGCTTCTTTATATTTTTTTAACCTCTCTTCTAAATTTTTATCTTTCATAGCCATTATTTTTAAGGTAGGCTAGAGCAGCTCCCTCAGGTTCAAGAACTGTCAGGGGTGCTACACCAGAGGGCATTCTTAAGCTTGAAAATATATCGGCGCCGCTGAACTTATCACTATAAGGCGGTGCAGCAATACATGGTTTTGTTGTGTTAGCATCAACAAATCCACTTAATGCGTTACTTCTTCCTGCTACAGTAATAAATACAACATCTTGATCTTCGTATTCTTTTAAGATTTCTAAGACTTTCAGGGGGGTTTTGTGAGCCGAAGCAACCCTTAGAACACACTCTATGCCGAACCCCTTTAATTTATCAAATATTTTTATTGCATGATCGTAGTCAGCCTTTGAACCCATTATTATTACGGCTTTCATAGGTTTCCCCTTTTTTATTTTCTTAGTATATAATTAATTTAAACAAAAATTCAATTTAAGATTTCATTATGAGTAATTCTCAATTCGCCATTATTATGAGAGGTGCTCCAAGGGCAGGAAAAACCGCGATCTCTAAGAGGCTTTTTGAAAACCTCAAAGAAAAAGGAGTAGTACTTGTTCAATATGACGAGATCTTCAAAATTAAAAAAAAATTTGAAAAAAATAGAATAAGATTTAAAATTTACTATGAGATCATTAAAAAATTACTAAAAGAGGGGTACTCTCTTATTCTCGATTACTCATTTACATACAAAAAAGAGTTGTCTAAAGTTTTAAAATATATAAAAAAAAGGGGAGTAAAATATAGGATTTATCTTTTAAATCCGCCCTTTGAGACTCTATTAGAAAGAGATAGAAGTTCTGTTGAACCCAAGGGAGAGGAAAGACTTCTAGAATTTTATAACAGTTTACTAAAAAACATAACCCCAAACTCCTTAATAATTGATACATCTAAACTATCTGAAGAAGAATCTTTAAAATTAATATTAAAGGACTTAGAAGAAAATGATATTGTTTAAGGCACACCCAGACTCAAAACCAAAGGATGGAATAATTTCTAAACGTCTAAACAGGTACATATCCTCTCTTTTTACAAAAATTTTAATAAAAACAAACGTTACCCCTAACAAAATAACTCTTTTTTTCCTTTTTATATTTTCGAGTCTACTTATAATATCCGGAATTATTAAAAACATCTTTTTAACTGGCCTCTTTTATCAACTTGCATCAATTTTTGACGGTGTTGATGGAGAGATTGCAAGAAAGAAAAAATTAAGTTCACAAGGTGGAGCACTTTTAGATACTGTGTGTGATTATATAGTCGACTCTATTGCTGCTTTCTCTTTTGGTTTATCCCTTACTAAGTATAAAATAAGCAACACACTTATTCTCTTTACTGTTTCATTGACAATAGCAACTAGACTTATTACCCAATTCATAGTTAAAAATACAAAGGGTTTCAAAAGACATTTGGTAAGAGATACAAGAGATATTGTTGTTTTTGTCATATTTATTTTTTCCATCTTAACAGAGATCTTTAAAAATCCCTATATTATGATTTTTGGCTTAATGCTGGTAAATGTATGGAGATGGGACAATGGAATCTATAGATTATACTCTTTTATAAAAAGTGAAAAGTTCTAAGTTTACTCAGAGCTAAATTCTTTTTACCCAGATCTCTTTAGGTTCCCCCTCTGCATAAAAATCTCTAATTTCCGCTTCCTTTTCAAATCCGATTTTCCTATAAAATGCCCTAGCCCTTTTATGTCTGGGTTGAGTTTCTAAGACAATCAATCTTGCGTTTCTCTTTTTAACCTCTTTAAAAAATTCATCCCAGAGGATTTGTGCTACACCCTTTCCATAAAAATCTGGATCAACTGCTATCCATAAAAGTTCAATAACAGAGTCTGCAAGAGAATTCTCTGTAAATAGTATAAATCCTGTGAGCTTCTCACCTTTGAATACTCCTAACCCCTCATACTCACCCTTTTCTATTCCATCAAAAACATTGAGACATGTTTTTTTATCTTTTTCCGAAAAATCTTGAGTTTTATTAACTATGTCTTCAACAAAATGCCTATGTTCATTAGAAATCTTTTTTACTTTTAATTCCTCTAATTTCACTCGCTTCTTGTCAAGGCCTTCTCAATTAGCCTTTTAACAAAGTTAGCGTAAGAAATGCCAGCGTATTTTAGGGCTCTATAGAAACCAGAGTTGTAAGATACATCCGGATTGGGGTTTGCTTCAATAAAATAGACTGTACCACTTTCATCCATCCTTAGATCTACTCTTCCGTAGTCTCTCATTTCAAGTATTTTAAAAACTTTAAGCGAAAGATTTTCAATTTCCCTCTTTTTGTCCTCATCCAGTTTTGCAGGATAAATGACTGGAGTTAAAAGGTACTCTTTGCTTTTTTTGTTCCATTTTGAACTATAAGTTAAGACTTTTGGATTTGTTTTAAAGACAACCTCTCCTATTCCTATCACTTTATCGTCAAAGATAGAAACATTAAACTCTCTTCCATCTATGTATTCTTCAGCAAAGAACTCAACATTTAAATTCTTTACCTCCTCTAAAAATTTAAAGTAATCTTCTACTTTATAAATTACATTTTTTTTCTCAATATGTAGACTTGCATCACATCTTATAGGTTTTAAAATTAGAGGTAAGAATTTAATGTTATCTGAATTGGGCAAAAAAAATGATGGAGTTTTTATGCCGTGAAAGGAAACCAAGATTTTTGCTTTTATCTTATCCAAACAGATAGATAGACTTGTTGGAGGTGAGCCCGTATATGGAATACTAAGTGTTTCAAGAATTCCAGCAACCCAACTTTCCCCCTCTGGATTGCCATCAAAATCTTCACAGAGATTAAAAACAACATCGAAATCCCTTTCCTTTAACCTATCTATCCATTGATAGCTTCTGTCGACAGGAAGAAGAAAATAGTCATAGGACAATTGCTTTAGAGCTTCTTTAACCATATTAACCTCATCATAAACACTTTCTATATCAGGTCTACCGATATATCGTGAGGTATTAAAAAGTATACAAACTCTCATTTTATTTTTTTTTAATACCGTATCTTTCAAAGGCACTGTATAGTATCATTTTTATTATTTCATCGTAAGTAAGTCCACTTTTATAAACCATTATAGGAAAATCACTTGTTTCAGGATTTAATCCTGGAAGTGGATTAATCTCAAGAAAATATGGCTTTAAATCCTCATCTAATCTAAAATCAAATCTTGCAAAATCCCTTAAATTTAAATATCTAAATAACTTAAGAACGTATCTTTTTATTTCCTTTAATGTCTCCCCCGGTATTTCAGGGGGTACAATATATTCTACCTCTTCCCTAAAGTTTCTCTTTATCTCAAGAGAGTAGAGAAAATTAGGAAGTTCAAGCTTTTTAGGTCTTATTTCCATGAAACCTAAAAATTTGATCCTTTTATTCCCTATAATTCCAACTGTAATCTCTTTTCCAGCGATGAATTTTTCTACAAGGATTTCCTCATTATAAAGTTCAAAAAGTTCTAAAGCTTTATCTTTTAGCTCCTCTAAGCTGTTTACTTTTGATGAAAGCCTGAGACCGATACTAGATCCTTCGTTTTTTAGTTTTAAAACACAGGGGAACTTATTAAACTTAAAGTTTTTAACGTCTTTTTTACTTTTAATTACCTTAAAGTAAGGGGTTCTAATGTTTAGGGATTTGGCAAATCTCTTACAAAGTTCCTTATCAAGAGTTACGTTCAGGGCTAAGGGATCAGAGCCAGAATAGGGTATGTTGAAAACTTCACAGATAGAGGGAATGTGTCCCTCTCTTGATCTTGTACCAAAACCCTCAGCTATGTTAAACACAAAATCAGGCTTATTTACTAAGATTTTTTCGATAAAGGCTTTTCCACTACCAAGATAAAAGACCTCAAATCCGAGATTTTTAAGAGCCTTTCCTATTGATTCAATAGTTTGCTCTGAATCGAATTCCTCAAAGATATCCTCAGGTAAAAAAGAAGGCACTTCTTTAGGTTTAAGATCAAAGGCGATTCCTATCTTCATAACCTTAGCTTCTAGCTCTAAATTTTTGACTACTTTCTACTTCTCCTTCTTTCTATCCTATTTAAACCCTCTGGAACTAGATACTTTCCCTCTCCCTTGATTAGTCCGTATACCCCTTCCTTAACGAACGAGTTTAGATTTTCCTCTTTTTCCTCGTTATTCCAGGAGTAGGAAACTATCATACCTTCATAATTTCGCAAAATAATTTTATTGTCAGAGAGTGATATGATGTAGTTTGGCATAATAGGGATTTTTCCTCCCCCGTGGGGTGCATCTACAACGTAGGTAGGTATTGCAAGTCCTGAAATATGTCCCTTTAAAGCTTCCATTATTTCTATTCCTTTATAAACTGAGGTTCTAAAGTGAGATACACCCTTTGTAGGGTCACAGTGGAAAAGATAATAGGGTCTTACCTTTATTCTTAGTAGACCTTTTAAAAGCTCTCTCATGATTTCCACGTTATCGTTTACTCCCTTTAAAAGAACAGTTTGGTTATTTACTGGTATACCGCACTTTAAAAGATTTAAAACTGCCTTTTTTGAAAGTTCTGTAATTTCATTTGGATGATTGAAGTGAGTGTTGAGCCACAGAAAATCATAACTTGAAAGAAGTTTTAAAAGTTCCTCATCAAAGAGTCTCATAGGAAGAGTTACAGGAACTCTTGAACCTATTCTGACTATTTGTATTGTAGGTACTTTACTTAGTTCATCAAGAATAAACTTTAACTTAAGGAGAGGTAGTGTCAATGGATCACCACCCGAAAGTATAATTTCGTTAATCTCGGGATGTTTACTTAAATAATCTGTTACTTTATTAAACTCATTATAGACCCTAACAGTTCCACCTTTTCCAAGTAATCTCTTTCGTGTACAATGTCTACAGTAAGTTGTGCAAAAGTTTGTGGTAATTAAAAGTGCCCTATCGGGATATCTATGGATAAGTCCAGGGGCAGCTTCATCTTCCTCTTCTTCAAGGGGATCCCTTACTCCCGTTTTATCTTTAATCTCAAGAATTGTGGGTATAGCTTGCTTTCTTATTGGATCATCTGGATTATCAGGGTCTATAAGTGAAAGGTAGTAGGGTGAAATAAGAATAGGATAGCTTCTTGCAACTAATCTTATTTCTCTTTTTTCTTTTTCGCTTAGAAAGGGGAAGGCCTCAAAGAGCTTTTCGGGTGTTCTAATTAGATTTTTGATTTGCCATTTCCAATCGTAGAAAACTTCAGGGGGAATATCTCTATATAGGGGGTACCTCTGCCAAAAGTATTTCTCCTCAGTATCTACTGAGAGAGCCGCTAAAGGGGGAGGTTCTTCCCCCCTCAAAGTTTCCTTATTTTTTTCCTCCCTTTTTGTTTCCATGTTCCCCTTCTCAAAGTTATATTTTACTTAACAAAATTTTCAGTTAATAATAATAAAACAAAAAAAACAGTTTGTCAAGAGTCTGTGGAAAACTTTAAAATATTATATGTCTTTTGAAAAAGAAATTGGAGAGAAAATAAGAAAGTTAAGGAAGGCAGATGGAATTACTCTGAGTGAACTTGCCTTAAGATCTGGAATTACAAAGTCTGCACTTTCTCAAATTGAAAGAGGTAAAATAACTCCTACTATTTCAACTTTTAAAAACATACTTGATGCTTTAGGTCTAACTTTCTCTGAATTTTTTGAAAAAGAGGAAAAGGGTCTCCTATTTAAGTTTAGTAAACTAAACTATAAGTACATAGAGAAAGAGAACGTAAAAATATTGCTGTTAACACCCTTTGGAGGTAATAAGTCTTTTGATATATTAAAGGTTGAGATTCCTCCCTTTACTTCAACAAGACCTGAGACTCCTCATGAAGGAGAAGAAGGTGGATTTGTTTTGAAAGGTGCAGTTTTTTTTCAGTTAGGTAAAAGGAGATTAAAAGTGTTAAGAGGTGAAAGCTACTATTTTCATCCTGATAAGGTGCACTTTTTTGAAAATCGTTCAAAAAACAAATCTGCTCTTCTTATACATATAGTTTCTCCTCCAAACATTGATATATTCTGATAACTTATCTTGTTAAAAATTTTGACAGAAGATACTTTACGATAAAAAGCATTGCCTTTTTTGTTGGTATAATTTTTCCTACATTGAATTTAGGTAAGTAAAGAGCAATAAGAAATCTGAAAAGAGAGGAGAGAAAAAAGGAAAATTTAATTCCCAATTCTTCGCTTTTAAAACACTTCACAAAGAGGCCTCCAATGTTATTTCCTATGAAACTTCCCGTTCCTCCAATAGTGAGAAAGACGATTTGGTATATTGGGTTTTTAATAAGCATCAAATTAATGTAGGAGTGAGCAAGATTTATTCCTGACCAGCCAAAGGTACTTAAAAAGCCGTCAAGGTATATAAAGTACCACATCCAAGGAGGTCTTATTATCCAAATTAATGGAATAGTTGTGATGAAAAATAGATTTATTTTTAAGGTAGCTCGTGGAGAAATTTTTTCTATGAACTTGCCCCAAAAGGGCTGGAAAATTGCACTTCCAAGTCCCATAGATACAGTCCATAGGGCTATCTCAAAATTCCTTAACTTCATATACTTGACTGCATAGTAACCAAACATGGGGGCTGTTACATTTATTAAAACGTTGAAAATAAAAATGTAGGTAATGAATACTTTAAAATCCCTGTCAGTTATTATTTCTTTTAAATAGGTTTTTAAATTGAACTTTTCTTCTATCTTAATTTCATCCTGAAAAAAGTACAGAATTAAAGAGAGGATTGAAAGTAAAAAAAGGATAAGAAAAAGAGATTTAAAGCCCACTTTTTCAAAAATTAAACCAACAATAAAAAATGAGACTGATTGAAAAAGTGTTATAACGCCTAGTCTTGTTCCGAGGTATTCGCCCCTTCCATGTTCGACTTTTTTCAAAATATTTGCAAACCAAAAACTCCAAGCTGTAGAAGAAACGTTTAAAAAAATCCCTGAAATAAATATTATTAAAAAAAGAATTTTTACATTCCAGAAAATTTCAAAGAGAAAAATGCCCCATATACCCCTTGATATAAAACCTGTTACTCCAGCAATGATCATAGGTCTTTTTAAAATCGAAAGAAAGAAAATTGAAATAAAAGTAAAAATAAAGGAGATATTAAAAAGAGAACTCATAAAAGCAACTTCATGAGCTAAAGCACCTATTTTTACAGCAAAGGCAGTTATAAAAACACCATTAGATATTCCAAAATGAATACCAGATACAACTCCTTCAACAAGAGAAATATTTAAATTTTTCCTTACATTCATCTAAATTAATTTTTTATTGAATTGGAATTTTAAATGAAAATTTTAACTGATCTGTGCTATAATTACAACCTAAATTAATAAGGAGAATCTCAATGAAAAAATTAATTCTTCTCTTAGGTGCTCTTACAATTTACGCTCACCACTCTAAAGAATACATAGCAGTAGAGTCTTACAATACCTGTGCAAAAAATGAAAAAATCTTTCATCTGATATACGATTACTACGTCGAAAATAGAGACAGCTCAGATTATGACCATTGGGAACTCACTCCTGGCCTTTCCTATGGGATAACAGACCATATAATGTTTGGAGTTCATACACACTTTGCAAAATTCGGAAAAGCTTATGTGAAAGATAGAGCCGAACTTTCACCTATGATTGAGGCAGCCAACTTTTCTCTCCAGATAAGATTCAAAAGTTTCGGACTCTTAAATTTAGCTCTTCTTTTTTCCTACGAGGTTCCATTTTACAGAAGTAGATTATATCTTGACAGTAAAGAAGTCTTTGAGGGAGAGATAATACTAAGTAAAAACTTTCTAACTCACTCAAATATATCAGTTAATTTTTCTTTTGCCAGGGAGGGAGATGAACTTATAAGAGAGTGGGCCTTAGGAATCAAAAATCCACTTTCTGCTGATCCCCATGGTATTGCTGGTGGAATTGAAATCCTCGGAGACTACGAGGGAGCCCTATTTTTCCTACCAGCCCTCTATTTCCCCATTGAACGTTCTATAATAAAAACAGGTATTGGATTTGGAAATAAAAACACAACTCATCTTAGAGCTAATGTCTCTTTAATGTATATATTCTAAGTATATATTCTAAACCCCTGTGCTAAAAATGAGAGGAGTAAGCCTTATTTTAGTAACTCTTGGTCTTTTATATTCTCATGACTTTTGGATTGAAATTTCAAATCCTTATCCTAAGGAAAACGAGAAGATAGAGTTATTTATAAAGGGGGGACATAAATTATTTGAGTCAGAGATAGCGCCAAGAGAAAACCTTATTAAAGAATTTAAGGTAATAAAACCATCCGGCGAAGAGGTTAAACTTGAGTACAAAAGAGAAAAAAATTATATAGTCTCTGAGTTTACACCCTCGGAAAAGGGAACCTATCTTGTTTTTTTTACCCTTTCAAAAGGTGAAGAGGTTCTTTACATAGGTAAAAGTTACTTTTACTTAGAGAAAATTACCGAGTTTAAGAATTTAGGATACGACTTTGAAATTAAGTTGGAAAACTTTGACTTTAAGGAAGGAGAGATTAAATTTTCACCATCTAACTATGAATTCTTAAACGAAAAGGGAAAGGGTCGGTTCAAAAACCTTTATAAGTCTAAAAAGGGACTCAATTTAATAATAAAAAGAGAAAAAGATAGAGTATGCACGTTAACTTTCTACTCGCGATAAGTATCTTTTCACATGGAGTTAGTTTTGAGTTTTTTAAGGGAGCAAGTGGTATAAGATTTTTTTACGAGGATAGAACGCCTCTATCCTTTGCAGAATATAAAATTTATTCTCCGGATGGAAAAATATTCTCACAAGGGATGCTTGACAGGGAAGGAAGGGCACTATTTTTACCAAACGAAAAGGGAAAATGGAAAATAGAGGTGGATGATGGTATGGGGCATGGGATAGTCAAAGAAATCGTGGTCGAAAATTTAGAGGAGTTAATTTTTCTGAAAAGTAAAGCTACGTTTGAATCAAGACTAATCCTAGGTCTTGGAATTATACTTATGTTTTCTGGATCTATATTTTATATTCTTGCCTATAGAAAACTGAAGAATGCACATTCCTGATGGTTTTTTAGATGCAAAGACACTTGCTGTTACGAGTGCAGTTTCCTATTTAACTTTTTTTTATTCTGGAAAAAAAATATTAAAAAAAATAGAGGCGGAAAAGGTACCCCTTTTAGGTCTTTCAGCGGCCTATGTTTTTTTATTAAGTAGCATAAGTTTTCCCTTACCCTTTGGAACTTCGGTTCACCTACAGGGAAGTTTCTTTATCTCTCTTATTCTTGGTCCATTTTCAGCATTTTTTATAAATTTTTTATCTCTATTACTTCAGGCTCTACTACTTTCTCACGGAGGAATCCTTACACTCGGTGCAAATGCACTAAACATTGCCTTTTTAGGTTGTATCTTAGGCTTTTACCTTTATAAATTTTTAACAAGAATTTTACTTAAATTTGAAAATGTTGTTATATTTTTTGTGGCACTCTTAACTATTCTCATTGGAAGTTTACTTGTAGCGTTAGAACTTCACTTTTCGGGGAAAATTTCTTTTCAAAAAAGTGCCTTTATAATTATCTTTTCTCATGCAATCTCTGGTTCGCTTGAAGGGATTTTTACAGTTTTTCTCTTTAATTTTATAAAAAAGTTAAAGCCTAAACTTTTAGAAATCGAAAAGATATGAAACACAAATTTATTGATCAATTTGCTTATGAAAAAGGTTTTTTGCAGAACCTTCCCGCTCGTATTAAACTTTTAGTCCTAATATTTTTACTTTCCATCTTGATTGCTTTTCCTCCTAATTTATATTTTTATCTTGTCATTTTTCTGATCCTATTAACCTTCCTTTTCATATCAAAGGTTCCTCCTCTTTATCTTTTAAAGAGAGTTATGTTAATCACGCCATTTTTGATGGTTATTTTTTTTCTCTCACTTTTGAGCAATAAAAGTTTAACACAATTTTTTTTTGCCATAGTAAGGTCAATACTTTCTGTTTTTAGTATAATTTTTTTTCTATCAGTTACTAAAATTGAGGAATTTATAAAACTTCTTGAAAGGGCCCCACACGGAAAATTGATTTCTCTTATTTTATCCTTTCTGTATCGCTACTTTTTTATACTGGAAGATGAGTTTTTAAGAATGAAAAGATCAATGGTTTCAAAGGGGAAAAGGCCTGACTTTAAAAGCTATCTTATACTATCTGGTTTTTTGTTCTTGAGATCTTATGAAAGATCGGAGAAAGTATTAAAGGCGATGATTTCAAGGGGATGGAGTATAGAAAAGTTAAGATAGAGACTATAAACTTGAGTTTTTCTTATGAAGAAAAGGAGGATGTGCTTAAAGATATAAACTTAAAGATTTTTGAAAATGAGAGGATAAGTATAATAGGAGAAAACGGGTCTGGTAAAACTACTTTACTTTTATGTATCTGTGGACTTTTAAAATTTAGGGGAAAAGTTTTAATTGATGGTGAAGATTTTAAGGAAAGTTTAAGAAGAAAGATTGGTTTTTTATTTGAAAATCCAGATGATTCACTTTTTATGCCAAGAGTTTACGATGATGTAGCTTTTGGTGCAAAGAATTACAAAATAAAGGGAAACTTAGATGAGATAGTTAGAAATTCCTTAAACAGGGTTGGGCTAAAAGATTTTGAAAATAAGGTATCCCATCATCTTTCATATGGTGAAAAAAAGAGGGTATCTCTTGCCAGTTTACTTTCTTATGAGCCTGAAATATTTCTTTTGGATGAGCCTACTCTTGGGCTTTCACCCTTAGCAAGGAGAAAGTTTATGAAGTTAATAAAGGATTTAAAAGGAACAATAGTGATTGCAACTCATGATGTAGATTTTGCAATTGAGATTTCTGATAGGATTTTGTTTTTAAAAAATGGTACTATAAAAAGGGAGTTTCAAAGAAGTTTCAGAAAAGACGAAATAATTAAACTTTTTGAGGAAGACTCATCTTAGTTTATAATATAAATAATTAGAAGTCCTTACAATAAAAGTTGTAAGTTTTGTTTAATATGAATAGCATTGATGTAAAAATAATATATGTTTTTGAGAAGTTAGTTAATCTCTACAAGTCTTTACTTTGGGATACTTCTAAGGACATAGATATTTCGCCACTTGGTATTCAAGTAATACTTTTTATTTCGGAAAATCAAAAGGAGAGAAGGTTACCTTCAATAATATCGGAGGAGCTTGGAGTTAAAAGGGCAACCTTATCAGATTCTCTTAGAGTTTTAATTGAAAAAAATATAATAGTTGAGGAAAAAGATCTAGGTGATAGAAGGTATAAATTTTTAAGTTTAACTGAAAAGGGGAGGGCTCTCTTAAGAAAAATTCTTCTACACTATCGAAAGGAAATTTTAAAAAGTTTAAAAAACTTAACAAAGGAAGAAAAAATAGAAATTTTTAAGATACTAATTAAAATAATTACTGAATTACAGGATAAGAGAATAATAAAAATTTCGCCTATGTGTATAAACTGCAAAAACTTTATAAAAGATGCGTTCCCAGACTCTGATAAAAAACATCTATGCAAATTAACAGGTAGAAAAATGAGAGAGCACGAGATAAAAGTTAAATGTAAGAGAGCTGTCTTAAACTAGATCTCCTTTTTTCCTCCTGAATTCTTTAAAAATACTTTCAATATCATCAATTTTCGCTATATCATTTACATCTTTATCACTTCTTATTCTTCTTATTCTTGCAAATCTTAGGGCATATCCACTTTCATAAAAAGGTGATCTAACTATTTCTGAAAAATCCACTTCCACAACAAGTTCAGGTTTAACAACTATACCATTTTCCTTTTCCTCTATTTTTTTGGTAAGTAAAATTTTTGTTATCTCTTCGAATTCACTATCTGATAGACCTTTAAAGGTTTTTCCAAGTGGTAAAAATTTTTTACCATCTCTACTAAGGCATCCAAGTAAAAAATCAGAAAGCCAGTTTTTTCTTCTTCCATGTCCCCACTCTGCCTCCAGAATAACAAGATCTAAAGTATATACCTTCTTTAATTTAAACCAGTAATTCTTTCTTGAACCTATAAAATAAGGGGAGTCTATCTTTTTTATCATTATACCCTCATTGCCTTCTTCTATACTTTGATGAAAGAATCTCTCAATCTCTTCTTTTTTATCAGTTTCAATTCTTTTGATCAAAAAATCTTCTGGCACTGTTTCTTTTAATATTTTCCATCTTTCGGAATTTTTATACTTAAAAAGCTGTTCACCATCTTTATAGACAATATCAAAAAAGATGGGTTTTATTGATGAGACCTTTTCCCTCTTTTTTCTTGCTACTATACTTATTATGTCCTGAAAGGGAATTATTCTGTTTTCCCTATCAAAAACAACGGCTTCGCCATCTAAAACAAAATCACCATTCCAATTTTTAATAATCTCCTTTATTTCTAAAAGATTCGTAGTTATATCTCTAAGATTCCTTGAAAAAATCCTAACATCGTTACCCTTTTTGTGAACCTGAATTCTTATTCCGTCAACCTTGTATTCCACTGCATAACTTCCCTTTGGAAGATCCTCCAGTGTATGTATGATTACACCTAACATAGATAAAAAGGGTTTAAATACTTGAAAAGAAAACTCTTTTAGGGTCTCAAACTCTAAGCTTAATAAATTATCTACCATATCTAGAAAATCTCCTCTTCTTAGTGAAATTTCGTCGATTTCTTCTTCTTTTATATTTAAAAATTTTGAGATTGCTTTCTTTAGTATCCCCTTTGAAACACCCTGTCTTACCTCTCCAATTATAAAGAGCAAAAAGAACTCTCTCTCAATTTGACTGAGTTTTCTAAAGAGATTGTAAACTATATTTAATTTTCTTCTCTGAGATCCAGCTCCCTTTATTTTACTTAACTCTTTTAAAATATTATCTATTTCCAAAAGTTCAACACTATCTTCTCCCTCTTTTAGAGAAAAAAAATTGCTGAGACTTTTTAAACCGAGCTGTAGTTTTCCATAGGGAGCCTTCCCTATCAAAAGTGATATTGCTATCTTAAATTCTTCTTTCTTTAATTTACTGAAAAAATCTAAAAGTAAGTTAATCTTTTCTTTTATACTAGAAATTTCGCTTAATCTTTTAGAAAGTATTACAACTTCTTTTAACTTCATCTATTGGTTTTTACTATGAAAGCGGATAAATTTTACTTTTAAAGTCTTATTCCTTCCTTTTCTTCTTTCTTTTCTAAATCAATTTTCATTTTTTCAAAAACTTTTTCATTAACGTATATTTTTACTTTTTCTCTGATAGCAAGGTTTATTGCGTCAGATGGTCTTGCATCAACGACTATCTTTCTATTTCCCTGTCTTAGATGAATACTTGCAAAATAAGTATCTTTTTCAAATTTATCTATAGTAACCTTTTCTACCTTGGCACCAAGTTTATAAATTATATTTTTCATTAAATCATAGGTAAGGGGTCTTTTTAGGTTAACCTTATTTAATGCCCTTATTATAGATAGGCCTTCATTTTCTCCTATTGATATGAAAAGTAAGGATTCAGAGTTTACTTTCCTTAAAACCAGGGTATAGCCACCTCCTCCCTGTGGAATTACCTCAAAAACCTCAACTTCCACAAATTTTACAAAAATAAAAAAATAGAGAAAGAATTTCATAGCTTACCTCCTTATTTAATTATAAAATTTTAAGGTGTTTTTTTAAAAATTCTGGTATTTTAAAGCAACCCTCATGGATATCTCTATTATAATATTTAGTTTCTTTTGGTATTCTTATTGGTTTTAGATTGCTCCTTTTTGTTTTAAAAACAAGAAAATAAAGCCAAAGACCCCCTGGATAAGTAGGCATCGGTGAGAGATAGGGAAAAACGCTCTTAAACTTCTTTTTCAGTATGTTATATAGTCTTTTTATAATTTTTAAATGAAATATAGGAGATTCAGCTTGAAGAGAAATTCCACCATTTCTTTTTAAGATTTTTTTCAAATTATCGTAGAATTCTTCGGTATAAAAAACTTTTGCAGGTCCTACTGGGTCAGAGGTGTCAAGAATTATGACATCAAATTTTTTCTTTGTTTTTTTAACAAAATCCCTTGCATCCTCAAAGATTAAATTGACTCTTTTATCTTTATAAGCCTTTTTAGCCCATGGAAAAAAGTCTCTGCAAGCTTTAAAGACCTCCTCATCGATTTCAACCTGAATAATCTTTTTTACCGGATGTTTAAGCACTTCTTTTAAAGCTCCTCCATCCCCACCCCCTATTATTAAAACTTCTGAGGGCTCTTTTATAGTTGAAAGCAAGGGATGAACTAAAGATTCATGGTAAAAGAACTCATCCTTTTCAGTTACCATAAAAAGTGAATCAATAGCAAGAACTTTACCCCAATCTAAACTCTCGAAGATTTCTACAAGTTGATATTTAGTTTTTTTTCTAAAGAGTACCTTTTGTATTTTTATTTTAAATTCAGTTCCTCTTGATTGTTTTTCAGAGAAGTACATATAAAATCTTAAGAAAAAGAAGGTTGAAAATTCCTCAAGAAATTAATTATTATTTATTAATAGCGCCGGGGTGGCGGAATTGGCAGACGCGCTTGGTTGAGGGCCAGGTGAGAGTAATCTCGTGCGGGTTCAAGTCCCGCCCCCGGCACTCCCCAATAACCGGTCCCAACCCTTTATAAGACACCCTACTCCCTTGAATAGTCACCCTAAAATAGTTATAATATAAATAATCAGAGACTTCTCCTTTAAGGAGGGTTGGCCGAACTGGCAAGGCGTCGGATTTGAAATCCGATATCCCGACTAAATCGGGATTGTGGGTTCGAGTCCCACACCCTCCGCCAAACTAAAACTAAATGATCGAAGTCATTAACCTTTATAAATACTACGGCGATGAACCTGCTATCCAAGGAATATCCTTCAACGTAGAAAAAGGCGAAATCCTGGGATTTTTAGGGCCAAACGGAGCAGGTAAAACAACAACCCTAAGAATAATAACAGGCTACCTATACCCAACAAAGGGAGAAGTAATCATCGACGGAAAAAAGTTACACGAAGACCCCCTATACTGCAAAAGAAAACTAGGATACCTCCCAGAAGATAACCCCCTTTACACCGATCTAACTCCAAGAGAGTACCTAAGCTTTTGCGCAGACGCAAGAGGCATAAAAGACAAAAAGAAAAGACTTGAAGAGGTAATGGAAAAAACCCAGATAAAAGAAGTATGGGAAAAGCCCATAGGAGAACTATCTAAAGGTTATAGACAAAGAGTAGGCATAGCACAAGCCCTGTTACATGACCCAGATGCCCTGATAATGGATGAACCTACCACAGGGCTCGATCCAGTACAAATCATTGAGATAAGAAATTTAATTAAGGAGCTATCTAAAGAAAAAACGATTCTCCTTTCAACCCACATTCTTCCAGAAGTAGAGATGCTCGCTTCAAGAGTTATTATAATTCACAAGGGAATAATAAGAGCTGAAGGAAAACCCTATGAGCTCTCAAGAAAATTTAAATCCAAAGAAATAAATTTTGTTTTAAAGGGAGACGAAAGAGAAATAAGAGAAAAAATTAGTAAGTTAGATTTTATTGCTTCCTATGAAATTGAAAGGAAAGAGGATGGTATTCACGGTAAATTTATTCCAAAGGATGATGGTGATGCTAAAGAAAAATTTGCCAAATTTGCTTACGAAAACAGATTCTTAATTTTAGAGCTCTATTCAAAATCTCTTGGACTTGAAGAAATTTTTGTTGAATTAACTAAGGAGGAAAAAAGTGAGAGGGATTAAAGCAATATTTGTAAAAGAATTCCTTACATATTTTAATTCAACTATAGGGTATCTTTGGCTTGTCGTATTCATCGGTCTTAATTTTTGGCTATTTTTTAGAGGTTTCTTCCTGATGCCTGAAGCAGATTTAAGACCAATGTTTTCAATGTTCCCTGTTCTTTTTATAATTTTTATTCCTGCTATAACTATGAGACTTTGGGCCGAAGAAAAAAAACTTGGAACTCTTGAGATCCTCTTTTCTTTGCCTCTAAGAACTGAAGAAATAATACTTGGAAAGTTTCTTGCAGCAGTCTCTTTTTTCGGAATATCTTTACTTTTAACACTCCCACTACCCATTGTTCTTTCCTTTTTAGGTAATTTAGACTGGGGTAGCGTTATTTCAGGATACATCGGTTCTTTTCTTTTAGGGTCAACTTTGATTTCACTTGGGATGTTTCTTTCTGGATTCACGAGGAACCAAATTGTAGCCTTTATTTTAGCTGCTTCACTCTCTTTTCTTTTATATATAATTGGCGAAGAAATTATCATATCTTTTCTTACGGGCTTTTGGGCAGAGCTTTTTTCAACCCTTTCTATTAAAACCCACTTTGAAAGTATCGCAAGAGGTGTAATTGATCTTAGAGATGTCATCTATTATCTTTCTTTTATAGTATTTTTTTTATACGCTAACTATTTACATCTGGAGGTAGCAAGATGAAAAAAAATAAATTATATTTGGCCTGTGGAGTCTTAGCACTCCTTAATATTTTTCTTTTAAACATATTTTTAAAAAACTTTGTTTATAGAATCGATCTCTCACAGAAAAAGATATATACTCTCCATCCCGTTTCCAAAGAAGTTTTAAGAAGTCTTAAGGACTACCTGAATATAGAAGTTTATATGTCAAGTAAACTTCCTGCTGAAATGAATCCACATAAACAGGATCTTTTTGATTTACTTGAAGAGTATAGAAACTACTCAAGAGGACTTTTAAAGTATGCTGTTTATTATCCTGATAAAAACAAGGATATAGAATTAAAGGTAAGAAGAATTGGTATACCAGAAATAACTTTCAATGTAGTTGAAAAGGATCAGGTTAAGGTTGTTAACGGTAACTTTGGACTTGCTATATTTTATAGGGACAAGAAAGAAATTATACCTGTTATTACCGAAACAGAGAACCTTGAGTACGATCTTACTTCAAAAATTCTTAAATTAATAGAGGCTGAAAATATAAAAACTGTTGGACTTTTATTTCTTGGTCAGAAACAGGAAAATTATTCATTAGTCAGAAGAGAGCTTGAAAAAATCTTTAATATTAGAATTTTGTCGCTTATAGGCAAAATTCCCGATGATGTAAGTGTTCTTTTAGTCTTTGGAAATAAAAAACTTACTCCAAAGGAACTTTATAACTTAGACCAATTTATAATAAGGGGCGGAAAAGTTATTTTCTTTTTGCAACCAGTTGAAATAGACTATGAAAAATTTATAGCTAAACCTCTTTTTGAAAAGGATCTTGAATTTCTAAAAAACTACGGTATTTACCTTAAACCAAATATTGTTAAAGATCCAACTATACCCTTTATTCCTATTATGACAGGACAGAGAATTGTCTATGTGCCCTATCACTACTTTGTAAAGATCATGCCAAAGGGCGTTAAACATCACTTTGCTCGCGACCTCACACAACTTGTACTGTTTTGGCCTTCTGCAATAGATACATTAGAAAATAAAGATAAGAAATTTAAATACACAACCAAATAATAACAAGTACTGATAGAGCATACAGGAAAGATGGTAACTTTTCCATTCATCCCTTCATTCAAGAGCCCCCACCTCTTCCAGGTGAGACAAAAAGACACCTTTTTGCTCTCTTAGTAAGAGCTAAATTTAAGTCAGTTTTTGGCTCTGACACTAATCTTTTTAAAAATTGGACAGATTTAACTCCAAGTGATACAGCTGGCTTTTTAAAGGAAGCAAAAGATGAAAACACTATAATCTTTGTAGGAAACTCCATGTTTCTTGAAGATAACTTTGTCACAATGTATAGAGACAATGGACTCTTTTTTATGAATATGGTAAACACCTTAACACTCGGTAAAGACCTAACTCAGATAAAGGCAAGAGAAATAAAGGAAAGACCAATAGCTCCCTTAAACGCTTTCCAAAAATTCCTGCTTCAAAACGGAATGACCTTTGGAATACCGATACTCGTTATTGTCTTCGGAATGATAAGGTTTTCTATTAGAAGGATGAAAAAGAGAAAATACATGGAGGAAAAAGTTGAAACAAAGGAGGAAAAAAATGATAGAAAAACATCTTAAATTCCTTGGTGTTACCTTCATAATTCTGCTTATATTGACAGTAATTACAGAAAGTCCAGCTTTTAAAAGGGGTAGGTTACCAAAAGAGATCGAGGTTTCAGGTGTGTTTAAAGAAGAAAACATAGCAAAAATTACTTTTAAAAGAGGAGAAGAAAAGCTTGAACTAAAGAAATTAGATGGAACCTGGGTGGTAATGGAGGAGAATCACCCAAGAACAGCTGATAAGGAAATGATCGTACGTTTAATTGAGAATTTAAGTTCACTTAAGGGTAAAGTTTATGGAAAAAGTGAATCCGAATATCCCTATTATAATGTTGATGATAAAAATGGGATTTTTCTTTCACTTTTTGACAAAGATAATAGAAAGATTTTTGAAATTATAGTTGGAAAACATGGGGCTGATTTTTCAACAAATTTTGTAAGATTTCCAGGAAAAAAGGAGGTCTTACTTGTTGAAAAGCCGATTCAATCGCATATATATAGCTTACATCCATCAAGTTGGAGAAATAGAAAAATTACTGAGTTTAAATATGAGGATGCTCAGAGAGTTGAGTACAGTGATAAAGAGCAGCGATTTATGCTATATAAAGAGGGTGAAAAATGGATAATAGATTCACCTGATTTAAACGCAGATCAGTCAAAAATTCAAAACTATGTAAGAATGCTAAGCTCAGTATTTTCACTTGGTTATATTGACACTTTAAATATAGAAGAGTATGGAGGCAAAGAACCGTTTCTATCTATCCTTGTTACTCTTAGAAATGGTGGAAAGCAGGGTTTTAAAGTTATAGAAAAAATAGACAACGATAGATATTTAGTAAAGAAGGAAGGCGATAACTATACCCTTTATACCCTTTCTACACATTTTGTAGAAGTTTCATTAAAAAAAGATAAAAATTGGTTTTTATTAGAGGAGGTGAAAAAGCAGGAATAGGCTATAATTAATAGGTTTTCAAAAGTTAAAAGATGAGTAAATTTTTTGATGTGATAGTTATAGGTGGGGGGCATGCAGGGTGTGAGGCAGCTCTTGCTGCCTCAAGAATAGGAGCAAAGACTCTCCTTATTACTTTAAGAAAAGACAAGATAGCACAGATGTCATGTAATCCTTCAATTGGCGGAGTTGGAAAAGCACAACTTGTTAAAGAACTTGATGCATTAGGGGGTGAAATGGGACTTGCCATAGATGATACGGGAACTCAATTTAGAACCCTAAACACAAAAAAAGGGCCAGCAATGCATTCCCTAAGAGCAATAGCAGATAGAGAAGCCTATAAAAAAAGGATGCAAGAGGCAATTTTCAATCAAAAGAATCTTTCTGTTGTAGAGGATGAAGTGAAAGCCCTAATAGTTGAAGAAAAAGATAAAAGAAAAATATATAGGGGTGTTCTAACAATAAAGGGAGAAGAGTTTTATTCAAAGTCGTGTGTTTTAACAACAGGTACGTTTTTGAGGGGGCTTATACATATTGGAAAGAAAAAAATAAAGGCAGGTAGGATGGGAGAAGATCCATCTTATGAACTTTCCGAATCTTTAAGAATTTTGGGATTTAAAATGGGTAGGTTAAAAACAGGAACATCTCCAAGAATAGATATAAGAACAATAGATTTCAGTTTAGCTCAGGAGCAAAGGGGAGATGAACCGCCCCGGGGTTTTTCGTTTAGACATACCTATTTAAATATTTCACAGATTCCCGCATGGATCACTTACACAAATGAGGAGACCCATAAAATCGTTAGGGAAAATTTAGATGAGTGTCCACTTTTTACAGGAGAAATAATAGGAATAGGACCAAGGTATTGTCCTTCGCTTGAGCTCAAGGTAGTAAATTTTCCTCATAAGGATAGGCATCAGCTTTTTCTTGAAATTGACGGAAGAGACTCAGAAATAGTTTATATAAGTGGTCTTTCTACGTCATTTTCAGAGGAGATTCAATATAAGATTTTAAAGACTATACCGCCTCTTAGAAATTCTAAAATTGTTGTTCCAGGTTATGCTATAGAGTATGACTTTGTAAATCCCTTAGAACTTGAACCATGGCTTGAGACAAAAAAGGTAAAGGGTCTTTTTTTGGCTGGTCAGATAAATGGAACTACGGGCTATGAGGAGGCTGCTGCTCAGGGAATTGTGGCTGGAATAAACGCAACATTGTACCTAGATAAGAGAGATCCCTTTGTAATAAAAAGAAGTGAGGGTTATATCGGTGTTATGATAGATGATCTTGTTACAAAAGGGGTTGATGAGCCTTATAGAATGTTCACTTCAAGAGTTGAGTACAGAATAACTTTAAGGCAAGATACGGCAGAGGAGAGGATGCTTCCTTATGGGTATAAGTTTGGACTTATAAGTCAAAAAGAATTTATGGAGTTTCAGGAAGAAAGAAAATTATTCAATGAGATAATTGAAAAGTTAAGAAACACACGAATAAAAAGAAAGGAGGCACAAAAATTAACCTCTCTCAGTGAGTTGCCTGAGTCAATCACACTTTTTGAACTTATAAAGAAAGATAGAAATGTATATAACGTTTTAGAAGAAAAGGGGGTAATAAAAAAAGTTAAAGAAAAAATAAAAGAGAGAATTTTAAGTGAGATTCACTATGATGGTTATATTGAAAAGGAATTAAGGGAGGCAAGTAGGGTAAATAAGATAGAGTTAAGAGAGATACCTGATGAAGATAGACTTCTGGGAGGTGCCCAATGTTTCTTATGAGGCAAAGGAAAAGTGGAGTAAGGTAAGACCGAAAACTTTTGCTCAAGCTATGAGGATTCCTGGGATAAGGATTACCGATGTGCTTTCTCTTTATTATTACTTAAGAGAGTCAAGAAAAGAAATTTAGGGGTGCCAACTTATTTTAATTTCAATACAGTCGTCACCTTTAGCTATACTTTTTATTATTTGACTTTTTAAATTTTTTAGGCTTTTTATTTCAAAGATCGCATAGAGACCACCTTCTATTCTTTTCTCAAATTTAAGATCTTTAAAAGGAAAATCGTTTATAGAGAAAATTGCCACTCCTTTTTCTAGATCAAGTTCTTTAACTTTGATGTTTCCGAAATTATAATAAAATTTAAAGCCAAAATTGATGACGTTATTTATAAAACTTTTAAAATCTAGGGAATCTCCAATAATTTTGAAGGGACCTTCATAGGCTCTTTTAACCGAAAATTCACCAATTCTAAACATAAGTTCATCTATGTTTTCTTTATAAATCTTACATAAGCAGTCTATGCTTTCAAAATAATCTTTAATGGGGTAGTATTCATCTTCTAAGATTTCTTGGGAAAAAAATTTCATCAAATTTGTTGGGAGATTATTTAAAAATTCTTTATATGTCTTTTCGCCCAATTTTTCGATAATAAAAAATTTTAGGGAATTGAAAGCAAAACCTCTTATTTTAAAATCTTCGTTTAAATTCACTAAATTATTTGAGATTAAAAAGTGCCCCCGGCGTGACTCGAACACGCGACCTGCAGTTTAGGAAACTGCCGCTCTATCCACCTGAGCTACGGGGGCCTTTTTAATTTATTTTAAAAAAAACTCAGAATTTTTGCAATTCTTAGCAGTATCATACGGTGAACCTATATGGGGCACCCTTAAAGAAAACGCTGAAAAATACGGCGTGAAAAACTTAAATAGCTTAATAGAAGAGCTCAATGAAATTATTAGAGAAGGACCTAAATTAAGTATTACTCCTAAAGATTCTACCCTCTAAAATTGTGCCAGCTTGTGTCTCCCTAACGTTTTCTATAAGTACATCAACCTTTTTCCCTAAAAATTCAGCCCCATCCTTTACAATACAAGGTGTATCATCTTCAAGAAATCCTATAGCCTCATCAAAATACTTGCCCTTTCTTGAAATCTCAAGTTTTATTACTTCTCCCTTTTTTAACTTAGGCTTAAATAATTTTGCAATGCTATGAAAATAAACAAAATCTAATCCCTTTTCTTCAAAACTCTCCTTAAGTTCCTTGTTAGATAAAATACACTTTACTCCTTTTTTTCTTTGAGTATAATTTTCAAAGCTAACATTTACAATTTTTAAAAACTTTTCTTTTTTCTTTTTTTCAAGACTCTTTAAATAAAAAATAAATTTTTCTCTTAATTCTTCGTCACTTATGGATCTTACAAATTCCTTAAATCTTTCATAATCAAATTTCGATACAATTACTTTAAAGCAAAAAATATCTGTGGAAAAAAGTTCAAGAAATCTATGATCTTTTAGTGTATCAAAATCAATTAAATACGAGGGAATTTTTTCCTTTTTTCTAAAAACAAGATAAATTAAAAAAATATTCAAAATAACAAGAAATATAATTATGGCATAGTTTAAACTAAAAAAAATATGGTAAATCATTTTAGGGATTAAAAAATTCCTCTGAAACCTCCCTTAAGTTTCTTACCTTTATAAGATCACCATCAGAATTTTCAAAAAGGGGAACAACTCCAATTTTAAAGCCAATCTTTTTTGCCTCCTGTACCCTCCTTTTATAATTTTTTACATTCCTTATCTCACCTGCAAGCCCTATCTCGCCAAAACTAAAAAGCTTTTCCGGAAGCTCGATGCCCTTAAAAGACGAAATAATTGCAAGGGCAAGCGGAAGATCTCCTGCTGTCTCTGTAATTTTTATTCCCCCTATAACATTTACATAAACATCATATTGATATAAAGGCAACTTAAGATACTTTTCTATCACCGTCAAAATCATAGAAAGTCTCCTTATATCATAGCCTTGCGATTCTCTCTTAGGAACAGGGAAAAAAGTTTTTGAAACAAGTGCTTGAATCTGAACCATTATAACCCTTTTACCCTCCATCATAGGAAAATAGGCTATACCCTCTGATTTTATGTCTGATAGAAAAAGACCAGATGGATCTCTAACCTCTACAAGACCTTCCTCTCTCATCTCGAAAATTCCAATTTCCTCTGTTGAACCAAACCTATTTTTAAATGGTCTTAATATTCTCAGACCCTCCTTTCTTTCTCCTTCAAGATACAAGACACAATCGACCATATGTTCTAAAGTTTTTGGTCCAGCTATCTCTCCAGTTTTTGTAACATGACCTATTAGAAAAACTGCTATGTTTTCTTTCTTTGAGATTTTTAGAAAAAAAGAACCTACATCTCTTACCTGGGAGACACTACCAGGCGAGCTGGGATTTGAGGGATTAAACACCGTTTGAATTGAATCAACTACCACAATATGAGGCTTTAATTCTTTTATTTCTTCCTCTATTGAATCAGTATCTAAACTTTGAGAGATCCATATATTTTCACCCTTTACCTTTATTCTCTCGGCTTTCATTTTTATCTGTTCTTTAGATTCCTCAGCTGATATGAAAAGAACTTTTTTACCCTCTTCTGAAATTTTATCAGCAATTTTAAGTAAAAGAGTGGTTTTTCCTATCCCCGGATCACCTCCAATTAGGTAAAGTCCACCTTCTACTATTCCTCCTCCCAAGACCCTATCAACTTCCTCTATTTTAGTTTCAATGTAATTTTTTGTTTTAATTTCAATCTCATCAAACCTATAAACTTTTGATTTTGTAATTTCTTTTAAATTTTTAATTTTTACTTCTCTAAAGGTATCCCATGAATCACAGGAAGGGCATTTTCCAAGCCACTTTGGAGATTCATATGAGCAGTTCTCACATATGTAAACTACCTTTTCACCCTTCATCAATTTAAAATTTAAAAAATCGAAAATTTAAAATACCTTCTTGGATCCTTCTTTATATCTTTTATAAGATCCCTAACTTCTGTCAAGAGTGAGTCAACTTTTTTGTAGGTTGAATCATCAGTTAAAAATTTCTTTAAAGTTCCGTTACTTTCCTCAACCTTTTTAAGTAGCGAATCTACCCTTGTCACAAGTAAATAAACATGTGAAACTTTTTCTATTAGAGCATTAACATTTTCACCAGTTTTTTTCCAGGTCAAAAGAAATTCTGAAAGTTCCTTTGATGTATTTTTAAGCTCAGTTAAAAGCTCTTCTCCAACTACTTTATATGTTAAAACTAAGGCCTTTACTTCTTTTAGTAGTAAATTAAGTGAATCAATAATTTTTTCACCGGCAGCTAAAAGGTTACCAAGATCCCATCCAGTTTGACCCTTTATACGAGTAAAGGGAGGGATTTCTTTTCCACTTCCCTGTTTAATTACGAGTCTTTTTCTACCGAGAAATCCCTGGTTTTCAACGATTATCTTTGCCCCCTCCCTTAATTTAACACCATCAACGAAAAATCTTATAATGACCTTATCTTTCTCAATCCAAAGCTTTTCAACTCTACCTAGGTTAACACCTAAAACTGTAACTAAGTCTCCTCTTTCAAGCCATGAAGCATCAGGAACTTCAGCTTCATAGTAGTATCTATTCTTTGCGATTTTAAACTCAGTAAAGAAAACATAGATAAAAACTAATACAAATAGTGAAAAGAGTACAAAAAGCCCCGAAAGTAGCTTTCTTTTATCCATTTGAATTTTAGATTATAAGGTTTTTAAAATTAAAAATGAAAGAAATTCCCCCTTTTATTTTAACGAGAGTAGAGGATGTTATAAATTGGGGGAGGAAGTATAGCCTTTGGCCTTTAACTTTTGGTCTTGCCTGTTGCGCAATTGAGATGATGGCTACTACTGATCCTATTTTTGACATATCAAGATTCGGAGCCGAGGTTTTCAGACCATCGCCAAGGCAGGCAGACTTGCTTATAATAGCAGGTACGGTTACGTTAAAGATTGTACCGGTAATAAAAAGACTATATGAGCAGATGCCAGAGCCAAAATGGGTTATATCAATGGGAATCTGTGCTTCAACAGGAGGTCCCTATTATAGAAGTTATTCAGTACTAAAGGGAGTAGATAACATAATTCCTGTAGATGTATACGTGCCTGGCTGTCCACCAAGACCAGAGGCTCTTTTGTACGCTGTACAAAAACTTCAAGAAAAAATAACTAAGAAAACTTGAGCGAGCTTATTAATTTAATTCAAGCAAAGTTTAAAGAAGAGAAGATAGATGTAAAAATAGAATTGAAAGATATTGTTACTTTAAAGGTCAAAAAGGAAGACATTATAAATGTTCTTAATAAGTTAAAAAACAGTGAAGAACTTCTATTTGATTATCTAGTCGACATAACAGCTTGTGACTACATAAGTAGGGGATATTTTGAGGTTATTTATACTCTTTTATCTTTAGCTAGAAATGAAAGAATTAGGGTAAAGACTACCGTAGAGAGAGAAAAGCCGGAGTTAGAATCGATAACCTCAATCTATAAGGGAGCAAATTGGTTTGAAAGAGAAGTTTATGATCTTTTTGGAATTATTTTTAAAAATCACCCAAATTTGAAAAGGATACTTTTATGGGAGAAGTTCCCTGGTCATCCTTTAAGAAAAGATTTTCCCTTGGATAGGGAGATTTCGCCCCCTGAAATGGAGGATATTTATTAATGGAAGATTTAATAGAACTTAACATAGGTCCGCAACACCCAGCCACTCATGGAGTTATGCGTCTAAAGATTTATCTTGATGGCGAAAAAATTAAAAAAGCTGAAACATTCATAGGCTTTTTACATAGAGGTTCAGAGAAAATAATGGAGAATTTACCTTACCAAAAGGCTATGGTTTGGACTGATAGAATGGATTACACGGCTCCAATTTTACAAAATTGGGCATATGTTCTTGCGATTGAAAAACTTTTGAAAATAAGTGTTCCTGAAAGAGCAGAGTATATTAGGGTGATCTTGGGAGAACTTCAAAGAATTGCAGCTCATCTTGTGTGGCTTGGAACTCATTTACTTGACCTTGGTTTTATGACTATCTTCATGTATACCTTTGAATTAAGAGAAAAAATACTTGATCTTTTTGAAGAAATATCTGG
>JBCNVI010000002.1:28382-44796 GCA_039630235.1 Candidatus Hydrothermales bacterium | reverse complement strand
GGGGAGTTGCCGCTGATGTACCTCACAACTTCCTTTCGAATGTGAAAAGTTTCTTGCCAGAACTCTTGAGAAGAATAAATGAAATGGACGAGGCTATAAAAAATAATATTATATTCCAAAGAAGAACAAAGGGAATAGGTGTGATTTCACCTCAACTTGCAGTTGAGTATTGTATTACAGGTCCTGTTTTGAGAGGTTCAGGTATAAAGTTTGATATAAGAAAAAACTTCCCTTACTCAGTTTATAATGAACTTGAATTTGATATACCTGTTTTTTATGATGGTGATGTTTTTTCAAGATACATGGTTAGAATGGAAGAGATGAGATGGTCCATAAAAATAATAGAGCAGGCAATAGAAAAGATCCCAGAAGGAGAAGTTTTAATTAATGATTATAAAATTGTTCCACCGCCAAAGTCTAAAATTTACAATTCAATAGAAGAGATGATACATCACTTTTTGCTTGTAACAGAGGGTTTTAAGGTTCCTGAGGGGGAGGTCTATGCTTCAGTCGAAAGTGCAAAAGGTGAATTTGGAGTTTACGTCGTTTCAGATGGCTCTTCTAAGCCTTACAGAGTTCACATAAGATCTCCTTCTTTTGCAAACTTACAGATTCTTGAAAAAATATTACCAGGGCACTATATAGCAGATCTTGTAGCAATAATTGGGTCTTTAGATCCAGTTTTTGGTGAAGTAGATAGATAATGAAACTTTTTGCTTTTGGTCTTGATGGTGTTCCCTTTTGTTTTATTGATGAAAAATTAAAAAGTAAAATTCCAAACATAAAAAAATTGATGGATGAATCACAATATGGAATACTTAAAAGTATAATACCACCTATAACTGTTCCGGCCTGGACTTGTATGTTATCAGGTAAAACACCAGGAGAATTGGGAATATACGGTTTTAGAAATAGAAAAGATGCTGATTATAAATTAAAAGTTGTTTCTTCTTATGATATCAAAGAAGATACTGTTTTAGAACTTTTATCAAAAAAAGGTAAGAAGATAGTGTCAATAGGGATTCCGCCTTCTTATCCTCCAAGACCGATAAATGGGATTAGGATTTCCTGTTTTTTAACACCTGAAAACGAGAAAAATTACTCATATCCCGAAGAAATAGGAAAAGTTATAGAAGAAAATTTTGGGAAATATATCTTTGATGTTAAGGGTTTTAGAACAGAAAATAAGGAATGGTTGAAAAAGGAAATTTTTAAAATGACTGAACAGCACTTTGAAATCGTTAAGTACTTTGTAAAAAAAATAGAATATGATCTTTTTTTCTTCGTAGAAATGGGAACTGATAGAATTCACCATGGTTTTTGGAGATTCTTTGATAAAACTCATAAACTTTACGAAAAAGATAATCTTTATGAGGATGTAATACCTGAGTATTACTCATTTGTCGATAAAAAAATTGGTGAAATTCTTGAAATTTTGCCGGAAGATACATGGATTTTGATTGTTTCGGACCATGGGGCAAAAAAAATAGAAGGGTGCGTAGCTGTTAATGAATTGTTGATAAAAGAAGGTTTTCTTAAACTTAAGGAGAGTGTAAGGGGGCGAAAAAGATTAGAACCAGAAATGATTGATTTTAAAAAAACTTTAGCCTATGGAGAGGGGGGGTATTATTCAAGAGTTTATCTAAACTTAAAGGGAAGAGATAGAGAGGGGATTTTGGATAAAAGAGATTATGAGAAGGTAAGAGAAGAGCTAAGAGAAATTTTTGAAAATTTAAAAAATGAAGAGAATAAAAATATTGGGACAAAGGTTTATTATCCTGAGGAGATATATCCAGAGGTTAAGGGTTTTCCCCCAGATTTAATTGTAATTTTTGGAGATCTTGATTATAGAAGTGTAGGTTCAGTTGGAGTAGGTGAGATTTTTACACTTGAAAATGATACAGGACCTGATGATGCCAATCATTCTTACGAGGGATTTTATATAATAAGATCTCCAGATAAGAGAATAAGAGGAAGAAAAGACGGTAGTATATACGATATTACAAATACAATGATTAAAATTTTTAAGTTAGATGAAAGCGAGATGTTGCCACTTAGAGGAAGGTGTTTAATTTAAAGATGGAGGAAAGACCGAAGCTCAGATACTTCGATATAATACCGCAAAGTAGAGGTTTTATATTAGTTGATCCCTTTTCTATATCAAAAGAGATGTTTCTATCAAAAAACTCATTTCTTTTGCTATCATTAATTGACGGAAAAAGTACAATTTCTGATATAAAGTCAAAGTTTTTAAAGATGACGGGTATTATACTGTCTGACATGGAGATAATTAATTTTATAAACGCTCTTGATCAAAATTTTTTACTTTACAATGAAAGATTTTTAACAAAAGTAAAGGAAGAAAAGGAAAAAATTAAAAACGAAAGTTTTAAAGAAATAAAATATTTAAATAATTTGGAGGAGTTAAGGAAAAGTATAGAAAAAAAGTATTTTGAGGTTACGAAGAAGATAAAGGGAGTAATAGTTCCTCATATTGATCTTAGAGTTGCTATTTCAACATATCAGAAATTTTTCTCTATTCTCCAAAGTGTAAAAGAGAGCAAAATTTTTGTTCTTGGGGTTTCACATTTTTGGTATGAAGTTCCCTTTTCAGTTTTTCCAAAAAACTTTAAGGTTGGAGAAAAAATTGTGGAAACAGACTTTGAACTTATAGAAAAAATTTCAAAACTGTTTGATTATGATATAACCTCTGACTATTTTGCTTATAAAAGAGAACATTCAGTTGAATTTCCTGTTTTATTTATAAGTTTTCTTAATGAAAACAAAAAAGTAGTTGTTTCTCTTGTTTCAGAAAGTGATATTAAAAAGTTAAGGGAAATTTCACAAAAAATAATAGAAGTTTTAAAAGATTTAAAAGAGGATATATTTTTAATATCAAGTATTGATCTTTCCCATGTAGGAAGAAAGTTTGGGGATGATAAAAGTTATGATCCAGAAGAGGTGGATAAAGCGTACATAGAGCTTTTACTTAATCTTGAGAATGAAAGGGCCTTTGAGTTTTTAGAAAAAAATGAAAATAAAACAAGAATAGATGGTAAAAACACAAACTTTTTATTTTTGGAAATCTTAAAAGAATTTAACATCAAAAGGAAGTTTAATTGATTACAAAAAATACTACGAAGAATTTACCGACTCAATAGTTAGCTACGCTCTAATGATCTTTTGAGCTCCTTATAAAGTTCACCAAATACGCATGCTGAGATTAAAAATAGGATAATAACAAAAGCTCCAACAATTTTCCTTTTTTTAACTATATCTTCGTTTTTTTGAATAGATTTACTAATATTATCTAATTCTCTTTTTATACTTTCAGTTTGTGCAAGTATATAGCTAACGTCAATCACATGTGTTAGGCTTCTGAAAGAATTTTTTGCTGAAAAAACCTTTTTACTAATATCCTCTATGTTAAATCCATGATATAACAAATTATCATTTCTTTTTGTTAGATTATAGATATATTCTTCTGTGCTTAGCAAAGCCGATCTTATTTTTTCAGCTCTTTCGTAATCATGACAGGTTCCGCATAAATCAGGGTTTATGAGATAAATACCAGCTTCCCTCTGATTATGATAGGTATGGCAAGTAACACAGTTAGGACCATCTGGAAGGTTTTTGCTATGAGCACTTTTTAAGTAATTTTCCTTAACTCCAATATGACACTTTCCACAAAACTCAGGAATTTCCTCATATTTAGGAATACCTATAAAACCAAATTCTGGACTCATAGCAGTAGCCTCATCCTTTGGATTTCCACCATGACAGTGATGACAAGAAATATCATATTTTGCATGTATACTTTTTTCCCATTCGTAAACCGCTTCCCTTAAGGCCTTATCCTCAAGTTTAAGGTGACAATCAATACATACCGTCTTTTCGTAAGAAAATAAAGAAATTGGAAACAAAAATATTAAAAGGATTTTCTTCATGATAAGTACCCCCATACGGTTATAAATATGTAAAACAATATAAAAAATATAACGCTCATAAAAAATAAGGGTCTTTTCCAAATTCTCCTTTCAGGATTTCTATCAATAAAGGGTAAAAGTAAAATAACAAGAGCAAGCAAAATCTGTATGAATATTCCTAAAAACTCATTTGGGACAATTTTCAAAAGCTGATAGTTAAAAAGGAAATACCACTCTGGCTTTATCTTTTCCGGTGTTTCTAAAGGATCAGCTTTTACCATAGCATCTTTTGGAAAAACAAGTTGAGGGAAAAAGAAAACTATTAAAAGTGTAAGAGCAAAAAATAAATATATTGACCTTAAATCTTTAAGAAAAAAGTAAGGGAAAAATGGAATCTTTTTAACCTTACTTTCATCTGTACCAGGAGGATAGGAAATTCCAACTCTTCTCATAACTATTATGTGTATAGTAATCAAAAGGAAAATTAAAGAGGGAATAATAACAACATGCAAAGCAAAAAATCTACTTAAGGTAATTTGAGTGATTTTTTCTCCTCCCCTTATTAAAAAAACTAACCATTTCCCTATGTAAGGGATAGTTTCAGGAATACTTGTTGCTACTGTAGTTGCCCAGTAGGATAGCTGGCTCCAGGGTAAAAGGTAACCTGAAAGACAAGCTGTAAGAACAAGAGCAAAAAGGAGACAACCTGTTATCCAATTTATTTCTCTTGGTTTTTTATAAGAGCCCATTATGATTACAGACAGCATATGAAGAAAAAGAGCAATTACAAATAAATGGGCTGCAACAGCATGGATTCTTCTTATAAGCCATCCAAATGGAACATTGTTTGTTATAAACAAAACACTTTCAAAGGCCTTATCAACAGAGGGAATATAATACATAAGTAAAAGAACACCTGTTACAACCTGAATTAAAAAAAAGAAAATACAGACTGAACCAAGAGTATACCAAAAGTTTAGATTTTCTGGAACCATATAACCGGAGAGAAATTTTTGGTAAAATTCTGTGATACCTATTTTTTCATCAATTCCTTTAATAAGTTTTCTCATTTTTGATCTCCTTCATTATAGGAAAGGATAATCTTTCCCTCCTTATCTATTTCAACTTTATATCTTTTTAAAGGCGCTGGTGGTGGACCTGCGATTACTTTTCCCTCTGAATCAAATCTTCCTGCGTGACAGGGACAAAAGAACTCTTCTTTTTCTGGTAACCATTTAACAATACATCCAAGATGGGTACATACTGCTGAGAAGGCATAAATTTTATTTTCTTTTTTTATTAATATGGTGGGGCCGTCTTTTGACACTCCTAAAAGGTGTTCACCCTCTTTTATCTGATCAAAGAGAATAGGATTTCCGTTTCTATCAGTAAAAACATTAAGTTCTTTCTTTTCGCTTTCGGGAATAAGGTAAAAGATTACAGGTATTATTGAAAGCAAAACAGTTATAAAAATTAAAATTATAGCTAAATTTCCTAGGAACTTTTTATTTTCCATTTTTATCTCCTTTTTAATCTTCAAAGTTGTTTTTTAATTAAATTTGTAATTATAAAGAAACATTTTTAGCATTTTCTATTTACTTTTAGGTTATTATACATCTTTAGTTTATCCAAAATTTCTTTCATAAAAATTAAATTGTGCGAACCAAAAGAGCCTTCCCTTTTAAATTTTTCGTAGTTTTTTAAAAATTTATAAAAGCTTTCCACTTCTTTTTTAATCTTTCATTTTCTTCAGAATCTCATAAACGTTTCTCTCGAAATTACTCATCTCATTTTTAAGCATCTCTTGGTCTTTTCTAAAATTCTCCTCGTAATATTCTTCATGACAGTTTGAACAAACTAAAGGAGAAGGTCTAATTATTAATTTATCCTGCATATGGCAATCTATACACCCAACCTCAGCTTTTTTCATATAATCAGGTGAGCTTGACAAATATTCTCCACTATAAAACCTTTTTTGAATTTCATGGCATTTTTCACAATTTTCATCAGCTCTTGCATGATGGCATGAATTACACTCCCTCGCAATTTTTCTTAATTTACCGTGAGAAACTTCTTGTAGCTTTGATTCAAAATGACATGTTTTACAGGTATAGTTAAAAAGATGAAGACCATGGGCAAATTCTTTATCTTTAAAATTTGAAACTTTGTTTTCAATTCCAAAATGGCAATTTATACATGATAGTGATTTTCCTTTAGCCATTTTTCATCTCTACGTAGCCGTGCCAAAAGGATAGATTAATAGGGAAGTTGGAAGGTGAAAGATGTACAATATAAAAGTGCCAGAGAACTAAAAATACTATAACTAAAGTGGCGGTCCAAGAATGGACCGCAAAGGAAAGATCGAAAAACCACTTAGGTAATAAATAAAAAAAGGAATCATGAAACATAAGAATTATGCCAGAAAAAATCATTAAAAGTAATAAAAGAGAAATTGCCCAGTATTGTAATTTTTCTTCATAAGAATACCTGTCAAATTCTGGCTTTTTATCTATCATACCTAAGTTGTAAAGAATACTATTTTTAAAATCATAAAAATCTTTTTTACAAGGTAAAAGCATTTTGAATTCATTTCTTCCTTCTTTTGTAAACAGCATATAAAAAATGTGAAATATTGTAGTAAAAATTAAAAGGAAAGCTGAAAGTCTATGAAGACTACCCCTTGTATTGAATCCTCCCTCACGAAAAATTAAAATTTTTCCAAGGGTGGTATGAGAATACTTTAAAGAGAAACCTGAAAGAATTAACAACAAAAAAAATTATCATCAATAGCAAGTGTTGGATTCTCCATATTCTTGAAAATCTTTAAAATTTTATTTTCCATAGTTACCTCCTTTTCCTAAAAATCAAATATTATATTAGTAACAAAACCAATTAAGAAAGCAGAAATTAAAATAGTATAAAAAATTCTTACAGCCTAAACATAGGGAGCAACTTCTCTTTTTGCTTCAACATGGATTTTACCCTGAGCAAACTTAACATCTGTTCCAGGATGACACTTTCCACAGGTTTTTGGTATATTCTCAGGATTTATGGAGCTCCTTTTATCACTAATTGGTAAAATGAAGTGAGCTTCATGACAAGAAACACAGTTTGCTGATTTTAAGAAGCCCTGTTCTAAGTAAAGTCCGGTAACTACTTATATATGTTTCATATCTTTTTGGAGGTAATCCATATTTTTCTGTTATAGCCTTATTTTCATGGCAATTAGCACAAGTTTTAGGAACATTTTTGAAATAAATTGGCGATTCTTTCTTCTCAGAGTATAAAATAAAGTGCTCTGAATGACAATCTATACATGAAGGTGCTTCCTTAAGTCCTCTTTTAAGGGCTAAAAAATGTATACTCTCTTTATACTCTTTTCCTTCTTTAAAATGACAGTGTGTACATTTTTCCGAAATTATTATTTTAGAACCCGGGAATTTAAAAGATAAAAGGTTATGGCTTCCATGACAGGAATAGCATTCAAGATGTTCATAGTGATCACTTTTATAGAAAAAAATTAAAACATCTTCGTGGCAGTTAAAACAGATTCTCTTTTTTTTCAGGATGTGGATATTTATCAAAGTCCAAGTGACAATCAACACAATTTAAAGCTCTATGAGGAGAATTTTTTAAACTATCGTATAATTCTTTTGGATGACATTCTAAGCAGTTAAAAGTTTTTATTGAAAAAATTAAATAAATATAAATGACTCTAAGATCTTTTTAAAGTTTTTCTCTAACTTTTTTTACAACTGATCTTTTGAATATTATTTTAATTATAAATCTTCTAAAGCTATAAGCTTCAAGTCTTCTAGATCTCGATTCCTAAAATCTTTCTTAATAAGGTTCCTATCAAAAAGCTTATTAAAGATACAGAAGTTATAATAAAAAACATTTCAAGAAATTTTTCTTTATAGTTTTCGTCATAAACAACAGAAACATAAAATGTAAAAAGCGCAATTATTACAAAGGAAAATAATAGAGAAAGAGTTAGAGACAAGAAAGGGTTTTTAATTAGAAAAAAAGGTATTAAAAGTATAATAACGACAAACAAGTACATACTACCAGTATAAAGGGCTGATAAAAGGGGTTTTCTATCACCAAGTTTTTCAGCTTTAACAGATAGATACTCTGATCCAGCCATTGATAGGGAAGCTGAAAAACCAGTTATAAAGGCAGCTATCGATATTAATAAAGAGTTTCTTAAAGCAAAGGTTAAACCAGCAAGGGCACCGGTCAACTCAACAAGAGCATCAGACATACCTAAAATAATAGAACCCACATATTTTAGTCTCTTTTCCTCAATAAAGGAAATCAGCCTCAACTCGTGTTCTTTTTCCTCCTTTCTAATATTTATAAATTCCTCAAAGTTATTCTCAAGAAGCTCATAAGTTTTCTCCGAAAACTCCTCTCCCTTTTCCATAAGTTTTAAACCAAACACTATTCCGAAAAATTTTATTACCAGTTTATAAAAAAAGATTCTTTTAAAATCGGGTTTAACATCAACTTTTGTAATTTCTTTCAGCTTTTCATAGTGCCTCAACTCATCTTCTCCGATTCTTCTAATTTTTTCTCTCTCCTTTCCCTTTATTTTCTCTGCTAAATAAAGATACACATAATATTCAGTAATTTCTTTTCTTTGAGCCTCTAAAAGAACCTTTCTTAATTCTGGGTTATTCAGCTCCAAACCTTACTTTTTTGGAACAGGATGCTTTATTTTTTCAAAGAATTCCTTAAATTTAAATTCTTTATATGTGGGTGATTCTGGGTTATGACACTTTTTACAAAACTCTTCATTAGGTTCTATCATTCCGACCTCACTAGGTTTAATTTTTCCTTCATACACAGCTTTCATAACTTGCATTGATTTATACTCTGAACCTGGACCATGGCAATCTTGGCAACCTACAGCCTCTTCACCATCCCATCCGTTATGACACGTGAGACATTTTTCTGATGTTAGAGGATCATTTATCCCCATCTTTTTTGCAATTTCCTTAGATTTTTCGGTCTTTAATGTCTCAAAAGCCTTTGCATGAGCAGAATTTTCCCATATTTCCCACTGTTTTCCTCTTGCCTCTGCCTTGTGACACATCTTACAAACTGTATTTTTAACATATTCAAACTTCTTTTTTTCCTGAGAATACAGAGTTAAATTTAAAATTCCCCAAATTAAAAGTACCACTTTATTTACCCCTAATTTGAAAATTTAGGAATTGAACCATACTATTAATAATATTATTTTTTTCTTGGAAAATTCAAAAGGAGGTTTGAGTATATGACACAACTTGAACTTGCTAAAATTGGTAAAATAACCGATGAGATGAGGTATGTGGCAGAAAAGGAAGGGAAAAAACCAGAGGAGATAAGAGAACTTGTTGCATCAGGAAGAGCTATTATTCCGAGGAATATTAACCATAAGAGCCTTTCTAAGTTTTGTGGGATTGGAGAAACCTTAAAAGTTAAGATAAATACAAATATTGGTACCTCTTATGATTATGTGGATTTAAGTGAGGAAATAGAAAAAGCAAAAGTTGCAATAGAATATGGCACTGATACATTGATGGACCTTTCAACAGGTGGAGATCTTAAATACATAAGGAGAAAAATTTTAGAGATATGTACTGTACCACTTGGAACTGTCCCGATTTATGAAGTTGAGTACAAAGTAGCAAAGGAAAGAGGTTCAATTTTTGACATGGAAGAGGATGACATCTTTGAAGTTATTGAGGAACATGGGAAGGATGGAGTTGACTTTATTACTGTTCACTCTGGTATAACCTTAGAAACTTTGAGAATCTATCAAAACTCAGCTAGATTGACAGGAATAGTTTCAAGGGGAGGAGGGTTAATAGCAGCATGGATGATAAAAAATAAGAAAGAAAATCCACTATATAAAAATTTTGACAGACTTTTAGAGATAGCAAGGGAATATGATATTACACTTTCACTTGGAGATGGTTTAAGGCCTGGTTCTATAAATGATTCAACTGATAGAGCTCAAATTGCTGAATTACTTGTAATAGGAGAACTAGTTGAAAGGGCAAGAAAGGCAGGTGTTCAAGTTATGGTAGAGGGACCTGGACATGTTCCCTTAAATGAGATAAAAACAAATGTTCAGATACAGAAGAAATTAACAAAAAATGCTCCCTTTTATATTCTTGGGATGCTTCCTACGGATCGTGCTGCTGGATTTGATCATATTGCTGGTGCTATTGGAGGTGCAATTGCCGGATGGTATGGTGCTGATATGCTCTGCTATATCACACCTGCAGAGCACCTTGGCTTACCAGATGTAAATCATGTTAAAGAGGGTGTGATTGCCTTTAAGATCGCGGCTCACATCGCTGACATTGCAAGAGGAAATATTAATGCACTAAGGGAAGAGAGAGAAATGAGCGAGGCTAGGTACAAACTCAATTGGGAAAAACAGTTTGAACTTGCCCTTTTCCCAAAAGAGGCAAGGGAAATCTTTGAAAGAAGGAAAAGTAGCACTCAAGCCTGCTCTATGTGTGGACCTTTCTGCCCAATGAATCTTGTTCAGAAAGTAATAGAAAAAGCATAAACATTTAAAATTAATTATAAAAAAGAGAGGAAGCCGGGTTCTCTTGAGTTTTCTACTCTTTTATTTTCTATTTAATTTGGTTAAAATTCAGGGATTTTCTCTTTAAACTCCTTTAATTTAGGTATTACTCCCTCGGCTTGAATCTCTCCATAGGGTGTTATAACCTGGGCTCTTCCTACTATCTTAAAAGCAGAAGTATACTCTGTTAATTGACAAACTATAATTTCTCCACTTGATAAAATTTCGGTATGAGAAACCTTTGTCTGCAGGCCTCTTGTTAGTCCCATGACTCTAACTCCATCTTCAAGTGCCTTTATTATTAGATAGGGATTACCATGGACAGGGCTTCTGTCCTCACCGAAATTCTTTTTTATAGTTTGCTCTCTTTTGGTTCCTTCTTCGTAATTTAACATGTCTTTCCTCCTTTTTAAATCTTTCTTTTTAAAAAACTAAAAATTTCATAATAGAGAACCCGGCTCCCCTATTATTTTAAATTATTTTCAATAAAATCCTCAAGAACCTTTAAACTTCTCTTCGCTATAAATTCCATCTTCTTTTTCCTGTTTTTTATCTCATTTACACCTGGATATAGGGAAAGATTAATGTTCATAGGAGAAAACCTCCTTGGATCTGAAGATGTAATGTAATTGATAAGAGCTCCAATTGAAGTCTCTTTCGGGAAAATAATACTTTTTTTATGTTTTATATAAAAGTAAACATTTAGACCAGCCACAAGACCACAGGCTACTGCCTCTGTATAACCTTCTGTTCCTGCTATCTGCCCTGCAAAATAAATTCTTCTATCTTTTTTTAAACTTAAATCTGGATTTAAAAGTTTTGGACCTAAAATATAAGAGTTTCTATGAACAGCTCCATACCTTATAAATTCTGCATTTTTAAGCCCCCTTATCATCCTGAAAACTCTCTCCTGTTCTTTTATTTTTAGCTGAGTCTGGAAACCAACTAAAGAAAAACTTTTATCCTCCATATCTTCTCTTCTTAACTGAACACAGGCAAAGGGCGTTTTACCTGTCCTTGGATCTATAATCCCATCAGGTCTTAAAGGGCCATACCTTAAAGTATCAAAGCCTCTTCTTGCCATTTCTTCAATGGGTAGACACCCCTCAAAAAAATTTATCTCTTTTTCAAAATCGTGAGGCCTGTGAATCTCTGCATTTACAAGTTCTCTCCAAAAAGCTGTATACTCCTCCTCATTCATCACAGCATTTAGATAACCTTCGTCATCTACGCCGTGTCTATCTTTAAAGAAAAGTTCACTCATATCTAAAGAATCTCCTGAAACAATGGGTGAAAGGGCATCATAAAAGTAAAAAAACTCTGAACCAGTTATTTTTTTAATTTCTTCAGCTAATTCTCCCTCTGTTAGAGGGCCTGTTGCAATTATAACTATCCCGTCATCAGGTATACTTTTAACTTCTTCTCTTATTACTTTTATGTTTGCGTGATTTTCAATTATTTCTGTTAGATATTTTGAAAACTTTTCTCTGTCTACGGTTAAGGCCTTACCGCCTGGTATAGAAAATTTAAAGGCAGCTTCCATAACAATTGAGCCGAGTCTTCTTAGTTCTTCTTTTAAAAGTCCGTGTGGGTGAGTAATTTCTTTTGATTTAAATGAGTTTGAACACACAAGTTCAGCAAAATAGGGGGTTCTATGGGCTGGTGTAGTTTTTTTTGGTCTTTTTTCGAAAAGAGTTACTTTAATGTCTCTGGTTACCAATTGCCAAGCTGCCTCTACTCCTGCTAATCCAGCTCCTATTACATACACTTTCTCACTCATCTGTTACAAAGTGATCTATGAGCTTTTTAGGAACCTCCTCAAACAGATCGCTCACTCTCTTTAAACTTTTAAAATTATTAGAAATTTTCATTCTGCTTGTTAAACAAAAAGTTGGAATTTTGAAAAAATTTCCTATTAATACTAAAGAAAAGGTTCCAACTTTATTTATTATTTTATCTTCGTAGACTGCGTCTGCGCCAAAGATTATGGCATCTAAGTGATCTACGATCTTTGTGACGTAAAAATCAGGAATTAGTTTTGTTTCAAATCCAATCTTTTTTAGTTCTTTTTCTGTAACTTTTCCCTCTTCACCAGGTCTTGACTCAGTGCAGTATATGTAAGGATTAAAGCTACTATCTATTTTTTTTAATTCTCTTAAAACCTTTATAGTAGTTGAACTTCTTGAGTGTAAAAGTATGCCTTTTGTGTCCTTTAAAAGACCATAAACTTTCTCTGCTATCTTTCTTGGTGTCTCTTCTACTCTTCTTGTTAAATCTATTAAAAAATCTTTTAGATTTTCTTCGTTTACCTTAACGGTTTCTTCTAATAACTTGTAGAAAACAGCCATTGAGGGGTGGACTTCTATTATTTTTGATATAGCTTTTAGAAACTCATCTTTTTCGATTTTTTTTCTAGATGTTAAGACGCCCTTTAGGAAAGTTAAAAGAAGCTCTTCGCTTCCAGATTTAAAGTCCTTAAGGACTTTATAGACTACGGATTCCATTTAGAGATTTAAGCGGGGGACGGGACTTGAACCCGCAACCATCGGCTTGGAAGGCCGATGCTCTACCCCTTGAGCTACCCCCGCTTAAAATGGGAGGGGAAGGATTCGAACCTTCGAAGGCCTTAAAGCCAGCGGGTTTACAGCCCGCCCCCTTTGTCCACTTGGGTACCCTCCCAAAAAAGCCGGGGGAGGGATTTGAACCCACGCCCTGCTGATTACAAATCAGCTGCTCTACCACTGAGCTACCCCGGCCCTTATTAATTTATTATAAAATTAACAGAGTTAAAATTCAATAAACTAAGAAACTTTTAAACCAGGCTCTACCAACTTATCAGTCGTTAATATCACTACACCTTTTCCCTCCACCTCAACCGCTAAAAGCATACCCTCTGATAAAATCCCCCTTATTTTTCTAGGCTTTAAATTATTTAAAACTATCACATTTTTACCTTTTAACTTTTCTTTACTGTAACTTTCCTTTATTCCAGCCACTACTATCTTTATTTTTTTTCCTATATCAACCTCCAATTTATAGAGCTTATCAGAGCCCTCAATATCGTAAACGTTAACAACTTTTCCCACAACTAAGTCTAACTTTTTAAAATCTTCAAGACTTACGTAATTTTCCTCAGGCTCACTCAAGACCTCTTCTTTTATACTTTCTTTTATCCTCGGAAACATTATATCTACTTTCTTTAATATTTTTCCCTCTTCAATAAAGGGATCTTTAACTTCATCCCATGAGGGCTCACCAAGCCCTAAGTAATTCCTCAAATTCCTCATCGAACCAGGCAAAAAGGGAAATAGGATGCAAGATAAAAGTCTTATAGCACTTAATGAATTATAAATTATTTTCCCTCCTTCTAACTTATCTTTTTTTAAAACATCCCACGGTTTTGTAAAATCTATGTACCTATTTACCTCTTGAGCAATTTCGATAATTTCTTGGAGAGCCTGACGAAATCTGAAATTATCAAAATTTTCCTCAATTCTTTTTAGCTTCTCTTTTATTACAGCCCACATTCTATTTTCAAATTCACCCTCTATTTTTTTCTCAGGAACTCTAAAAGAAAAATACTTTTCAAAAAGTTTAAAGACTCTTGAAAAGAGGTTTCCTATATCGTTAGAAAGATAAGTATCACAATCTTTTTCAAAATCTTGAATAGAGAATTCTGAATCTTTAGATTCAGGTAAAACTCTTGCAATTCCAAACCTTATATAATCAGGAGGATACTTATTTAAAAAATCATCGAGCCATAGAGCCAACCCTCTTGATGTGGACATTTTTCCCTCCTTTGTTACAAGATATTGGTTCGCAGGAATTTCAGCTGGAAGTATAAACTCACCATGTGCCATAAGCATACAAGGCCATATGACAGCGTGAAAAATAATGTTGTCTTTACCAAGAAAATGAATTAGCTTAACTTCTCTATTTTTCCACCAATCCTCCCAATTCTCTTGAACTTTAGATGCCCACTCCTGAGTTATTGTTATATAACCAATTGGTGCATCAAACCAAACATATAAGACTTTGTCCTTTGCTTCTTCGAGTGGAACTTTTACTCCCCAGGACAAATCTCTTGTTATGGATCTTGCTCTTAAGCCCTCTCTTACCCACGAAAGAGCAAAATTTCTAACAAAATCCTTCCAAGTTTTTTTCTCCTTTAGCCAAGCTTCCAGATCATCTTTAAGTTTTGGAAGTAAGAAGTAGTAGTTAAAGGTATCTCTCAGATGTGGAGTGTTACCGCATATTTTACATTTTGGATCTAAGAGTTCAAAGGCTTCGAGCCATCTGCCACAGGATTCGCACTGATCTCCTCTTGCTCCACTTGATTTACAATAGGGACAAGTCCCCTCTATGTATCTATCTGGTAAAAATCTCTGACAATTTAGACAGTAATAGTTTTTCTCCTCCCTTTTTTCTATGTAGCCTTTTTCATATAGTTTCAGGAAAAAATTTTGGGAGAAGGTTTTATGATGATCTTTTGTAGTTCTGCCGAAATGATCGAAAGAAATCCCCAGTTTTTCAAAGGAGTTTTTTATTATTTCATGGTAGTAATCGACAACTTCTTGAGGTGATTTACCTTCTTTTTCTGCGCTAATTGTAATAGGGACACCATGTTCATCGGTTCCACATATGTGGATGACCCTCTCCCCCTTTATTCTTAGGTAGCGAACATAAATGTCAGCTGGGAGATAACAACCTGCTATGTGGCCCAAATGTAAGGGGCCATTTGCATAGGGCAGAGCTGAGGTTACAAGTACTTTCCCCATCTAAAAACTATTATAAAGAAAAATTTTCCTTACTTTCTTTTTTGTTGATTTTTGTTATTTCCTTTTATAACAGAGATCAAAATTGTAATAGCAAGGACTACTATAACAAACAAGAGGGCAAAGGCTGTTGGAATCTTATAAAAGTTACTTATAAGCATTTTAAGTCCAATAAAGACAAGGATTACAGAGAGGCCTTTGTCAAGGTAGGTAAAGAGTCTCATAACGTTTTCAATAAGAAAATATAGTGATCTTAAACCTAAAATGGCACAGATGTTTGAGGTAAAGACAATAAATGGATCTCTGGTTATAGCAAATATGGCTGGAACAGAGTCGATTGCGAAAACCACATCGGTGCTTTCTATAACTAAAAGGACAACAAAAAGAGGAGTTGCCATGAATTTTTTACTTGTTCTTACAAAGAATTTTTGTCCGTGATAATCTGTTGTAACAGGAAGAAATTTTCTTGCCAGTTTTAAAAGGGGATTTTTTTCTGGATGAATCTCTTCTTTTTTCCTAAAAAGTAGTTTTATTCCTGAGTATATAACAATTAATCCAAAAATATATATGACAAAGTGAAACTTTTTTATTAGGGTAGCTCCAGCTAAAATAAAAAGTAGTCTCATTATTATTGCGCCTAAAATTCCCCAGAATAAGACTCTGAACCTATACTCATTTGGGACTGCGAAGTAATTGAAAATTACAAGAAAAATAAAGATGTTGTCAGCGGAAAGGGAAAGTTCAACTAAGTATCCTGTTAAAAATTCAAGAGCTTTTTGATAGCCCCAGGAGAAAAATACAAAGGTATTAACTAAAAAAGAGATGAAAACCCAGGTGAGATACCATAAAAGGGCTTCTTTAAATTTTGGAACATGAGCCTTTCTGTGAAATACGCCCAGGTCTAAAAGGAGAACAAACAGAATGAAAGATATGAAAAGAACCCACAAAGTAAAATTTTCTTTCATAGAATTTTATGAAGTTTTTCATTTTATGTCTGTTTTTTTTAAATTTTCAAATAGTAATTCAGAAAATTACCATCTAACAAGATATTCTATTACCTCATCCCCCTGTGCAACAGATTTTGTAATCTTAACAGAGGCTTTTTCAGAGCCAAGTATTCTACCAAT
>JBCNVI010000002.1:27298-28026 GCA_039630235.1 Candidatus Hydrothermales bacterium | reverse complement strand
TTTTTTTGCTTCATCTCCCAGAGAGTTTAAAAGTTTCTCAAAACCTTCACTCCCATAATTCTCTAAAACAAAGTCCTTCAAACTTTTTATTAAAATTCCTCTTACTCTCAAATTCTCCATAACTTCTAATTCTAATTTTAAAATTAATTAAAGTTCAAATAAATCAAAAAGTTAAATTATTTTAAATGTTTTTAGATTTTTAAAAGGTTTAGATGTTTAATTTCTGTTTACTTTTTTCGCCTTTGTTTCTTTTTAGTCTTCGATTTTACCTTGATTTTTTGTTTTGCCTTTATCTTTTTCTTATAAAACTCAAAGGGTGAAACAAAATCTCCTTTCGTTTTTTGAACCTTTAAAAGTCTTTCCTTTTGTTCGTTGAGTACATCGAATAATATTTTGGGAGTATCCTTAATCTCCTTATAAATCTCTAACATTCTCTCAATTTTAGCGAGATGTGCAGGTATTCTTAATGTGAACTGCTTTATATAATCTTCTTTTTTATAATCCTTCCCTAAGACTTTTTTGAAAAGTTTCTTTAAATCTTCATACTTTGGTATATAGCCAGTAGGTGTTTTGACTGCATCAACTTCATTATTTACCCTTAGCTCCATCCATTTATACCATACTCTCTTGTCAGCCTTTTCATTCAAAAAGTTTCCATTTTCATCTCTTAAAAAGTAATTAACAGAGAAAATTCTTGGTTTTTTCCTTAATTTTTTACCAAAGTCAAG
>JBCNVI010000002.1:4234-26906 GCA_039630235.1 Candidatus Hydrothermales bacterium | reverse complement strand
TCCAAAAGACGTCACCATCCTCTGTCATTAAAACATTACAGAATATGACTTCACCAGGTGTTGTAAGTGCTTTATATATTAGAGGATCATCCTCAGGATTAACTCCTTCGATTATTCCAAACATTCCCCTTTCAACATTAACAGCGTAGACTTTTCCTTTAATGTTTTTTAGGTAAGCAATATCATCACCGATTAATCTCTCACCAGGCATCATAGCAGTTGAGGTTTTACCGCAGAGTGAGGGAAAGGCGCCTGTAAAATAAGTAACTCTCTTTTTAGGACCGTTAATTCCCACAATAAGCATGTGCTCTGCAAGCCAACCTTCCTTCGAAGCCTTATAAATTGCAAGTCTTAATGACAATTTTTTAAGACCAATTGCGTTTCCACCGTATTGCGTGTTTATAGAATAAACTGTGTTGTCAAGTAAGTCTATATATACTCTCCTTTTGTCAATATTTTTAGAATTTTTCCTTTCGTCAAGTTCACCAGCACTATGAATAAATTTAAAAAAGGTAAATTTTTTCCCTTTCTTTATAAATTCTTCGTATCCATTTCTATATAAGAGATTTTCTGAATGAACTACATAGGCAGAATCAGTTAATTGGACACAGGGTATGCCAAATTCTGAGCCTATGGGACCAAGATTATAAAAGCATACGTAAAGATGTTTGCCTTTCATAATGTCTTTCATCAGTTCATGAATCTCAGCAAGTCCCTTTTCTCTATCCATCCATTCAATGTACTTTCCATAATCTACTCCTGGGGGTAGAAGGAATTTTGTATTCTTTCTGTCCCTAGCTTGATCATAGTACCCGTCAAAGTGGATAGTGTGTCCCTCTGTTTTTAGTTTTATTTCCTCACCATCTTCAATTGCTTTTTCCCTTATATATTTTATATCCTCTTCTGTTCCAGTGTGTACGTATACCTTATCTGGATTACATAGTTCTATATACTTTTGAACAAATTCGTGAACTTCTCTATTTTTTATTGCCATTAACTTTTCATAACCATCTTTTATAAATTTTTCTCTTAAATGCTCCATAACGGCCTCCTTGTTTTTAAATGATTCTATCAACAATTTTTTAAAATATTATATATGAAATACACTTAAAATACAATCTCATCGATGATTTTTATTACTTTTTTGAAGCTCTTTTTCGAAAATTCAATTGAGGGTATAAAAGCTAATACGTTATGTTTCTCACCTTCAAGTAGCGTTAAAAAGCCTCTTTTTAATATTTTCATCCAAACATCATGTGCGAACTTTTCATCTTTAAACTCTATTCCCCATATTATTCCCTTTCCTCTTATATCCTTTATTTTTTCTTTATTTTTTAATTTCTTCAAAGTTTTTTCAATAAAGATTTCCCTTTCCCTTATGATAGTTAGAGGTCTTTTTCTTTTGTATAGTTCTAAAAAAGAGAGAGAGGATATGATAGTAAGTGGATGGGTTAAAAAGGTAGAGGCGTATAGAGGATCTCCCTTAGTTTCCCAAACTTTCATAATTTCTTTTCTTCCTACACAGGCAGAAATTGGAAATCCTCCTCCAAGAGCCTTTCCAAGGCATACAATATCCGGAAATTCTATTTCGTGTTGAAAACAGAAATCTTTTCCAGTTCTTGCAAAGCCTGTTAGAATCTCGTCTACTATTAGAACGATGTCGTAATTTTTGGAGTAATTAAGAAGAATACTGAGAAAATTTTTAGGTGGAACTTTTATACCTCCTCTTCCCTGAATCGGTTCTACGATTATTGCAGCTATTTGTTTTGGATTTAGTTTTTTTAAACTTCTTTCTAAATCTTTAAGATCTTCCTCTTTTTCTGGATAATTCAAAATTATTGAATTTTTACTAATGAATTTCTTAAATGGTTTTTGAAAGTGCTCTAAATTTGTGAAGGGAAGGACTGATAGTGAAAGGCCGTGGTAAGAGTTTTTAAAGGAAATAATTTTTTCTCTTCCAGTGTATAAAAAAGAGGTTTTTATTGCGATTTCAACCGACTCTGTTCCAGAGATTCCAAAGGTACATAAAAGATCTTTGTTTTTAAAGAGGTTTATAATTTCTTCTGATAGTTTTTCTCTTTTTTCGTAGGGGAAAAGGTCTGCCATTGAGTGTGGTTTGAGTTTAAAATAATTTTTTACGTTTTTTATGATGAAGCTATTGAAGTGGCCAAAGAGTGATACACCAAAGAATGAGGTAAAATCGTAGTATCTTTTCCCTTTTGTATCCCAAATATAATCTCCTTTTGCTTTCTTTATTATGAATTTAAATCCTGCAGTTTTTAATGAAAGTGAAGTAGCTGCTTCGTATTTGAACAATTTAAAAAAAGTGGCGGCGGGCGGATTCGAACCGCCGACTCAGGGCTTATGAAACCCCCGCTCTACCACTGAGCTACGCCGCCCTTACTCCTTTTGACTTTTTCCTATTTATAATTATAATATATTATGCGGTTCAAATCCTAAACTTTAAAATTAAAATCAATGAAAAAATTAATTATATTAACTATTTTTTTCACTTTACTTAACTTTTGTGCTCCTCGAGCAACTCAACCTGCCTCTCCACCTGAAGCCGCTGAGGAAGAGGTTGTGGTTGTTGGAGAAGAAGAGACAGTAACTGAAGAAACACCCAAAACTGAGGAAACAATAATTGTTACAGAAGAAGAAACTCAAGCTCCAAAGGTTACAGAAACAGTTGAAGAGGGAGAGGTCGCAGTCGCTCCTACTCCAGAACCTAAACCTACACCTCCTACACCAGAACCTAAGAAAGTGTTTGGCTATAGAGTTCAAATAATAGCACTTGATGCCTCTAAACCTGGAAATAAGGAAAAGGCTAATAAGTATGCAAGAGAAGCTGAAGCAAGACTAAGGGGAGAACATAAGGTTTATGTGGAGTATATACCTCCTTACTATAAAGTTAGGGTAGGTGACTTTCTTTCAAAAGAAGAAGCTGATAAAATGAAGATGAGACTAAGAGGTCTTGGTTACTTTGATGCTTGGGTAGTTGAAACAGAGGTTAGCCCAAGAAGATAATTCTTCTTGAAAATTTTAATCGCCACTTCAAATCCGGGTAAAAAAAAAGAATATTTCGAATTTTTAAAAGATTTAAAGTTAGAAATTTTAAGTTTAGCCGATTTAGATATTAAGGAGAGTTTTAAAGAGAAAGGGAGAACCTTTGAGGAGAATGCCTTTCTGAAAGCATACTACGCCTATACTTTAACTGGTTTTACCACAATAGGAGAAGACTCTGGACTTTTAGTTCCCTATCTTGACTTTTTACCGGGAATTTATTCAAGGAGATTTTCAGAGAGCGGAAAAGATGAGGATAACAGGAGACTTCTTTTAGATATGCTTAAGGGAGTGCCCTTTGAAAAAAGAAGGGCAAAATTTGTATGTGTATCATATCTTTTTCTAAACGAAAAAGAATTTTATAAATTTAAAGATGAGGTTGAAGGTTTTATAACCTATGAGGAAAGGGGAAAAAGCGGCTTTGGCTATGATCCAATCTTTTTATATCCTCCACTGGGTAGAACTTTTGCTGAGATGGATATAAAAAAAAAGAATGAAGTTTCTCATAGGGGAAAGGTTTTAAGAGAGTTAAAAAATTTTCTGCAAAAAATTTTATGAGAAGAAATCTTCTTTTTCTTGATAGGGACGGAGTTTTAATTGAAGATAGAGACTACGGAGAGCTTGGTGATCCCTTTAGATTAAAAATTAGACCTGGTGTAATTGAAGGTCTTGAAAAATTAAAAAAATTAAATTTTCATTTCTTTGTTTTTTCTAATCAAGCTGGAATAAACAAGGGCTACTATAAAATTAGCGATGTAATAAAAAATAACGAAAGAATCGATCAATTTCTTGAAACTAAGGGGTTAAAAGTACTTAAGTATTATTTTTGTCCCCACTTGCCAAGTGAACTTTGCTCCTGTAGGAAGCCTAATCTTTCTCTTTATAGACAATGGACTAAAGATTTTCCCTTTGATTATGAACATAGGTTTATGATAGGGGATAAAGATAGTGATATCGAGTTTGGTAAAAGGCTTAATATGATAACTATTTATTTAAAGACAAGGTATCCGTTAACTTCAAAGCCAGATTTTGTTGTACATAATTTTGAAGAGGCAATAAATTATATATGTTCATACTTCTTTTAATTATATCTTTCTTAGAATTACAGCTTGTGAGGCTAAAGTATGAGGGAGGGGGCGACTGGTACAATGATCCAGAGATTCTTCCTAATCTTGCATCAGAGATAGAAAAAAGGCTTTCTTTGAAGATAGCAAAATCAGAAGTTGTGCTTGATGTAGGAGATAGAAGAATAAGGAACTATCCTTTTCTTTTTATGACAGGTCATGGTAATGTTTTTTTCTCAGAGAGTGAAGCAAAAAATTTAAGGGAATATCTTGAATCTGGGGGTTTTTTGTACATAGATGACGATTACGGTATGGATAAATTCATAAGAAGAGAGATTAAAAAAATTTTTCCTGAAAAGGAGTTAGTGGAGGTTCCCTTTAGTCATCCAATTTACAACATCTTTTATACTTTTGAAAAGGGTTTGCCAAAAATTCATGAGCATTATCCCGGACCTCCAAAGGGTTTAGGAATTTTTATAGGTGATAGGCTTGTTCTTTTTTATACATATAATTCAAACATCTCGGATGGTTGGACAGAGGCCCACGGTGATCCACCTGAGATAAGAGAAGAGGCAATAAAAATGGGAATTAACATTTTTCTTTATTCTATTACTTATTGACTTAATTAAAAAGCAGGGTATGAGATTTAAAATGAAAATAGAGTATGACGGTACCAATTTTTATGGTTGGCAGGTGCAGAAGGGTTTTAGAACTGTGCAGGGGGTTTTGGATGAGGTTATAAAGAAACTTTTACTTTCTAAAAAACTTTTGCAGGGAGCTTCAAGAACCGATAGGGGAGTTCATGCAATTGGTCAAGTTGCTCATTTTGACGCTCCAGCAAGAATTTTTAAGGAAAGATTTAATAGGGATACAGAAAGCTTAAGAAAGGCAATTAATGCTCTTTTACCCAGAGATATATATATAAGAGAGTTAGAGGTAGTGAGCGACAAGTTTCATGCAAGAAGAGATGCAAAGCTAAAAATTTATAGGTATACGATATTACTTGGAAGATCACCTTTAGAAAGTAGATATGCCTGGGAAATAAATTTCAATATAAACTATAAATTATTTTATAAAATGTGCAAATTAATTATGATTGAGAGGGATTTTAGTCCCTTTTCTCCCTTGCCTGAGGGAAGGGGGATAATAAAAATTGAAAATTCTTTTGCAAAAAGAGAAGGTAACAAAATTTTTTTATACTTTGCAGCTAGACGATTTTTAAATAAAATGGTAAGAAGTATTGTAGGACAGATGGTTTATTTTTCTTCAAGAAATGACCTTGATGGTTTTAAAAGAGTAATTGAAAATGGTCCTGAAACCTTAATTATTGCTCCGCCTCAGGGTTTATGCCTTATTGATGTTTTATATGACTAAATTTTTTCTTTTAATTTTACTCTTTACTCAAACAAAAAGCCCTACAAAAGCTGCCTGGATGAGTGCTTTTGTTCCTGGACTTGGACAAATCTACACAGGCAACTACCTAAAGGGCATTATCTTTTTCCTCGGTGAAATATATTTTATAAGTGAGCTAATAAAAACTTATCCTAAAATTGACAAAGATAAAAATTCGTTATACAAGTTTTCCTTTAATTTCATAATTTCAATTTCATTATGGAGTTATAACATTGCTGATGCCTATGTTTCAGCTCATCTACATAATTTTGAGAGTGACACAAGCCTAGCTAAATAGATGTCTTATTAACGTTTTCTACATAATTACAATAGGGACAACTTTTTGACTGTTTGGGAATTTCATCTTCTCTAAGTAGTCTATCTATCTCAAATATAAATTTATGTAATCTTCTATAATTTATTTTATGGCTGTAGAGTTTTGCTCTCCATCTAATTCTTTTTTCTAGTTTAGAATAATAGGGGACAAAATAAAAGACATAGCCTTTTTCTTCTGCTTCGTAGCTATTCAATTTAAAAAGTAGATGGTAACTATCAAGTTGTATTTGAACTGGTAAAGGTAAATTTTCGGGAAACTTAGAAGAGGTTTTATAATCAAGGGCAATAAGTTTTTTCTCTTCGCTTTCAATAATTTCATCTGGGACTCCCCTTAAAATTAAGTTTGTATTTTGTATCTCTTTTTCCTGAAGTTTAATACTCTTTAATTTTCCCTTTATTCCATATTTTTTGAAATAAAAAGGTAGATCTTTTTCCTTAAGTTCTTGAGTTATCTCCTTGAATATTTTGTCTAATAGCGCAGGAATGCCTGGGAAGTACTCAACAGGTCTTTTTATTTTCATTCTTACTTCTAAGTAAAAACATCTTGGACATGAAATATATAAGTTAATTCTTGAGGGTGAAATTACGTACATTTTATTTAGCCCTAAAATTTCTTAAAAATCCAAACTCTCTTTTTTTTAAATTCATCCTTTTTTTCTTCAATTAAATATTTCTTATACTCACCTAAAATATCTGTTTCCCAAAACTCTGAGATTTCGCTTATAAAAATACCATCTCTTTTTAGGACTCTTAGTGCTTCTCTTAGCCATCTTAAGAAAACTTCGTAGCCCTTTTTGCCTCCTACAAGGGCGCTTTTTGATTCTCCCTTAAAGGGTCCAAAAATTCTATATTCCTCCTCTGATAAATATGGAGGATTTACAATCACAAGATCAAACTTTTCGTCCTTAAAAATTCTAAAACTTTTTGCTCTAATTAATTTAATATCCAGTTTTTTACTATTTTTATTTATAAGGCATGTTTTAATTGCTTTTTTTAGGTGATCAACGGCCACTACTTGGGCTTCCCTAAAGATTCTTTTTGCCCATATTGTTAAAATTCCTGTTCCTGTTCCAAAATCTAAAATTCTTTTTGGATTAAATTTTTTTTCCTTCAATTCTTTTAAAGCGTAAACAATTAAAGAGGTCTCCTCACGTGGAATTAAAACTTTTTTTTCTATATAAAACTCCTCATCCAAAAAAATTGCTTTCTTAAAAATATACTCCGGTCTTTCTCCTTTTCTCAGCAGACTTATAACCTTTTCAGCCTTTCCTAAAGCTTTCTTATCAATGCTCTTCGTAGTTATTAATTTTTCTAGTTTTTTGTTAAATATATTCTCAATGACAAATCTTGCGTTTATACCATCTATTTCTTTTAATTTTCCATAAATTTCTATAATTTTGTTAAGAGAGCCTAAATGTTTAAATTCTTGCTTCTTTTTCTGCAAGAGTTTTGCCCTCAACCATATTTTTTAATTTTTCAAAAGCTACTTTCCAAGTTCTGGTTCTAAGTCCGCAGTCAGGTGCTATGTAAATCCTTTCTGGATCCCCTATTATATCTAAGGCGTAAAGAATTCTATCTCTAACAAGTTCAGGAGGTTCTATGAAATCAGTATGAACGTCTATTACTCCAAGTCCAACTATAAATTTTGTATCCTTAAACTTTTCAAGTATCTCATAGCCCTTTCTCTTATCACCTTTTGTCCCCAACTCCCTTGTGTCCCTATTTGCATACTCAAAGTGTATTTCATTTAGTATGCCCTCAAGCTCTTTTATCCTGGGAAAAAGTAAAGAATAATCAGAAAAGCATATATGTGTTGAAAAAAAAGCCTTATTTTTTAAATCACCGATTGATTCTCTCATAGTCATTATAAAAAGATCTATTTCATCTTTCTTAGTAGTTGCTGCTGGTTCATCTATTTGGATGTATTTTGCTCCCTTATCTAAAAGCGATTTAATAACTGGATAAATTATATTTTTTGCCATGGAAATTAAAAACTCCTTTCTTGCCTCTCTTTTTTTATCTTTTATATTTTCCTCTCCGGGTTTTATTTCTTTTAAAAAATATTCATCGTATGACCAATCCACCAAAGTGTAGGCTCCTGTAATTGGAATTTTAATTTCCTTTTTTGCTATTGATTTTATTCTTAAGAATTCCTCATCGTGATAGTTTCTTAATAAAGTGGGTTTATCAATACAGGATGCTCTTTTATAGAATTTGTTATTAAAGCTTCTTACGTGTCCTTTAAACTCAAATCCCCCTATATTTTTTATAGGGTGTTCATACATTTCTATTCTATGTTGTTCACCGTCGTAAACAAGGTCAAGTCCTGCTTTTTCAAGAAGTCTTATGGCAAGTAGAGAGGAAAAATATATTATTCTTTCTTTTTCTTCATTGTTAAACTTTTCTCTTTTTTTGAGTAAATCAATTAGTTCTTTTTTCTCCTCTATTTCGAGAAAATTTGCCCATGTTTTTGCCTCTTCAATATCTGAGTCAGAGAGTTTTATTTTTCTTAGAGACTTTACTCTAAAGGAGGGTTTAGCAAGTGAACCTATCTCATGGGTTAAAAGTTTCATTTTTTAACTTTTTAAAAGATTTTTTATTTTTTGATCCATTACTTCTCTTGGAAGGAGCTCTGGGGGACCACTGGGACATATATAAATATTTTTGTTTTTTATAAACTTTAAGGTTTTCTCAAAAAACTCAACCACTATCTCTCTTTTTTCAATTAAAGTTGAATCGGTATTTATTAAACCAAGGAGTATAGTTTTGTTTTGTGGAAATTCTTTAAGAATGTGCTCACTTGAATTAGAGTAAAAATCAAAACCGTATCCATCAAAATCAAGGGAAAACAAAAATTCTAATTCACTTTTCACATCAAAAAAGAAGGTATGTATAAAGAATTTTAAGTTTTTAAACTCTTTTAATTTTTTACAAAACCAAAGTGAAATTTCTTTTTCTTCTTCTTTTAGGCTTCTATAGCCGATTGTGGGTTCATAAAAGATTATGATTTTGTTTTTCCAACTGTTTAATTCCTCAATTACTTTTAAAAGTAATTCTCCTATCTTGCTTAGACTAATATTTTCTGAGAATTCACTAAAAAAAACTATAAAGGGAAAAGTAAATACTAAATTATCTTCCCTTTTGAACAAATTATCACATAAAAGGTAATGTTCAAAGAATTTTTTATTTTTTATAAATTCAAATTTTTTAAAATTAAGTTTTCTTATAAAAAAGTTTGTTTCATAGAACCTTTTAAGTCCGTTTACCTCAACAGAGGTAGAGAGTTCTGCAAAGGGTCTTAAAAGATCTTGAAAGTAGAATTGTCCATTTGTGATATAATCCCATTTCTGTTGAATTTTGATTAATTCTTTTATATCCTCAGCAATAATCTCTTTAAGTTTTCTTTCACCTATTCTTTTTCTATCAAAATCTCTTGATGCTTCAACAAGTTTTTCACTTCTTGGATAAATCCCATGTAATATTAACTTCATAATCTTTCTTTTATTTTTTCAATTATAATTTTTGAAAGTTCTAAGTTTGAATACATAACATGTTCTATGTTGAATCCTAAATTTAACCTTTCTTTATGAGAGAAATCAAATATTTCATCTATCATTCTTTCAATTACTTCAAGGGTTCTTGATTCAACTTTTCTTTCGTTCTCAGTAATATAGAAATTTACTGCAGTTGGAAACTCAACTCCGAGCCATTTCATAAATTCAATATCTTTTATCCTTTTGGCTGGAGCCAGAGATATATATATGTAAGGGAATTTAATATTTTCAATTCTAACAAGTCTTAAAAGATGAATCAAAACTTGTTTCATATTTGAGGTTTCAAAGATTATTTGTGAAACAAAAAATTCTATTCCAGCTTTCATCTTTTCCAATATTCTATAAGGTTCCCTTACTCTTGTAAATATAGTAATTCCGCCTAATTTGACATCAGGAAAGTTTTTTTTGATAAATTTTGCAGCTTCTATAACAGTATACCCTGGGTAATTTATTTTGCTTGATTCTCCACCAACTAAAACAAAATAATTGATTCCCTTACTATATGCATAGGATACCCAATTTTCAAAATCTTTCTTTTCCATTCTTACACATATTTTATTTATAATTGGTTCAAAACTAAATAAACTTTTTAGGCATTCAGAAAAATCTATGTTATCTATTTTTTCTTTGTAAGGAATATTTCTTTTTTCATTTCTTGCTGTTTCATTGACGACTTCTGGGATATTCAAGAATTTAATTTTCTCCTCTTTCATAATTTCTACTATTTTTTTGCAGAAGCTAAAAACTTTCTCCTTTCTCCAGTCTTTAGGAGAAGGTATTACTTCAAAAATAATTTTTTCATTCATATTTTTAATTATAATAATACTTTACCTTGACAAAGTCTAAAGATTAATTTATAATAATCTAAGGTTCAAACCCTCCCAGATAATTAGAAAAGATGAAAAAAATACTTTTCCTCTTGTTTGGATGTTTTTTGTATGGTGAATTTACAAATTCCTTTTCTCTGATTGATATTCCTACTGCTAGTTTACCCTCTAAACCAGGTTATTCAGAGTTTGCCTTTTTTACCCACTTTGGTCTCAGGAAAGAAAGAAGTATTTTGAAGGACTTTGATCCTTCAAAACCTTTTGATTTTGATCTTTATGGGAATTTCTCTTTAGGTAATTTATTTTTTACTTTAAAAGCCTATACGTTAACTGATTATGCACTCGATGTAATTTATAGTATAATGCCAGAAATAGGTGTAACGCCAGCTGTTGCAGTTGGAATCTATAATTTATCTTACAGAAAGCATATAAGTTCAACAGGTTCAAACCCGCCTGAAGGTGGTTATAATGATGATAATTCTTATTACTGGAAAGAGTGGAGAGAAGGAAATTATAAAAGAAACATAGAAAATCTTTCCTTGTTTTTAGTTGTTTCAAAGCATTTTACATATAGATTTATAGGAACAATAGGGATTGGAAGAGGAAGATTTGTTGGTTATGGTCCAAGATCTAAATACTTTAATTTTGACATAATCACGGGTGGCAAAACAAAACATGAACTAACATTTGGAATTTTCTGGGGAGGCTATTACATTGTAAACAAAAATTTCCATATCTTAATGGATTTTGATGGAAGAGATTTTAATGTAGGCTTTAGGTACATACAAAGGCTTTTTTCTATTAACTTTGCTATTACAAAGCTAGAACATTATCTTGGTGGCTCAAAAAGGTTTTCACCTAGAGTTGGCTTTGGTGTAATAGTTAAACCCGAAATTTTTAAGGAAAGATAAAGGAGTAACCTTTTAAAATTATTGAGTAGAGTGGTAAAGCTTGAAAGGGAAAAAGGAGGGTAGAAATTTAAAAGAATTTTAGATGAAGGTAAAAAAATTAAGCAAAGAATTAATATACAGAATTAGAGCAGGCGAAGTAATAGAAGATCCTTCATCAGTTGTAAAAGAATTAATTGAGAACTCTCTGGATGCTGGTGCAAAGAGGATACATATTTATCTAGAAGATGGTGGAAAAAGATTAATTGAAGTAAAAGACGATGGTGAAGGAATGGATGAGGAAGATCTTACTCTTTCAGTTTTACCCTTTACATCAAGTAAAATAGAGAAAGTAGAAGACTTAAAAAAAATTACAACTTATGGATTTAGGGGTGAAGCTTTATTTGCTATCTCTAAGGTATCAAGACTTTTAATTAAAAGTTCAAATAATGAAAGTTTCATTGGAAATGAAATTTATCTTGAGGGAGGTGAAAGGATTCATTTAAGACCATGCTATCATCCTAAGGGAACAACCGTAACTGTAAAGGAGATTTTCTACTCAGTACCTGCAAGAAGAAAATTTTTAAAAAGTTCAAGTCAAGAATTAAAAAAAATAGTAGAGCTTGTAACTAAGTATGCTCTTTCTAACCCTGAGGTAGAATTTTTCCTAAAAAATGAGAGAGATATTATTCTTGATTTAAAACCCTCAAGTAGTTTTAAAGATCGCTTAGCAGAAATTTTTGGTAATGACTACTTAAAAGAGCTATATGAAATAGAGGAAAACAAAAAAAATTACTCTTTTACACTCTTTATCTCTAAGCCAGAGTTTTTAAAGGAAAGTCCAGTTAAGATTTTTTTTGTTAACAAAAGACCCTTTTACGATAATTCATTTATAAGGGCTTTTAACACAATTTACTCTGATAAATTAAGATACCCTGATGTTTTTCTTTTCCTATTTTTAAATCCTGAGGAGGTAGATTTTAATGTTCATCCCCAAAAGTTGCAAGTAAAATTTTCATCTAAACTCTCCTTTCCTCATAAGATTGTTGAAGCTGTTAGGAGGAAATTGAAAGATAAAGTACTTGATAAAAATAAAGTTGAATTAATTACAAACATAAGAGGAATTATAAAACAAAATGAATTACCAAGACAGCTTGAGTTTGGAGAAATGGCTAAGGAGGAGATTAAATCTAATTTACCGGTTTATGAAGATATATGGCAACTTGAAAATACTTACATAATTGTAAAGTTTGAAAAGGGACTACTTGTAATAGATCAACATAACGCTCACGAGAAAATTATTTACGAAAAAATTTTAAGTAAAAGAAAGTTCAAAACAAATTTTATAGCTTTTCCTATTTTTTTAAAACTATCACCTCCAGAATTTAGCGCTTATAGGGAGGTAAAAGATGTTTTTAAAGATCTTGGTTTTGAAATAAGAGAACTAAAGGATGGTGAAATTCAAATAGAGGGAATACCCGAATTTATTAAAAAATTTACAAAGGAAAATTTTATTGAATTAATTAACGAAATAAAAAAGGAAAGAAAAATTGAACCCTTAAACGTTTATAAGGAAATAGCTTGTAAAAGTGCAATAAAAATGGGGGATGTTTTAAAAAAAGAGGAGATGACGAATATCTTAATTGAACTTTTCTCATTAGAAGATCCCTTTTTCTGTCCCCATGGAAGACCTGTAATGGTTCAAATAACTAAAGATGAGCTTGACAAAAAATTTGGAAGATAAGATAAAGGTATTTGCTTTAATAGGTCATACTGCCTCAGGAAAAAACGAATTAGCCTTTGAAATAGCAAAAGAGCTGGGTGCAAAGATTATTCTTTGCGATTCAAAAAAAGTGTATAAGCTAATGGACATAGGAACAAGTAAACCAACTAAAGAGATGAGAAAAGAGGTAGATTACTTTATGATTGACCTAAAGTATCCTAATGAGTATTACAGCGCAGGGGATTATGCAAAGGATGCTGAAAAGATAATTTTAGAACTTGCTAAAAAAAAAGAAAGATTTTTTGTTGTTGGAGGAGGTACCCTTTATCTGAAAGCTCTCTTTGAAGAAGATTTTATATCTCTGGACTCAGTATCCTTTGAACTGAGAGAAAAATTAAAAAAAGAAAAAACAGAAAAGCTATATGAGCTTTTAAAAAAGATTGATCCACAGAGAGCAAAAAAAATAGGTAAAAACGATAGGGTAAGAATAGAAAGGGCTATAGAGATATACGAGGTTACTGGAGAAAAGCCCTCTGAGATTTATAAAAAAAGAAAAGTTGAGAAAAAAATTGTCCCCTATTATTTTGCTATATATTGGGATAATAAGGAAAGAAAGAAAAGAATCTCTGACAGATTAGATAAAATGATGAAAATAGGTTTTTTAGAAGAAGTTGAGAACCTGTTAAGAAATGGGTATGATTTGAGGTATAAATCTCTTGACGCCCATGGTTATAAGGAACTTATACTTTATTTAACAGGGAAAATAAGGAGTTTAGAGGAGGCCATGGCGCTCACAAAAAAGAGAATATATGAATACACAAAAAGACAATTGAGATTCTTCAGGAATTATCTTAAAATAAAACCTATCTTTTATAAAATGGAGGAAGGAAATAGAAATTTCATTAAAGAAAAACTAAAAAGGGTGCTTGAGGAGGAAATATGGAAGGACTTTTAAGAGAGGCAAGAAAAGCCTATAAAAAGGGCCTTTTAAAAGAAGCAAAGTTACTCTTTGAGAAAGTTATAGAAATTACAAAGGGTGAGTATATGGAGATCTATCCAGATTATATAGGACTTCTTTTAGATCTTAAGGAGTATGAAAAAGCTGAAAAAATTTTAAAGAGTATAGAGAAAGAGATTGAAAAGGACGGAAGTGTTTCTCTTTTAAATTCTTTTAAAAGATTAAAGGCAAGGTTATTGAGGGAAAAGGGTAATTTTGAGGAGGCAAAGAGATTACTGAAGGAGATTTTAAATCATAAGGGGTTAGATGATGAGGAAAGGGGGAAGGTAAATTTTGCTCTCGCTAAAATATACTTTATTGAGGGTGATTATGATAAAGCAGAAAGGTGTTTTACAGAAAGCGAAATAAATTTTAGAGGTACAAGCTTAATAGAAGAGGAGGGTTGGGCAACACTATGGAGGGCAAAGATTGCAAGGATAAAAGGAGAGTGGCTAAGATCAAATGATATTCTAAAAATCTTACTAAGAGAATATAAGAATATATCGAAGCTTCTTTATTCAAATATTTTATTGGAGAAGGCTTTACTTTTGTTTGAGGAGGGTAAAAAGGAGGAGGCACTTGAAATAGAAAAAATTTTAGAAGAAACATTAGAAAATCTGAGGGCTCCAAGATTAAAAGTAGAGGTAAGATTAAGGCTTTCTAATCCACTTTCTATAGATGCCAATGAATTTAGAAAAGTTGAAAGGAGATCTTTTAGGATCTTAACTTATTTACCAAAAGAGGAGAAAACTTTAAGGGGGCTCGCACTTTCTTGGCTTGCCTATGTAAAGGGTTTTTACGGAGAAAAAAAGGACTCTCTGAATCTGTATAAATTGGCAGAAAGGGAACTTTTAAACTCAAGCTACGAGGAAAAGGGCTTACATTTATTTTTAAAACTTCTTACTCTGATTGAGTTCAAAAATAAAGAGAAAGCAGAAGAGACCTTAGAGATTTTAAATGATAAGAAATATCCCTATTTTTTCCGATCCTTGGCAATTTTAACAATGAATTTTGAAAAAGTTTAAATCTTGAATTAGTTTAAATTTTATGTTATAATTTCACTATGAAAGGAGGAAAAAATGGAAAATATCAAAGATACTTTAATTATAGATTTGAAAAAATATGATTTTAAAGATGAGGTCGATTATCTTTATAGGGCGCCTAAGGGTTTAACAAAGAAATTGATTGAGGAGATAAGTTATATAAAAAATGAACCTGAGTGGATGAGGAAATTTAGATTAAACTCCTTTGAAATTTTCTTAAAAAAACCTATGCCTCAGTGGGGGCCAGATCTTTCTGAAATTAATTTCGACGAAATATCCTATTATGTTAGACCAACAGATAGAAGAGGAACTTCATGGGATGAGGTGCCAGAATACATCAAAAAAACCTTTGAAAAGTTAGGAATCCCAGAAGCTGAAAGAAAATTTCTCGCAGGTCTTGGAGCTCAGTATGACTCTGAAGTTGTCTACCATAACATAAGAAGAGACCTTGAAAAAAAGGGTGTTATTTTCCTTGACACAGATACAGCTTTAAAAGAATATCCTGAATTTTTTAAAGAATACTTTGGAAAAGTTGTTCCCCCAAGTGATAACAAATTTGCAGCCCTAAATTCAGCAGTTTGGAGTGGCGGCAGTTTTATTTACGTACCTAAAAATGTGCATGTTGAATTTCCGCTTCAAGCATATTTTAGGATAAACGCCGCTAATATAGGCCAATTTGAAAGAACACTCATAATTGCAGATGAAGGCTCTTTCGTGCACTATATTGAAGGTTGCACTGCCCCTACCTACTCAACTTTTTCTCTTCACGCAGCAGTTGTTGAAATAATTGCTAAAAGAGGTTCAAGAGTAAGGTATACTACAATTCAAAATTGGGCAACTAACATATATAACTTAGTCACAAAAAGAGCTGTAGCCTATCAAGATGCTGTTGTTGAGTGGATTGATGGAAACATAGGATCAAAGGTAACAATGAAGTACCCCTGCGTTATAATGAAAGAAAAGGGGGCAAGGGCAGATATAATTTCTGTAGCCTATGCCGGTAGGGGTCAACATCAGGACACAGGTGCTAAGGCAATTCATCTTGCCCCTTATACCTCAAGTAAGATTATATCAAAAAGTATAAGCAAAGACGGAGGTAGAGCCACCTACAGGGGACTTTTAAAGATCATAAAGGGAGCAAAGGGTGTAAAATCAAACGTCAACTGCGATGCTCTTTTACTTGATGAATTTTCAAGAACAGATACTTATCCCTATATGGAAATTAATGAGGAGGAGGTTGATATAGGTCATGAAGCCTCTGTCGGAAGGATTTCAGAAGAGGAAATTTTCTATGTTACATCAAGAGGTATAAGAGAATCAGAAGCCCTGGCTCTTATTGTCCTTGGATTTATTGAACCCTTAACAAAAGAATTGCCTATGGAGTACGCAGTTGAGCTAAATAGATTAATACAACTTGAAATGGAGGGTTCAGTAGGTTAAAAGGGAGGAATTAAAAATGAACGGTCTTTTGGTAAAAGATCTTTATGTAAGCGTCGAGGGTAAGGAAATACTAAGTGGTCTTAATATTTACTTCGAAATGGGAAAAATCCATGCCATTATGGGTCCAAATGGGTCAGGTAAGACAACCTTAGGGTTTGTAATTATGGGGCATCCTAAATATGAAGTAAAAAAGGGTGAGATAATTTTTAAAAATAAAAATCTAATTGAACTTAAACCTGACGAAAGGGCAGCCCTTGGTATATTCCTGGGTTTCCAGTACCCCTATGAAATAAGGGGTATAAGTTTTCAACATTTTGTCTGGAGAAGCATTCTTTCTCTAAAGACAAAAAGAGAAAATAGCGATATATATCCAAGAAATTTTGTTGAATTTAAGAGGGAGTTAAGAAAGAAAATAGAAATTTTAGGTCTAGAGGAAAAATTCTCTGAGAGAGATTTAAATGTAGGTTTTTCAGGGGGTGAAAAAAAGAGGGCAGAGGTTCTCCAGATGCTTCTTTTAAAACCTGAATTTGCAATTCTTGATGAAGTAGATTCAGGTCTTGATATAGACTCAGTTAAACTTGTGGCAAAAGCTATAGAGAGTATGAGATCTCCAAATTTTGGGGCAATAATAATTACCCACTATCAAAGGATTTTAAATTATATAAGACCAGATAAAGTTTATGTTATGGTTAAAGGTAAAATTGTAAAGGAGGGTGGACCAGAACTTGTAGAGGAAGTTGAAAGAAAAGGTTATAAAATCTTTGAAAATTCTTCTTAAAAAAACTTTAAATGCTTCCTGATTTAAAAATAAAAAATAAAAACTTCCTAAGAAAAAGAGAAGAGATTTTTAATAATTTAAGTAAACTTGATTTACCTAATGAAAGATATACAGATCTAAGAAACTTACCCTTTGAAAAATATTTAAAGATAAGGGATAACACTTTTATAAAAGATAACCTATCTGACGAAGAGGGTGTAATTTTTTTTCCAGATTTTTTTGATAATGAAACTGCCTGTGAAATCTTATTAAAAACCTTTAATTCTAATAAAAACCGAATACTTGCAGCTAACCTCCTTTTTCCTACCGGTGGTTTTTTTCTTGAAATAAAAAATAGAGAAAAAGTTTTAGATCTCAATTTACTTTCTCCCTCTGATTTTACCTATAGTTTACAAACATACATTTTTAAGCTCTCTAATTCTTTTTTGGAATTAAATATCAATCAAGAAAATGAAGGTGATTTTTTTTCACATAGTTTATTTATCTTTATCGTAGAGGATGGTTCAAAACTAAAACTGTATAATTTTAATGCTCCAAATGTTTCTTTTCTTTTCAGTAGTTTTTATATATATTTGAGTAAAGATACAGAGTCAGAGATATACTCTGCTTATTTTAAAAATCCCTATTCAAAAATTGACAAGCGTGTTTTTATAGAGGGCACTGGTGCAAGGGCACTTATAAGAGATATCTTCGTTGCCGATAAAAACTTATTTTTAAGTTTAAGAAATGATCTAATTTTTAAAGAGAGCTATACAAGTGGAGAGGAGTATACAAGGGGAGTGCTCTTTGATGAGTCAACGGTTTGTTTTTATGGTCTTGCAAGAGTAGAGGAAAAGCTTAAAAAGATAAACGCCTTTGTAGAAGGTGAAGCTCTCTTGCTTTCTGAAAGGGGAAGCTTTCTCCCAGTCCCGTCTCTTGAAATCTTATCAAACGATTTAAGATGCACTCACTCTGTAAACTCTGGCCCTCTCTCTGAAGAAAAACTATTTTATATGATTTCAAGGGGATTAGAAAGAAAAGAGGCTATAAGGATGTACATTGAGTCTTACCTTCTTTCTAATCTTGATGGTTCTAAAGAAGAATTTAAAAATAGAATAAGAAAATACCTTGATAGCTATGAATTATAAAGATCTGGAAAAAAGTGAAAAGTTTAAAGACGGGTTTCTTATAAAAGAGTTTATAAGTTCTTTTTGTGAAAAAAATTGCTTTTATTGCGCTTTAAGAAAAGATAGGGATTTTAAAAGAGAAATTGTACCACCTGAAAAATTAGCGGAAAAGTTTCATAAAATGTACAAGTGTGGTTATGCAAGTGGCTTATTTTTATCTTCGGCAATATTAAAAGATCCAGAGGAGACTCAGTACTTGATAAATAAATGTGCAGCAATCTTAAGAAAAAAGTATCTCTATAAGGGTTATATCCATCTAAAGATAATGCCTGGAGCAGATTATGAAGCAATTAAAGAAGCGGTACTTTATGCTGATAGGGTATCTTTAAATTTTGAGGCACCAAAAGAAATTCACCTTAAAAACATCTCGAAGGATAAGAATTTTAAAATTCTCTTTGATACCCTAATAAAAATTAAAAGGGCATACTATGAATTGAAAGAAAAATATAGAAAAATCTTGCCCTTTGGAATATGCACCCAATTTGTCTATTCTCCTTTAAAAGAAAGTGATAGAGAATACCTTGAGTTTACAGAGTTTCTATATAGAAAGTTCAGACTTTCTATGGTTTACTTTTCAAGATTTATTCCTGTTAAAGGTACACCCTTTGAAAATCTGAGTGAGGTATCTCCCTTGAGAGAAAAAAGAATTTATCAGGCAAATTTCTTAATAAGAGATTATGGTTTTAGGCTAAAAGATTTAGTTTTTGATGAAAATGGTAATTTACCTCTTGATAAGGATCCTAAAGTTATATATGCTGAAAAGAATAAACATCTTTTTCCTATCGAAATAAAAAAAGCAGATTATTGGCTTTTATTGAAGGTGCCGGGAATAGGAAAAAAAACTGCAAAAAACATAATCACCTTTAGAAAGATGATAAATTTAAATAATATCGCTCACTTTGTAAAAAATTTAGAAAAAGTTTCAGACTATATTTTAATTGATGGAAAAAGGGTAAAAGCTTAGGTTTAAAAACTTGAAAAAGAGTTTAAGTTTCTTTATAATAATAAATTGGGAGATGGGGACGTAGTTCAGCATGGTTAGAACGCCGGCCTGTCGAGCCGGAGGCCGCGGGTTCAAGTCCCGTCGTCCCCGCATTTCCTTTAATTAAAAGGTTTGCCCCTTTTTCTAATCGTTGATGCTACTTCCCTTGCCTATAGAGCTTTCTTTGCCTTCGAAAAAAATCCCTTAAGAAACTCTAAGGGACAAAATACCTCCGCAATTTTTGCCTTTACAAACTCAATACTGAAACTTATCGATGAATATAAGCCAACTTACGCTGCGCTAGTCTTTGACGCAAAGGGTAAAACAAAAAGACACGAAATTTATTCTGCCTATAAAGCAACAAGACCCAAAATGCCTGATGAACTTACCTTTAGTTTAATCTGGATAAAAGAGCTAGGTAAAGTCTTAGGCATAAAAATTTTAGAAATAGAAGGCTACGAAGCCGATGATGTCATCGCCACTATTGCTAAAAAAGCCGAAAAAGAAGGACTAAAGATCTTAATCCAATCATCTGATAAAGATATTTTACAAATTGTTAACGAAAATATTTACGTTTTAGATACAAGACCTATAGAAGAGGTTCTCTACACTCCTAAAAAAATAGAAGAAAAATACGGCTTACCTGCTGACAAAATCGCAGATTACTTCGCCTTAATAGGTGATTCAATAGATAATATCCCAGGAATAAAAGGAATAGGCGAAAGAAAAGCTAAAGAAATACTTAAAAATTTTAATCTCTCAGAAATTTTAGAAAACCCCTCTTTGCTTAACGATAAGTCTCTTGCTGATGTTTTTAAAAGTCAAAGGGATGCCATTTTTCTAAATAGGCTTCTTGTTCAACTTGATACGAATGTCCCTGTAGATTTTAATAAAGAAGAGTTTCTATTACATGAACCTGATATAAATAAGCTATTCGAGATCTTCAGAACCTTTGAATTTTACTCACTAATGAAAAAGTTTTCTACTTATTTTCCCGATATAAAATTTAAAGATGAATTTTTAAAAATTGATAAATTTAAAATCGCAGTTCATCTAAGGGACGGTGATGCAATCGGTTTTTATGATGAGGCCTTCAAAATAAAAGAAGAAGATTTTAAAAACCTTCTATCAAGGGAAGACTCAGAAATTTTTGTACCTGATGCAAAAAAATTCTATAAAAGACTTTTAAAAAGAGGATTGGAGTGTAAAGGAAAAATATACGATCCCATTATACCCTATGAACTTCTCTTCCCTGAAAAACCTGATCCTGACGAAGAAAGACTATCTCTTGAATTTCTCGGAAAAAAATTCTCTGATCTACCTTTCAAGAGAGAAGTTGAAATTCTTTATATGGTCAATAAGATCACCCCGATACTTTTGGATGAAATATATAAAGAAGAGCTAGATCAAGTTTACTTTAAAATAGAAAACCCCCTAACAAGAGTAATAGCCGAGATGGAGCTAAACGGTGTTCTGATAGATAAAAAATTGCTTACAGATCTTGAATTTGATATTGAGAAGAAAATTAGGCTTATTCAAGAAGAGATTTATAATCTCTGTGGTACAAGGTTTAACCTAAATTCTCCGATGCAGTTAAGAAAAGTTCTCTTTGAAAAACTTAAATTAAAACCTAAAAAGAAAACGAAAACCGGTTATTCCACTGATCAGACTGTTTTACAAGAGTTAGCTAAAGAGCATATTGTTCCAAAAAAAATACTTGAGTATCGAGAACTATATAAACTTTTATCTACCTACATATTGCCCTATAAATCCTTGATCGTAAGTGATACTGGAAGGATTTATGCTACCTTTAAGCAGATAGGGACTCAAACTGGAAGGATTACCTGTGTAAATCCAAATTTACAAACTATACCTATAAGATCAGAATTTGGACGGAATTTAAGAAAAATCTTTATTGCCTCAGAAGGTTTTAAAATTGTAGTGGCTGATTATTCACAGATTGAGCTTAGAATTTTAGCTCATTTATCTCAAGATGAAAACATGATAAATTCCTTTATAAGGGGAAAAGATATACACTCAGAGACTGCAAAAATTATTACAGGAAAAAGTTCTATAACTGAAGAAGATAGGAGAAAGGCTAAAACTATTAATTTTGGTATTTTTTACGGTTTAAGTCCCTATGGATTATCAAAGGAACTTTCAATATCTCTACAGGAGGCAGAGGAGTTAATAAAAGAGTATTTTAGAATGTATCCAGGAGTAAAAGCTTGGATTGAAAGTACTGTAAAAAAGGCTTATGAAAAGGGGGAGGTAAGGACGATTTTTGGGAGAAAAAGGAAAGTTTTTGAACTTTTTCATCCTAAAAGGGAAATAAGGGAGCAAGGGGAAAGAATTGCGGTAAATACACCTGTTCAGGGTTCAGCGGCAGATTTGATAAAGCTTGCGATGTTAAACTTAAATAAAGAGATTTTGAAAGAGAAAAGGGAAACAAGGCTTATTTTGCAAATTCATGATGAGTTAGTTTTTGAGGTAAAAGAAGATAAGGTAGAGGAATTTGTAAGGATTTTGAAAAAAGTGATGGAAAATGTCTATGAGTTAAGAGTTCCTCTTGTGGTGAATGTAGGGGTTGGGCAAAATTGGTTTGAGGCAAAGAGAGAGTAGAGAGAATAAAGGAAACTCTCAAATTTTTTATGAGACTTAAAGAGTTTGAAATGTCTTTTTGTGACTTAGAGGAAACGGAGAAAAATAAAGAGTTGAGTAATGACCTTTGCCTATAAATCTCTTACAAGTTATAATGTGAATAGTTCTAGATTTATCTTTTTGAGTCTTTCTTGTGGAGATAGAAATGTAATTCTTACTTTTATATACTACTTTCTTTCTTAATCACCTTGATTAGATTTTTATATGAGCCGACTCAAATTTTGAAAAACTTGAATTTTTTTTATGATTTATAATTTATAATACAAACCAGGGAGTATTATGAAAAAAATAATAAAAATCTTGTGTTCTATTCAAATATTAGGGTTATGCGCCTAAAGGGCTATCAATCCAAGGGTACAAATGAATGGATAAGGAAATGGATAAATGAGTATATAGGCTTTGAGAAAAACTTTGGTCAAATTCAGAGCCTTGAAGGAACTCCTGTTTATGATGTTCTTTTCAGAGCAAAACTTTGAGGGATACGGGATATTCATAACAAAAAGTGGGGTAAGTTATTTGATTCATAGATCTTCCGGGCGTAATACAGAGTATGCAAGGATTGATATTGAGTTGGTTGTTCAAACATAAAGGAGGAGAACATAAGTTATGAAGATCCTTTACCTGGGTATTCAAATTATTATTTGCCTTCGTGTCCTGGTGGTGTTCTTGGGGTTATGACTTATAGGAGGGTAAGGATAAAGGATGTTTATCTTGGTATTGATTGGATATGGAGGTATGATGGAGAGAAGGTTCAACATG
>JBCNVI010000002.1:2981-3929 GCA_039630235.1 Candidatus Hydrothermales bacterium | reverse complement strand
GCTTATCAATAGCAGTTGATGCTTCAGGTAATGCTTTTGTAACTAGACGTACTTCTTCAGCCAATTTTCCTGTTTACAATCCAGGTGGTGGCGCCTATTACCAAGGAACACATGTAGGGGGATTTTATGATGCCTTTATTTTAAAATTTGAGGGTGGTTCATTATTTGGAGAGCAGGATAGCAATCCTAAATTCAAATCTATTCCAGTAAAAGAAGAACCACAAATTCCTTCTATTCCCTCTTTCTTTAAAAATAGTTTAACTATAAAATTTTTAAAGCCTCTTGAAGAAAGAATGGAAATAATTATTTATAGCCGTACAGGTGACTTAGTTTATTCAGTTAATTATCCATATACTTTTTCAGTGACGCTCTCAGACAAAGAGATAGGAGATTTAAAGGAGGGAATTTATTTTCTCTATGTTTATTCAGGCAAAAAAGTATTTGGTCCATTTAAAGTTGTAAAACTAAACTCACCTTAGAATAAAGTTTAATTAAAAAGAAAATTGATGCAAAGAAAAAAAATTAAAGGGGGATCACTTTAGAGAAGTTGGAGATTACTAGATTTTTTGATAAAATGAGAATTTTTTTAAATTTTTACCCTTACTTGGACAAAGAGTACTTTATTAGGTGAAATTTTTTCAAAAAGAGGAATGTATTTATCGCCTTTTTTCTTTACACCAAAGGTGTAGCTATATCTATACTTATCTATCAGAGATATTTTTGCTCCCATTCTTTAAAAAATTCATCAAGTTCTTTACTCCACATTGAAAATGCTTCGTCTCTTACACCAAAAAATAAAAGCACATCTTCTTTAATGTTTTTTAAATAACTTAACAAACTATCAGCATGCTCTTTTTTTACTATGTGTATCATTTTATTTCTATACTCTTGTAACTCTCATTAGAAATCTTCACTACATAGAGCCCTCTTTTATCTCCCTTAATTTAT
>JBCNVI010000002.1:0-2667 GCA_039630235.1 Candidatus Hydrothermales bacterium | reverse complement strand
AGAATCTTATCATAATATTTCAATTTTTCTTCACTTTCCACCTTTTCTAAATGAATTAGAAAATTGTTCCTTAATATTAAACCTAATAATCCTTTTGGAGGACCATAAAGTTTCCATACCCCTATTTTATCATTTTCCTTTAAATAAAAACCGAGATTTAAATAACTCCTTATTAACTCAGGTGAGGTATGAGTTAATTCAAAACTATTTTCTTCATAAGAATTTAAGTTGGAAAAAGGAGAAAGAATAAGTCTGTAATGCATCCCTTCCATAAAAGAAAAAATTGCAAATAAAGTTATTAAACTCTTTAAATTCTTTTGGTTCCATCTTTCCCATAAATATATTGTCCCTATAAACGCAACAGAAGGTAAATAAATATGAAACCTTGGCCACCATCTGTACGGACTAGTAAGGAAAAATAAAAATGTATGGAAAATTATTTTTAAAAAATTTTTTCTCTATTTTTAACTGATAAGAAAATTGAAATCAAAAAAGGAATAACCCCAAGAGAAATAAAAAAATGCCCAAATCCTCCATCTCGATTATCATAAGTATAAAAGTCGTTAGAATCAAAATGCCAAAGTTCTGCGAGACATTTAAAAATAATAAGGGGATCATATGTAAAAACTGGTAAATCCAAACATTTAGGTACCTCCACTTTTCCCTTAAATATCTCTAAGCCAAAAATTTTTATAATATATGGATAAAGAGGATTTCCTGTAAGACAAAAGTTATAAATATAATGATGAAAAGAAGTAGCGAAAGATAAAAAAAGCACTAATAACAATAATAACAGGAAAAGCCCAAATATTGGCAAAAAACTCAATTTTGTTCCTGCACCTATTGAAAGTGAAAGCAAAGGAAACACTATATTAAAAAGAAATTTTAATAATAAAAGATTTAGAAAAATAAGAAAGATGGAGGCAGTTTCAATATCTACATGGGCACATCCTGTAATGTTGGGAATAATAGGAATTGAAAGAATAGAAAATATATAAAGGGACTTTTCTTTTGATATATTTAATTTTCTCAAAATAGAATAGGAAGAAAGAACTCCAAAAATTAAAAAAGGAAAATGAACTATAAGTATCCCTTTATCAGTACCTGTAAATATAAAATAATAAGAAAAGAGAATTTCTCCATTTTTTGGAAAATACATATGCAAAATATCTAGATCCATAAAAGCAGGAGAAGGAAATCCTTTTCAATAACAATTCTCGACGCAATTGGTAAGTGATAGATATATGTATCCAACCCCTGTGGAGGATATACAAAAATAAATCTTAAAAGTAGAAAAAAATAATGATAGAACAATTATCGAAATTGTAACTACTTTCCATTCATAAAGATGAAAAAAACCGAGAAGTCCATACATTCCAAAAATAGTAGTTAAATGGACTAAAAAACTAATTATTAACCTATCTACAAAACTAATTTTTTAAAAAAATAGAAAAATTTAAAAATTGCAAAATAAAGAGTCAAATTTAAAATTAAAAATTCGGCAAATTTCAAATTAAACATATCCTATCAGATATTTATTTTATTGACGCATTTTTTTATTTTTCAAAAGTGCTTTGATTTGTATAGCAAGATTTTTAAGAGTAAGTTTTTCTCGGCTTTATCTTGAAAGAAAGATAGGGACTTGACAAATTTGAATTAAGATTGTATAATATAATGCACTTCAATCCTATTTGAAAATTAGGTTGGGGAGGAAAGGGAGTGTGAAGGTACTAAGGGTGTCTGGTGGATGCCTAGGAGTCGGGCGGCGATGAAGGGCGTGGCAAGCTGCGAAAAGCCTGGGGGAGGCGCAAGCAGCCTTTGATCCCAGGATGCCCGAATGGGGAAACCCAGCTCTGGTAAACCAGAGCTATCCCCTGAATGATTTCAGGGGAGGTGAACCTGGGGAAGTGAAACATCTCAGTACCCAGAGGAAAAGAAATCAAAATGAGATTCCCTTAGTAGCGGCGAGCGAACGGGGAAGAGCCTAAACCGGTCTGGCTGTAAAAGCCCGTGGGTGTTGGTCAGACCGGGGTTGTGGGGCATAGTCGGACCCAGCCACGGATGGGTCGGAGAGTTACAAACCCTTTCCCTAGTCGAATCCTCTGGAAAGGGGAGCCACAGAGGGTGATAGCCCCGTAGACGAAAGGGAAAGGGCTCTCTGGACTATGTCCCCAAGTACCACGGGGCACGTGGAACCCTGTGGGAATCAGGGGGGACCACCCTCCAAGGCTAAATACGTCCCGACTACCGATAGTGAACTAAGTACCGTGAGGGAAAGGTGAAAAGAACCCCGGTGAGGGGAGTGAAATAGAACCTGAAACCAGACACCTACAATCAGTCGGAGGGCTAGGAGGGGGTGCCTTTTGTCCTGGTGTATGCCAGGACGACGGGTCCCTTCTGGCCTGACGGCGTGCCTTTTGCGTAATGAGCCCGGGAGTTGTACTCACTGGCGAGGTTAACCCCGGTAAAGCGGGGGAAGCCGGAGGGAAACCGAGTCCGAAGAGGGCGCTTTGAGTCAGTGGGTACAGACGCGAAGCCGGGTGATCTACCCATGGGCAGGGTGAAGCTCTCTTAACAGAGAGTGGAGGCCCGAACCGGTGGACGTTGAAAAGTCCTCGGATGACCTGTGGGTAGGAGTGAAAAGCTAAACGAACCCGGTGATAGCTC
>JBCNVI010000001.1:283085-500554 GCA_039630235.1 Candidatus Hydrothermales bacterium | reverse complement strand
TGCATTAGAACTTTTTCATTTATTAAAAACCTGGGGATTTATAGAAGAAAATAAAAAGATTTGCATAAAAAGTAAAGAAGAAATTCCAGAAACATTAGAATTAAGAGTTAATTTAAAAAACAATTTTAAATTTATATACCAAAAGGAATATAGATTCGGTGAGAAAAAACTATCCTTATACTCCTTTGAGATTAAAACCTGATTTTGTAATTTGTGATCAAAATGAAAAACCACTCATAATTCTTGATGCAAAATTTTCCTTTGATATAGAAGAAGATGATGAAAATGAAGAAATGGAAGGAATAGATAAAGAAGCACCCCCTATATTCAAACCAAAATTCTCAAATATAATTAAAATGCATGCTTATAAAGACTCTTTAAAGGCATTAACAGCAATCGTACTCTAACCCCGCAGAAAAAAAAGAGGAAAATGAAAGATATTATTCAGAAGATGGGAAAGAGGAAAAATATCTTTAGAAAAGTTAATAAAAAAATTAATAAATAATGAAATTGAGGAATTAATAAAAATTAAAGGAATTGGTTGGTTACCATTTTTACCAAAATCAAAAGTTTAAGTTAAAAAGGAGGTAAAAAATGAAAAGAGAAGAAGAAATATTAAAAAATGTGGAAAAATTTATAGAAAAATTAAAAGAGTTAAAAGGAAAATATCATAAAGAATATGAAAAAGAAAAAGAGGAATTGAGGAAATGCTATGAGAAAATAAGAGAATTTTATATAGAAATGCCAGAAAAGAGCAAACGTGAGACTAAATGGCAAGAAAAAGGCATTTGCAGGAAATGTGAAAAATATTTAATAGGCACAAGAAGAGAATTTTTTGACTACGAAAAATCACAAATTGAAGAAGTGTTGAATACTATTAAAGATGAGAAAGAATTTAAAGATGAAAAAGAACTTAAAGAATATTTCGATTTTGTTAGTAAAACGATTAAGAAAGGAGTAGCTGGAACAGCTTTATCTTTTTTGGCGTTCTTGAGGGATAGATCTGCAGCATTTCATCTGCATGACCAGATTAAAAAATATTTAGAGAAATATTTCAGGAAGACCCCTCATACAAATCATACAAAATATGGGGAACCTTTATACCATCTTCTGAGACCTTATCAAAATTTTTCTGGAAGATAAAAAGTTCTGGAGTGGTAGAAGACATGATAGAAGCAAGATATTATATGGTAAAATATCAAGAAGAAACTATTTTATTCAATTATTTTACCTCACATAAATTCTACTTTTCAGCCCATCAAATATCTTCTTCCTACACTGCTCTAAAAACAAAGGGATTTGTCATTCTTGCAGGACTCTCTGGAACAGGAAAAACAAAGATGGCACAGATTTTCGCTAATGGATTTCCAAAAATTGATAAAAAAATTAGAGAACTAATCGATAAATTTGCCCAAAAAGATAAAGAAATAACCTTTAGAGCAAACGATCTATTTAATAAATTTAAAGAAAAATATTATGAGAAAATTAAACTCAAGACTTTAACACTAGAAGAATGGCATTCTTCAGGTAGTGGTTTAGTATATGACCTTGAATTTGGTGAATATAAGGAGTTAGGAGGAATAGGCGGAGGCGCTGCAGAGAAATTTGGAATATATTGCAGTGAAAATGGGAAATACGTTATTGCTCCTCAACTAAAAGAACAGCTAGAAAGAGAAAGTATTGAAGATGCTTTTAAATATATTTTAGATGAACTAAATAAATTGATGTTATACGCTGAAAATAGGGAGCTCGAAAAAATTGAAAAGGAAATAAAAGTTTTCTGGCCGATAGTTAGGAGAAAATTTACCTATCTTTTTAACTCAGATCTTCTTATCCCTTGCTATACAGATGATGATTTAAAGAAAATACTTAAATTTTTTAAGTATGAATTTAAGAATTTTATCGATGCTCAAAAGAAACTAAAAGAAATTAAAGAAAAAATAATGCCATCAGTTTCTAATCAAACATTTGCTAATTTTATCTACAGTGAAGATGGACTGAAAAAATTTTGGGATAAAGAAGAAATAGAACCTGTTGACTTAAGAAAAACTTGCTTTTTCCTTCCTGTCCAACCCGACTGGAAAGATTTAAAATCACTACTTGGATACTATAATCCAATAATGAATAGATTTGAAGAACCAACACACTTCCTAAGATTTATTTTAGAGGCAATTATAGACTATAAAGAAAATAGAAATAGAGCATTACCATATTTTGTAATACCTGATGAAATGAATCTTGCAAGAGTTGAGTATTATTTTGCTGAATTTTTAAGCGTTCTTGAAAGTGGAAGAGACGAAGACGGCTTTACTAAAGAAGGAATTAAAATACAGATTTCAGGTAAAGATATTGATAAACAAAAAGAAGAACAAAAGGGACTGTCTGAACTTTTAGAAAAGGCAGGTTACAACCCAAGGGAAAATGTAATAGATTTGAAGTTTCCACCAAATTTATACTTTATCGGAACTATAAATATTGACGAAACAACCTTTATGTTCTCACCAAAGGTTTTAGATAGAGCATTCGTAATTGAATTTAAGGAAGTTGATTTTGATGAATATAAAGAAAATCTGGAAAAAGAAGGAGAATTAATGACGGAAGTTAGTGAAATAGTCAAAGATGATTTCATATCAAATGGTGAATTTTTAAGGGCATATGCAGACAAAAATAAGATAAAAGAAGCAATAGAGGAGTTTCCCTATTTTGAAAGTTTAAAAAATTTATCTCAAATAACTTTAGCCCTACGGTCTTCACTTTGGCTATCGTGTTTTAGATGAAATTGCACTGTTTTATAAAAATGCAGTAGAAGCTGATGAAAAGAAAATAGTTTTCTTTGAAGATGAAATAGTTGACCTTGCTATTTTAATGAAAGTTCTTCTCAAATTCCACGGAAATAGAGCTAAACTCGAAGAACCACTTTTAAAGGTACTTTATTGGTGTAAATATTTCGAAGAGGAAGAAAAAATAAAAAATATACCAGAAAAAAGAGAAGATATAGTAAAAGAAATTTTTGGAGAAGGCGGAATATCTTCTGAGAAGATTTTAAATAAATTAAAGAATCCAGACGAATTCTTCCTTACTCACACAGCAAGAAAAGTTTTAGAAATGCTATATAAACTCTATACAGATGGTTATGCAAGCTATCTATGATCAAAAAGATGGATAACAAAATAGCTTTAAAAAAAGTAAAAAATGTGTAGATCGAAGTTACGTGCAGTAAAGGATTTAAGCCTCCTCTTGTTTATACAACTCCTGACGAAATGCCAAAAAATCTAAAAGAATATGGCGAAAAAATAAAAGAGTTATTAGAAAAAAATAATATTCCTGTTGAGGAAACAGTTAAATGGAAGACAGATCCTATCGCTCCTAAGTATGAGGTACCTCTAAAAGAGGCAATTTCTTCCGTTGAGTTAGAGAGATTAGCAGAAGAGAGATATTTTTTTCTGTTTTTCTATAGGTGATTGGATAGAGATTACAATCCCAATGTGTTTTCCTGGTGAGAAAAGGGAACTTGCCTCTCTTTTAAAAGACGGAGATATCAGTGTCAGGTTACCACAGCACCTAAATTTTCTTCTTCTTGAGCAAAAGATGCAAGACTTATTTAATCAATTTGTGGAATATTTTAAAAACGTCCGTAAAAATAATATAGTAGGACTAGACAATTTGGTAGTTACTGTAACTCCTAAGATATACCAAATGGAAAAAGAGTGAGTGAGATTTTTAAAGAGGTAAAAAATTTCATTAAGGAAAATGAGAGTCTTAAGGAGCACTCATCTATTAAGTCTCTTTTATCTAAAAGGGGAGAATTAGATTTTTCTAAGTGGTGTTTTCATGATGATGGATGGATTGTGCTTAAAAATAAAACTCTCAACTTTATTTCAACTGAAAAATTAAAACTTTATAGGGGCAAAGTGAAAGAGGAAAAATTTCTGTGGTTTGAATATCTTGAAAATAGGCTTTTTGAGAAGAGATAGGAAAGTAATAAAGATAAATGAATAAAAAAGCGACATCTACACAAAGAAAATTTATAAAAAGTGGACGAGCTACTCCTAACATAGCTTTGTCTCCCTTAGGATAGAGCCTTAATCCTAGATAATAAGAAAAGTAGCAATTGTAAATAGTTATTTTCTAAAAGATAGGACAATAATGTACTTGCTAACCTGTTCTGATACTATTTCTGTTAAAAGAAAAATTTTAAATCTTGATCATCAATAAAGAACCCGAATAAAGTGAGAGGCAGAGTGTAGTATCCCTAAATCGAACACCTTTGCGAGTTCTTTTTTGGTTTCTCATTTATGTAATCCCATTTAAAAAATAATTTTTGTTCGTAAAAAGACTTTATTTATAATAAGTTAACTTGGTTTGATTTAAGTAAAAATGGAGTTGACCGAAAATGTACAATTTAGTCTTACTCCTTTTTATCCTTCTTGATAAGTCAAGTGTAAAAGTTCATTTCTCAAAAAATTATCTTTTTTATAATTTATACGTCACAAGAGAGACTGAATTTGAAATATACAACCCCTTTTATTTTAGCTTAAGAGAATTCTTGTATTTTAAGAAATTTAAAAGTAGAGTCACACCATATTATATGAGATATGATTGGGATATAGGAATATACAAAAACTTTCAAAAGTACTACATTAAGCTATTTTTTGCTCATGTCTGCAACCATGGACTTGATATTGAGGGAAAAGACAAAAGGCAATGGAATCAAATAGGATTTAAATTTGTTCTTGAAGAAAAAAACTACTACCTATTAAACTCTATAGGCTATGTGGCCTCACCCTTCGGACCAAAAAGAATCCACAATAACTATAACTGGATTTTTTCACACAACTTTACCTTTAAAAAAGATTATAAAAGGTTCTCAATAATTTTCCAGCTCGACCTTACCGGCTTTTTTACATTGAAATCCTTGTTGTATGAAAACAATTTAGCAATTTATTTTCAAAAGAGTGATTTTTACCTTGGAACAGGTAGGGAAGTTAAATATGGTCTTTTAGGAAAAAATGATGAAAAATTCGTTTTTCAAAATATTTTTTTAGGTATGTTAAAAAAAATTGATGAACTTTATTTTTTATATGGCTACTTTTTCAAAAATCCTAAACATAGTTTTTTTTCACAAGCTCTTGTAAAATATGAAATTTTAAAGAATGTAAAAATTTTGTTAGACGTAGCAACAATTAGTTTCCCAAGATTACAAAGACCAAGATTTGATGACTTTAAAGTAGGCAAAGAAATTAAACTCAAAAACTTAAAAATTTGCCTTTATCACAGAGAAAGAAAAGACGACAATCTATTTGACGGTAAAACAGAAAAATATAAAAAAATTACAGTTAGCCTTTTACCTTTATCCCTCGGATTCTCCTTTGATAGAAAACACTACCCCTTTTATTTCTACGCACACTTTAAAATCAAAAAGAATCTCTATAAAAATAGAGTATTCAATGTCGAAAATAGCTCCAACATAACTTTATTAATTGGAAAAAAAGAAAGAGGTTTTATCTTTGAAGGGGGTCCGGCCGTTCATACAGGTGAAAGTAAAAGGCTTGGAATTTCATATATGATTAAAATAAGCACTGAAAACATTTTCTACAGTTACGGTTTTGTCGAAAACAGAATCTTTATATTTATGGACCTTTTTAAATGAATTTATTAATAGACTTGAAAAAGATAAAAAGAAAGTTGTAAACTTCAAATAAGATGAAAAGAACTGGGATTGACATCGGTAACTTATACTTAAAAGCTGTAAAAATAGAAGATAACAGGATAAAAGAAAAGTTGATGGTTTTCCATCAGAAAGAAGTAGTACCCATCCTAAAGGAATTTCTGAATGATGAAGACTCTTACGTAGGATTTACAGGCTCTTTCATAAAAGAGTATCCTCAAAATTTCCCTTACTTTGATGAAGTTAAATCACTCATATCTTCTGTTAAAAAACTTTATCCCTCTGTAAAGTACATCTTTGATATAGGAGCAAACTCCTCAAAAATTATAGAGATTGATGAAAAGGGGAATCTAAAAAATATTTACAAAAACTACTTATGTGCTGCAGGAACCGGAACATTCTTTGACCAACAGATAAAAAGACTTTCCCTTTCATATGAAGAAATTGAAAATTGGGATATACCTATAAACAATGTCCCACCAATAGCTTCAAGATGTACAGTCTTTGCAAAAACAGACTTAATTAATAGACAACAGGAAGGATACTCAAAAAGGGAAATATGGGCAGGCCTGTGCAAGAGCCTAAGTAAAGGAATTTTAAACTCCCTCTTAAAGGGAAAAAAGATAGACGGCAAATTAATACTCGCCGGTGGCCTATCAAAAAACAAATTTTTCGTTAATTATTTAAAAGAAGAGCTAAAGGACTTTTTAGTTGAAAGTGAACTATCCCCATTTCTGGGTGCAATAGGCGCAGCTTTTCTATCCGATGTAAAATTTAGTAAGGACCTTATTCTTCATTTAGAAAACTCCCTAAAAGAGAAAAAGCAAACAAAAATAGTTAGAGCTCCTCAACTTTCACTTTTAAAAAGTAAGCCAGTAGAAAAAATAAAATCTTACGAAGAAGAAATTGACGGTGTTGAAGTAAGAATTTATGACGTAAAGGAAAATGACGAGTTAAACGTTTACTTTGGAATAGATATAGGATCTACAAGCACAAAGTGTGTATTGATGGATGAAAATTACAGAATTCTAATTGATCTTTACACAAGAACAAAAGGCGAACCTATAAAAGCTACAAAAAAGATCCTTGAAACTATACAGAAAATTAAAGATAGATTTAATTTAAAAATAAATGTTATAGGATGTGGAACAACTGGCTCTGGCAGGAAAATTGTAGGTGAGTTTTTAGGAGCCGATGTAATAGTTAATGAAATAACAGCACATGCTAAAGGCGCTCTAAAAGTTTATGAGGATGCAGAAGTTATATTTGAAATAGGAGGACAAGATTCTAAATACATAAGACTCAAAAATGGAAAAGTTTACGAGTGCAACATGAATTACATCTGTTCAGCAGGAACTGGCTCTTTTATAGAAGAAGAGGCAAACAAATTGGGATTTAACGTTAAAGAATTGGGAGATGTGCTAAAAGATATTTCCCCACCCCAAATAGGTGAAAGATGCACAGTGTTTATGGATCAAGATATTGAAAAACTACTTTCCTTAGGATTCTCTAAGGAAGAAGTTATGGGTGCCTGTATATATTCAGTTGTTTATAATTATCTAAACAAAGTTGTTGGAAAAAAGTATATCCCAGAAGGAAAGATAATCTTTCAAGGGGCAACTGCGAGAAACAAAGCCCTTGTTGCCGCTTTTGAAAGAGTATGTAACAGAGAAATCGTTGTCTCTCCCTACGCACACATAATGGGCGCCTATGGAACCGCAATTATTTTAAAAGAAGAATTAAAAGGCAAAACTAAATTTAAGGGCTTTGAAGTAAAAGATGAAGAAGAAAAAATATGGTATGAAAATTGTAATTTATGTGAAAATAAATGCAAGATAACATATTTAAAAAGTAAAGATGAAGTTGTTTCTTTTGGCTATCAATGCGGAAGGGAGCCGGATGATAATAGGAAAAGGGAAAGAGAAGAAATTACACTTTTTAATTTTTATAAAACTGAAGTTTTTAAACTCTCTCAATCTAAAAACAATCTAAAAGTATATATTCCGAGAATTTTATCTTCTTATACTTTGTTCCCCCTTTACAAAACTTTCCTTGAAAACTTAGGATATAGAGTTTTAGTTTCTAAATATCCTGATAGAGAAAGTATTGAAAAAGGCAAAAAGTTATCTTCTGCTGAGTTCTGCTTGCCTGTAAAGGTTGCCTTTGGACTTATTTCAGAATTAGTTGATAAAAAAGATGCCCTAATATTTTTACCTTGGGTAATAAATTATCCTTCAAAGGATAAAGGTTATAATTATTTTTGCCCCTATGTAGAGGCAAGCGCAGGCTACATTTTATCAACTCTTAAATATAAAGGCGTAGAAGAAGAAAAATTCTTAACACCAGTTTTTGACTTTCTGTTTCCACAGAATTTATTTAAGTATTTTGAGAAGTTAGATATTAACAAAAATAAGGTAAAAAAAGCTTTTGAGGAGGGTATAAAGGCTCAAAGGGCTTTTGAAGAGAAAATTAAAGAGGAAAGAGAAAAGATTTTAAAAGAAATTGAAGATAAAGACAAAAAGTTTATCGTTCTTTTTGGTAGACCTTATATAATATATTGTGATAGCCTAAATCTCTTAATCCCGCTGAAATTCGCAAACTTTGGCTTAAAGGTTATTCCTTGGAACTTCCTTGTGAGAGGAGAGAGTGAAATTTCAATAAAGAATATGTACTGGTTTTATGGAAAGAGAGTAATCGAAGTTGCGGAGTTCATAAAGGATAAAGAAAACCTTTTCCCTGTCTATCTTTCCTGTTTCTCCTGTGGACCTGACTCTTTCTTGCTCTCCTATCTTGAAGAAATCTTTAAAGATAAGCCCTTTTTAATACTTGAACTTGATGAGCATGGAGGTGAAGCGGTATTTCAAACAAGACTCGAAGCCTTTTACGATGTGATAAGAGAATATAAACCAAGTAAAAAGACCTTTTATATTTCAAGAGAAACTGAAAAGAAAGATATATATTCAAGAACAATATGGATTCCCTCTATGCATCCAGAGGGTGCACGTCTTTTTGCTGCAAGTTTTAGAAGGTTTGGACTTGATGCGAAGGCTCTTCCCTTATCTAACGAAGAACATCTAAATACGGGAAAGAAGTTTTTAAGAGGTTCTGAGTGTCTTCCCTGTGCGCTTACTCTTGGAACATTTATCTGTGAAGTTAAGAAAGAAGAAAATGGTAAACATACACTATTTATGCCAACCTCAAGTGGTCCATGCAGGTTCGGTCAATATGCAAATCTACATAAGATCATATTTGAAAGAGAAAAAATGAACGTGGAGATACTCTCACCAAATTCATACAATGCCTATGAAGGTTTACCCAAAGAATTAAGAAAATTTTTATGGACTACAATCTTAATATTTGATTCGCTCCTAAAGGCAAGAAATAGAATAAGGCCTTATGAGAAAAATAAAGGAAAAACAGATAGAGTTTATTTTGATTCAGTGGACAAGATGGAAAAGATAATTGAAAGTGGAAAAGATCCTTATTTGGGTCTGGAGGAGTGTTTTAATAACTTTTCAAAAATAGAAAGAGAGAATGTTAAGAAGCCTCTTGTGGGTGTAGTGGGGGAAATATATGTAAGGTTAGATCCATTTTCAAATGATGATGTTATCCGAGCTATTGAGAGATGCTCCTGTGAAGCTTGGCTTTCACCTGTCTCAGAGTGGATATGGTATACTGATTTTACTGCGCGATGGAGAGCCAAAAATAACGGGAATTTAAAAGAATATCTAATTACACTTCTGAAGAATAGATTCTTTAGGGGGGTTGAAGAAAAGATCTATGAGATAACGAAAAATGTGATAGGAGATAGAAAAGAGCCGGAAATTGAGGAAATTATGAAAAAAGTAGAGGGGGTTATTCCCTGGAATTTTGGGACTGAGGCGCCATTAACTATTGGAAGGGCGATTATTTTTAAAGAGCAGGGGGCAAAAGCAGTTGTAAATGTTTCTCCCTTTACTTGTATGCCTGGAAATATCTCACAAGCCTTCTCTCACTACGTTTCCTCTATAATAAACATACCCTTTATAAATATTTTCTACGATGGACAAAAGGGTAGTAACGAAGACCTCGAGATATTTTTAAGAAATCTTGTTACGTCTGAGTAAGCTCTCTGTTATAAGCAAATATACTGAAAATTCCACCTGTATGTAAAAACAAAATCCTTTTAAATTTTTTTGATTCATTAAGCATACCATAAAAAGCTTTACCCGTATAAACAGGATCTAAGATTATTCCGTAATTTTCAGAAATTTTCTTAATCAATTCAATTTCTTCTTTGTAAGGGATTCCGTATCCTTCGCCAATATATCCGTCTATAAGTTCAATATCGGACGGAGATATTTCTATTGGTAAATTATATTTTTTAATTGCCTTTTCGCATATATCTTCTATTTTTCCCTTAAAGAATTTAATAGAGTCGCAGACAATGATGCCGATAATTCTTACGTCTAATTTAAGTAATTTTTTACCAATTAAAAGGCCTGCGTAAGTTCCGCCTGAGCCAACCGCTAAATATATAGCTTCAATTTTTTCTTCTTTAATAAATTTTTTCATCTCATCCATACACTCAACATATCCAAGACAACCTACCTCATTTGAAGCACCCTCTGGAATTATATAAGGTTTTTTATCTTTCTTTTTTAAATCTTCTGCAACTTCTTCAAGTATTTCATTTATCCTTTCTTTGTAATCCTCATAACTTACGTACTTTATTTTTGCCCCAAAGAGGTGATCTAAAAGTAAGTTTCCCTGATATTCTTTAGGTTCTCCTCTTAAAACGAGGTGGACTTCAAAGCCTTCTTTTTTTCCTGCATAGGCAGTAGCTCTACAGTGGTTTGATTGTAGTGCACCGCATGTAATCAAAGTATCACAATTTTTTTGTTTTGCATCAAAAATGGCATATTCAAGTTTCCTTATTTTATTTCCAGAAGTTATAAGACCTGTATAATCGTCCCTTTTTATATATATGCTTGCGTGATGAGGAAACTCTTTAAGTAGCTCTATCGGCGTTGGTTTCCATGCAAGATCTATCTTTTTAACCTTTAATTTTTCGACTACTTCTTCCATAGTTCTTAATTATACTTATGTAGTTTTTAAAAAGGCAATAACGTTACTATTTCAGATTAAAGAATCCTTGTTTAGAGAAATTTCTCTGAAAAAAGAGTTACTTGAACACTAAGGGTTTAAGAAAATATCTTTTCTCTATTTTTTTTCCAGAAAGTTTGATTTAATTCTAAAAGGATGAAATATAATACAATTATGAAAGGTTTAAATTATAAACAGTTACTCTTTGTTTTATTAGTTTTTGTCTCATTAATATTTATAGGTTTGAGCCAAAGCCCTCCACGGGAAAAAAAAGAAAGCTCTATAAATTTTGAGAAGGTAAATGTAGAAACCTGTTATGAATGTCATGAGGAGATTAAGGAATTTCATGTAGCCGGAAAGCATAAAAAAGTAAATTGTGGAATTTGTCATGGAAATTTAAAAGAACATACTGAAGATCCTACTGAGAAAAGATCCATAACAAGACTTGAGCATTCAGTATGTGGAAGTTGCCACAAAGACCAATATGAGTCCTTTGTGTCTGCAAACTTTCACTCTCTTCCCAAAGTAGAAAAAGCAACAACAACAAGTAGATCCCCACTTTTTGATAACCTTTTAAGACCTCACGGTTTTACAAGAGAGCATGCAGAACCAAGAAGTCATATCTTTGCCTTAGTTGATCATCTGCTTGTTGATAGGGCTTATGGAGGAAGATTTCAGTTAAAGGATTTAAGCAAAATTGCTGATGCAAAGGCTGCAGAGAAAAGTGCATGGGAAGTTTTAATCGACCTTGATCCACAGGACAATAAACAAAAAATTTTCCCGCCCTATACTCCAAGAACAGCCGCAACTGCTGCAAACCCTGCCTGCCTCAGTTGTAAAACTACTGACCTTATACTTAAATGGGCCTATCTCGGTGATAAACATCCAAGTGCTAAATGGGACAGAACATCACCAGTAGTGGATGTAGCAAGAGATACAAGACTTACCTTTTCCTGTGTGCACTGCCACGATCCCCATAGTGCTGAACCAAGAATAGTAAGAGATGCACTAATTGAGGCAATTGTTGACAGAGGTAAAGGAACTTACCCCTATGATCCTGAAAAAAGCCAAAAAATCAAGGTTAAAAAAGTTGTCTTTAGAGACTTTAGAGCAATTGGAATCCTTAATAAATCTGAATCCACTATCATGTGCGCACAGTGTCATGTTGAATATAACTGCAATCCCCTTTTAGACGTAAAAACAAGATCACCCATTGGTCTGCAAGATAGAAGGACAAACCTATTCCCTTGGGTTAGCATTTTTGACTATGACACTTTTGTTGAAGCGAGAGGCTATAGAGACTTTGAACATGAGGTAACTTCTGCACTTCTCTCAAAGATTCAACATCCTGAAGTAGAAACCTACTGGAACAGTGTACATGAAAGGGCAGGTGTAACCTGTGCTGATTGTCATATGCCTAAAGTGAAAAATTCTAAAGGTAAAGTTTATACCTTCCATGGTCAAAGAAGTGTAAAGTATTTGCCAGGTGGAACAGAGGTTTGTGTCAAATGTCACAAAGACTATACTCCTGAACAGGCTGAATATATAATTCATGGAATTCAGAATTACATAAGAGGTAAAATGAGAAAAGCGGAATTTTGGATTTCTAAACTTATAGAAACTTATGCTTTGGCAAAAGCTGTAGGTGTATCTGAAGAAGTTTTAGCTAAAGCAAGGGAGTTACACACAAAGGCTCATACCATGTGGGAATGGTGGACTGCAGAAAATTCTGATGGCTTCCATAATCCTGAACTTGCTAAAGCCTCTCTTCTTAAGGCAATACAGTATGCCTCAGAAGGAGTAGTCCTCTTAGAAAAGGCAATAAGAGAGAAAAAGTAAAATTTTTATGTAATAATAAGTGAAACCCTTTTACTTCTTTATGCCTAACAACTATAAAGTGAATCTTTATATGTAGGTGTAAAATTCACAATTTAGAGTGTCTTTGACCTTGCTCTTGTTGAAGGATATGATTTTCACCAACAAACACAGGTAATGTGATGCTTTCACCAGATGATACAATTGATTATGGAACAAGGACACCTGGTGTGTATATTGCTGGTTCTACAAGTGGAACATATGCACTTAAATTATCAGAAGTTTCAATTAATATAGGTCAAACATGGTATCTAAGGACAAGAGGAGTTGGAGATTTTCAATCATGTACTTACACTGTTTTTCTTTCAAATCTTGCCTGTATATTGGATGGTGATTCTGATCAGCAAATCTGGGGGTTTCTTTTACGATCTCCTATGTTCAAGTAGTAGGTGGAAGAATTTCTAAACAGCTTATGATATAGACTTAAGATTAAATATTCCGTGGCAAGCTACCGTTGCAACAAATTATAGAATTCGAATAGGTTCTTACTAAATCAGGGTCAATTTTAACTGATGAAGTTGGTTTTAGAGCATGATACTTTTTCAAAAGAAGTTGATATTAGTTTAAGTAAGAGGATAGAATTTGAGATTGAAACTTTTAGGATTAATGATGAAGAGAAGATTATCGCTTAAAATTTTACTGAGTGAAAAAATTTCAGGAATTAATTTTCCTGTCCAAATTAAAGATGAAAAAGTGATTTACAAAAAATTTTAAATTTTTAAAAATAGTGATTTTAGTCTTTTACTTAGCTTTAGGTATAAATAGTGAGAGAGAAATTTTGAGGAAAAAGTTTGTGGAAAATCTTATAGACATATTTATAAAAAAAGACACTAGCATTTTGGATTGTGCTCATTTTATCAGGACAGCCCTTTTAAAAGCTTTATCAGACTTAAAGGATTTAAGGTTAAATGTTAACAAGAAAGCTCTTTTTTAGTTAAAGAAAAAGAGAATTTTATCTATTCTTCCTTTGCTGATGTGGAAAATTTAATTTTATACAATACTATCTTTCTTGGAAAAAATGAAGAGAAGATAGATTTAAAATCTGGGGACATTTTGGCCTATTATAATCCAAGACAAAGATTTCCCTATCACTCAATGATTTACATAAAAGAAAACGGTGAGGGATACTTAATATATCATACAGGTCCGATTGATAAAATTTAATCAAATTTTTAAGCATCCTGATCTCATATGGCTACCAGCCTCTTCAAACGAAAACTTTTTAGGTTTCTTTAGATTTAAATTTTTTGCAGAATAGTTTTTAGTAGTTTATGATTTAGTGATTTTAAAAGGAAGTAAAAATCATGGTTATAAATCTTCTGTTTATTTATTATCTCAGTTTAGAAAGTTCAATTTTTTGGAGGGAGAAAAACCCAGAATCTACATAAGTGGATACATAAAAGGTACGGCAGTTTTAAGAGTTTATAAAGTTCAGGATGGTTATGAGTTTTTTAAAAACTCAAGCTCCCTACCTTCTCCTATATTATTAGAAGAGGGCGAAACCTTTAATATTTTTGAGAGTATTGAAGAAAGTATAAAAGAAACAAGGAAAAAAATTAGAAAAAGAGAACCTAAAATTCCCCCCTAAGAGATTATGAATTAATCGAAGAACGGATAGAAAACTTTTGACTCGCCTGGACTTGGATAAGTAAAGATATTGAGATAAACGTTTACAAAAAGGGAGTATAATATAGTAGAACTTTCAAATGCTCACTCAAGAAGATTAGTGCCCCTTATAGTGACTGATATCGGATTTGTAACAAAACGAGATGATAAAAATTTTCATCTTTTTGCTCAAAACCTCCTTACATCCGAATCCTTAAAGGGAGCAAAGGTATGTTTAAAATTAAAGGAAAAGATATTAATAGAGGGAAAAACTGACGAAAAAGGAATTTTCCGCTTTGAAACAAAAGAGCAAAATCCAACTAATTTTCAAATTATTCTTTATCATAACGGAAGTATAGCACTTTCAGAATCTTACGCTCCCTGGGTAAAGTTTTCTCCTGAAAGAGTTTACATCTATACAGATAGACCACTCTATAGATCAAACGATAAAGTTTATTTCAAAATAGTCGCAGGAATACTAAATGGAGGAAACTACATTTCCTATAAAGGATCTTTAAGAGTAAAAATTTTAAATCCAAGAAATAATGTTTTATTCGACAAAGAATTAAAAACAAATGAACTTGGAACATGCTATGATTCGCTTATTCTACCTGAAAATGCAACTCTTGGAACTTATAGAATAAACGTAAATATTAAACATAAGGAGTTCTCACAAATATTTGAAGTTCAAGAATACAAAAAACCTGAATTCTCGGTAAAACTTGAGGTAGAACCAAAGGTTGTGTTAGAGGGTGAAAAGGTGAGAATAAAAGTGAAAAGTGATTACTTTTTCGGTGCACCTTTCTCCCACGGTAAAGTTAAATTAAAAATTTCAAGAAGACCTCTATACTTTTATTACCATGGTGGAGTCTATGAAGAAAAATGGGCCCAAGAATTTTTGGAAGAAATAAGTGGTAATTTAAATGAAGAGGGTGAATGGATTTATGAATATAAAGTACCTAAGACTGGTGACTATTATACTTACATAGTCGATGCCAGTGTTGAAGATGAAAGTGGTATTGAACAAAGAGGAAAGGGATCTTTTAGAGCAGGAAGGAGTAAGTATTTTACTTCTTTAAGAACTGATAAATACTTTTATTTAAAGGGAGAAGAAATCCAAATCTATGTCTCTGTTGTAGATCTTGAAAAGTCTTGATCGCTAATAGTATTAATGTCTACGTAGCTGAAAGAGGTTATGCCTTTGAATATGGGGAAAATAGGCTTCAAATTATAACTGATAAGGAGGAATATAGTCCCGGCGAAAATTTAAAGGCAATTATATTCTCACCGGTTGAAACAGGATACCTATTTTATACAGTCGAAACTAACAAAATCGAAGACGTAAATATTGTAAAAATCGAAAAAAAATATGGGAACAGTTGAACTTAAAATTAAGGAAAACTACTCACCAAACTTCTTTATCCACGTCCTAAGAAATAGTAGACAAGGCTTTTATCATGAAGAAAAGGATATAAAAGTAAAATATGAAAAAAACAAATTGAATATAGCTTTTGAACTTGATAAAAGTAAGTACTTGCCACGGGATAAAGCTAAGATTAAGATAAAGGTGACTGATACAGAGGGAAAGCCGAAGGAAGCAGAAATTTCGGTTTTTATAGTTGATGAAGCTTTACTTTTGCTCCAGACTCCCTTCGAAGAAAACATCTTTTCTTTCTTTTATCCGAAAAGAGAAATTTACACAACCTATAACTCCTCAGTAAATTGGCGGTTTTATAGCTATAGGGGATACTGGATGGAAAGTAAACTTTCTTCATATCTTCCACTTTTAGCTAAAGAAAAAGACGAGGAATATCCAAGATTTGCAGTAAAGGGAATGGGTGAAGAAATGATGATAAGAAAGGAATTTAAAGACTTAGCCTTCTGTGCTTTGAGAGAAAATACAAATAAAGATGGTGAAGCAGAAATTGAAGTAAAACTCCCTGATAATTTAACAACTTGGAGAATAAGAGTAAAGGCCATAAGAGAAAATGAATTTGGAGAAGGAGAAGAGAAGTTTCTTGTTTCAAAGGACCTTCTTGCAAGACTTATTTTACCAAGATTTATAAGAGAAAGAGACACTGTTATAATAAAAGGAATAGTTCATAATTATCAAAACAAAAAAGATAATGTAAATCTTAAGCTTGAAGTAAAAAATATTGAACTTATCGGAAAAAATGAAGTAAAAATCGATGAAATCTTTCCAGGTAAAAGTAAAGCCTGTGATTTTAAAATATATGCAAAAAATCCTGGTACTGCAGAATTTACTTTAATTGCAAAAGGAGAGTCCTCTTATGATGCCTTAAATCTTAAAGTTCCGGTTTTATCACATGGTATGGAGAAAATTTTATCAATTTCAAATGTTCTTCTATATGGTAAAAGTGAAGCTGAATTTGAAATACCTGAGGAGATTGAGAATTTTTCTTCTGCTATTTATATTTCTCCCTCATATTCGAATGCATTTCTTTCTTCTTTAAAAGAACTGATCGGTTATCCTTACGGATGCGTTGAACAGACAATGAGTAGATTCTTACCTAATGTAGCTGTAAAGGATATAATAGAAAGAGCAGGTATAATAGACCCTTTATTTACACACGAACTACCAAAAATGATAGAAAAGGGACTTCAAAGGCTATATAACTTTCAGCATGCTGACGGTGGATGGAGATGGTGGGAAAATGACGAATCCCATCCATTTAATACTGCCTATGTTCTATATGGACTTGGACTTTTAAAAAGAACTGGATATAAGGTTAATGAGGAGGTAATACAAAGAGGCGTAGCAAAAATAAGGAAATTTTTAGGAAAAGAAGATTTGTCAGAGTGTGATAAAGCTTTTTTACTTTCTTTTTATGAAAACGTTAGAAAAGAAGATATAGAAAGGTATTTGAATGGAAAAATTGAAAGTCCCCTTATTTTATCTCTAGTCTCATTAATACTTTCAAAGGATAAAAGAGAAGGGGAGATTTACTTTTCAAAACTAAGAGAAAAAGAAGTAAGAATTAACGGAACATCCTGTTTTAAAGAGCCGGATTTAAAGACACGCTATGGAGCAACTTTTGCCGATCCCGTTTTTATAACTTCAAAGGCTCTTTTATCTAGTCTTTATTACACTCCAAGCGATGAACTTCCTACAAGACTATCTTTTTACCTTTTAAATGAAAGAATTGGATCGGTATGGCGCTCAACAATAGCTACATCTTCATCAATCATTTCTCTTGGTGAATATATGGAAAAAAGAGGACTATTTGATTTTAATCTCTCTCTAAATGTAAAGATAAACGATAAAAATTTTGGTAACTATATTTTGAAAAGAGAAAATATAAAAGAATATACTGCACCTAAGATCGTTCCGAGAGAGTTTTTGAAAAAGGGGAAAAATAAGATTATTCTTGAAAAATCTGTAAAGGGCGAAATCCTCTATTCTTTCTTTGTAAGATATTATTCAGCTGAAGAAAATATAGGAGCAGGCGGGGTAGAGTTTAGAGTTTCAAAAGAGATATGGAGGCTGCAGCCTATAAGAGAGGATAGGGAAATTATATATAAAAAGATACCATTTTATGGAAATGTCAAAAAGGGAAACTATCTATTTGTAAAAATAATAGTTTCAACTGATAAAACTATAGAATACTTCACGCTTGAAGATCCTCTTCCAGCTGGCTGTGAAGTTGAAAAAGAAAGGGAAAGGTTTTATATAGAGGATGAAAGTAGATATACAAGGAGTATTGATTATTATGATGGATGGCATTGGGACTGGATAGGAGAGGAAATTTGTGATGATAGGATCGCCTTCTTTAGGACAAGACTCGATCCAGGAACTTATGAATTTTCCTATATTTTAAGAGCTTATTTACCAGGAAGATACCACGTAATGCCTGCCAAAGCAAGTCTAATGTATTTCCCAGATATATCTGCTCATTCAGATGAGTACATAATCAAAATAGATGAGTAAAGTTTTTTTCTTATTTATCCTACTTTCCATAGAGGAAATAAAAAGGGAAATCGGTGACAGGGGTGCCTTTATAATTGTTGATATAAAATCGGGGAGAATAATTGATTATCACAACAAAGAATTATGTTTCTCAACACTTTTACCGCCAGGCTCACTTTTTAAGATCTTCACTACCATAGTTTTACTCGAAGAAGGTATAATTGATGAGAATTTTTATGTATACTGCAAGGGTGAAGAAATTTTAGAAATCGATAACGAGAAAACAAAAGTTAAATGCTGGATTAAAACTGGACATGGAAAACAAAACATAAAAGATGCAATAAAAAATTCATGTAACATATTTTTTGCAAGGGCTTCACTTTTAATAGAGCCCTATTTATTTGCGAAATATTTTGAAATTTTAGGACTTAATAGACTTTCCACATCTGATATAGGAGGTGAGGTTTTAAATGAAATAAGAGTGCCATTAAAGAAAAAAGATATGATAGATCTTGCTATTGGGGAGAGTGGATTTGTAAAAATGACGCTTTCATCGATGCTTTCTTTACTTTTATCGATTTCAAGGGATGGCCTTTTTATGCCGATGTGGCTAAAAGAAAAAAGCAACTTAGTCTATCCATTGGGAATTTATAGGTCATTGAGAATTTTAAAGGAAAGTTTAAGGGATGTATGTAGAGAGGGAGCAGGGATCAATGCAAATTATAAGGGTAAAATGGCTGGAAAAACGGGAGCACCAAAACATATAAATGGATGGAAAACACATGCAATATTTGCAAGATACTATCTCTATTATTATCCGGAAGTTGGAATAATAGTTTTCTTAAAAAATGGACAAGGTTCAAAGGATGCAGCTCCACTTGCTAAAAGTATATTAGAAAGCCTTGAATAATATAGCTATATTTTTGTTTTTGATACCTTTCGATCTAACAAAAGAAATCTCAGTTAGAGTTTTGTCAAAATACAAATTTAAGGAAATTCAGTTAGTCTCGGGAAATAGGAAATATTTTATTAAGATCTATAGGGGAGACAGTATAATTGTTAACAATTCCAAGAAAAAAGAACTTTTTGTAAGTTCAACTAAGCCGATTTTAATTAAGAATAAAAATTTTCAGAGAAGATACAGGGGAAAAATAAGAGTATATATTAGAGATCACGAATTATTTATAATAAACTATGTGAATCTAAGAGATTATTTAGCTTCAGTTATTGTGGCGGAAATAGGTAATTCTTTTTTTGAAGCTTTAAAGGCGCAGGCAGTGCTTTCAAGGACTCTTGCCCTATATAAAAGTAGACACGAAGGAGGAGATTACAATTTTTGTGATTTAACTCATTGTCAAGTTTATAGGGGTGTTGTTGATGAGTGCTATTTATCTAAAAAGGCGGTAGAAGAAACAGATGGTGAAGTTTTAACTTATAATGGAAAATTGATCGAGCCTTTTTACTCTGCTTGCTGCGGCGGTTACACCTCTTCACCTGAAGAGATATTTGAAAATGGCATCTTTTATTTAGAGTCTAAGCCCGATATTTTTTGCAGAAATAGTAGGCATAGTTTATGGATATATAAATTAGAGAAAAATAAAATTGGAGATTTAAGGATTCTTGAAAAGGGGGAAAGTGGGAGAGTAAAGAGGGTGCTTTTAAATGGGAGGGTGCTTTCAGGTTGGGATTTTAGAAATATGATTTCAAGGAAGTATGGATGGAATAGTATAAAGTCGAATTTTTTTGATTTAAGGGAGGAGAAAAAGTATTACGTTTTTGAGGGCAAAGGTCTTGGACATGGCCTTGGGATGTGTCAAGAGGGTGCAAAGTTTATGGCTCTTAAGGGCTTTAAATATACAGATATAATAAATTTTTATTTTAAAGATGTAAAGTTGGAGAAACTTAAATTTGAGTATGATGTATATAAAGATGAAAATTTTGTTTTTATTTCCACTGATGTTAAGAATTATTTGCCTTTTATAAGAAGTGCTTATTATAAGTTTAAGAAGTTGTGTGAAGAGAATGGAATAGAATATAGGGGTAATTTTGTAATAAAAGAGGTTACGAGTTACTCTGATTTTACAAAAAAAATAAAAGTTAAGCCTTTTTATGCGGGGTATTTAATGCACGATACGATTTTTCTTGCTCCATTTAATTTACTTAAAAAATACTCAATTATTGAGGAAATTTTGGTTCACGAATTTCTTCATGTTGCTTTATCGAGGTATAACCTAAAAAGAGAAATTGAAGAAGGAATTATTTATTTACTTAATCCTTATAGGTTAGAGAATGAGAATTTTAAAAATTTATGGAAATATAAGGCTGAAGTAGAATCAATCGAAAAATCTAAAAGAGCTATTCTTGATAGTTTAAAAAAGTATGGGAGTTTAAAAAATTTTATAAATAGAAGGGGGGCTATGAAGAAAAAGTTTTAATTTTTTTATTTCCGATTCTTATTTTCGTTGTGATACTAGTTTTTGTTTTGCTTTTCTATAAGAGAATGCCAAAAGCTGCTTGGAAAATAGAGGAGATTGTTGATATTTTCCCAAAAGGTTTAAATACGTATGTGGTTTTTGAAGATGTGGGAAAGATCGTTGAGAAACTGAATAAAAATGGCCTTATAGATTCGTTAAATAAAAAGGGAATAATTAATGAGTTTTTACTATATTTGGGGGGTTCCAAAGAAAATAAGAGATGATGTGAAAAAGACCGAAATAAGTAAATTTATAGAGAAAATTAGTATAGGATTTTATGAAGAGGGATATTTAGTTATTTTAAAGCCAAAAAGTCTTCTGGTAAATCTAATTTTTAACTTCCTGAATTTTAGTGATGAGTATAATAAAGTTCCCTATACGATATTGAGGGAAAATTTATTTTTATTTTTTATTGAGGATTATATGGTAATTGCAAGTAATAAAGACTTATTGAGATCGACTATAGATCATCTAAAAGGCAGGAGGGTAAAAGAGAGGAGATTTTATAGAAAAGATTTTCCTGAAAATGTGCTATTTTACGGTGCTCATATTAAAGATGGTTTATTTTTTAAGTCAGAGAAGTTTATTTTTTATCATAATGAAGTTGATAGTTTAAATATTTTAATTGAAAAACCTTCTCATCTTGTGGGAAATATTTTAAAGAAAATAGAGCCTGACTTGAATAATTCTGAATTACCCCCCAATCATATTTTTTACATATCTTTTAAAAATTTCAGTTTGAGTGAAGAAATTGAGAATTCCATAAAGGGAAGGAAGGATGAAAAACTTGTGAAATTTTTTAAGGAGAGATTACACTTTTTCAAAAATATAGTTGAACGTTTTACTTTTTCTTTTAAAGGTTTTAATTATTTTGTTGACTATTATTTTCCACTTTTTTTAATCAAAATAGGTAAGGGAGTTGTAGTTCATTTATCTTGGACATATCAAAGGATGGTGTAACTAAAGAGTCTTTTACTCTGGAAAAAATCAGGTGTACTTATTTTTTAAACAGAAACAGGGAAGAATTTATCGGCTATTTTAGCTATAAAGACAATTTTTACATATCTTCCTCATCAGAAATTCTAAGGGAACAGATTTTTGTTCTTAAAGGTCATACAACTAAAAAGCAGTTTCCAAATATAGAAAATCTCTTTCTGTATTTTGATGACGTAGTTTTTAAAGAATTTCTAAAAGACTATTTTAAAAATATAATCAGAGAAAATTTTATTCTGGAAAATAAAATATACCCGATTTTAAATTTAATTGAAATCAAAGAAATATACGGGACTTGGAGAAGAGAAAAAGATAGAATAATTATAAGTCTCAAATAAAAAGTTGACCTAAAGGACCAAAAAATCAGGGTTTTACCACACTTAGTGAATGAAAAAAGAAAAAAATTTTTGTTTCATTTTTAATTTTTTAGAACTCTATACGTAAAATTTAAATATGAAAAAGTTCAGTTTGTTGATAATTTTCTTTTTGACCCTAAGGGGGCATATTATAAACGTGGATGGGGATCCCTCTGATTGGGTGGCACATGGTGTTACAAAAAGAGATACCTTCTTTTATATTGAACACCCAGGTTACATTTATGACAAAATTGAGGCTGTATGGGTTGACCAAATAAACGATGATTTAGGAGATGGGGACTATTCATACCCAACAGATGTTGATCCAGGCACTGGCTTACCTAGATTCAAAGGGAAAGAAGCTGATCTTTTAGAGCTGAGGTTTACAGAAGGGGCAACAAGCCTTGACACTTTTCTTTACTTCCTCATAATAGTGGGCGACACCTTCGGGGGGAACGGTGACTGGCCTTCCTTTATTGCTTACTTTACCATAGATACATTAGCCACTTTACAAAACTCTAAGTATGCTCCTCAGTACTCAGATGTAAAGATACTGGGAGAATGGCAGTTTTCAGGTGTATTCTCTATGTATCATGTTAGACTTTTAGACCATAACTATTCTGATATTAACACAGGGCATCACTTTGCTCGTATGAATAACGTTTACGAAGCAGCCCTAAAGATAGATAGTCTCAAACTTTATCATAACGATTATTGGATAAGCTTTGGTATAGGACTGGAAGATTTTGGAATGTTTAGAGAGGTTGATTCAATAGCCGGTCAATACGTTGGTGGTGGAGGCATTACTAACTGGGCTGACCCAGATCTATATGACCTTGCCTTTATAAAATCAAGTGCACAAGCAGCCGAACTTTCTAACTATTCTCCTAATAATCCTGTTACATTGGTCAATCCAATTAAAAAAACTAGACTTTACGTAGATGTTAAGGAGAAAATTAAGTTAGTGATTAAAGACAAGGAAATTGAAGGGAAATTCTATGATGCTACAGGAAGGAAAAATTTAAAAATGAACAAAAAAGGAGTTTATATAAAACCTTCTGTTAAGAAGGTAATAAAGCTTGATTAAAGGTGAGTTATCTTGAACTTATAGATATTTCCAAAAAATTTAAAAGGGAGGAGGTATTAAAAAATATTAATTTAAGTGTAAAAAAGGGAGAGTTTTTTGTAATTTTGGGGCCATCTGGATGTGGAAAGACTTCTTTATTAAAGATCATAGCAGGAATTTTAAAACCAGATAGGGGTAGAGTAATTCTTGAAGATAAGGATATAACAAATTTAGAACCAGCTAAAAGAGATATAGCAATGGTTTTCCAGAATTATGCTCTTTATCCCCATATGACAGTATCAGAAAATATTCTTTTTCCACTAGTAATAAGAAAAATAAAAAAAGAAGAGCAAATGAAAAGGCTCAAATGGGTTGCTGAGCTTTTAAAAATAGAGGATATATTATCAAAAAAACCATCAGAACTTTCAGGTGGACAACAGCAAAGAGTGGCATTGGCAAGATCACTTGTAAGAAACCCTAAAATTTTTCTTATGGATGAACCACTTTCTAACCTTGACGCAAAACTTAGAACTGAAATGAGATTTGAATTAAAAAATTTCCAGAAGAGCTTAAATATTACTACTATTTATGTAACACATGACCAGATTGAAGCAATGACCCTTGCCGACAGAATATGTATATTAAACAAAGGTGAGATAATGCAAGTGGGGACACAAGAAGAGATTTACGAAAATCCACAAAATTTCTTTGTTGCTAACTTTTTTGGATCCCACGGAATAAATAAAATAGAAACTGAAAACTACACACTTTGCATAAGACCTGAAAAATTCTCTTACGTAAGACAAGAAGGCAAAAACTATGAGTTTTACGTAAGAGTTAATAGCTACGACTTTTTAGGAGAATACTATCTTTTAAGATGTGAACTCGTTGATATTGTTTTTGATAAAACTAATATAAATTTCAAAAAGGGAGAAATAAGAGTTATCTCTCATAGAAGACCCGAGCATAGTAATATCATTTTCTACGTGAAAGAAAAAGACGTCTACACGTTTAAATTAACTTAAAGGGAGCCCTTTTTTCTTAATTCAAACAGTGCATCTCTATACTTAGCAGCTTTTTCAAACTCAAAGAGATCAGCAGCTTCCCTCATTCTCCTCTCTAGTTCTTCAAGAAGCGTTATTCTATCAAAGGTGGCCCTTAAAATTTCAATTTCCTTTTCAACATCCTCATACTCTTCCTTCAACTCAATTCTTGCATCTGCAACAATAGTTGTCATCAAAATTTGCTCCTTTGTTTTCTTTATAGTTTCCGGTATTATCCCATGTTTTTCGTTATATTCCATCTGTATCTTCCTTCTTCTTTCTGTCTCTAAAATAGCTCTTTTCATAGCTTCTGTCATTTCATCTGCATAAAGTATCACCTTACCTGCCCTATTTCTAGCTGCTCTTCCTGCTGTTTGAATTAGAGCAGTTTCACTTCTTAAAAACCCAGCTTTGTCAGCATCTAAGATTGCAACAAGGGAAACCTCAGGCAAGTCAAGACCTTCTCGCAAAAGATTAACTCCCACAAGACAATCAAATTTCCCAAGTCTTAAATCTCTCAAAATTTCTATTCTCTCTATAGGCTCAATTTCTGAATGCAAGTACTTAACTCTAAATCCAGCTAAAGAAAGATACTCAGCAAGATCTTCAGCCATACGCTTAGTTAGCGTTGTTACTAAAACTCTTTCCTTTTTTTCAACTACTTTTCTAATTTCTTCCATTAGATCATCTACTTGCCCTCTTGTTGGTTTTACAACAATTTCAGGATCAACAAGTCCAGTTGGCCTTACAATCATTTCGACGACTCTTCCCTTTGCCTTTTCTATTTCATAATCAGAGGGAGTTGCTGACATATAAATTACCCTATCAACAAGAGCCTCAAACTCTTCAAATTTAAGAGGCCTGTTATCTAAAGCTGACGGAAGCCTAAAACCATACTCTACTAAAACCTCTTTTCTTGACCTATCTCCTCTATACATTGCCTTTAGCTGTGGTATTGTAACATGACTTTCATCTATAATACACAAAAATTCGGGAGGAAAGTAATCGATGAGACACTTAGGTCTTTCCCCAGGTTTTCTTCCGTCAAAGTGTCTTGAATAATTTTCTATTCCTGGACAATAGCCTATTTCTTTTAGCATTTCAATATCGAATCTTGTTCGTTGTTCAAGTCTCTGTGCCTCTAAGAGTTTACCTTGTTCTCTCAGTTCTCTAAGCCTTTCCTCAAGCTCCTTTTCAATTGAGATTATTGCATTTTCTAATGTGGGTCTTGTTGTTACGTAATGTGAGGCTGGATAGATTGCAATTTTATTTTTCTTTTCGAGCGTTGCCCCTGTAACTTTATCTTTTATTTCAATCTTCTCTATAAAATCATCAAAAAGTTCAATTCTTACTACGTAATTCTCATATGCCGGGATAAGTTCAATAACATCGCCTTTTACCCTAAATCTTCCACTTGCAAGTTCAAAATCATTCCTTGTGTAATATAGATCTACCAGTCTCCTCAAGATGACGTCTCTTTCTATGTTTTGTCCCCTTTCTAAAATAAGATAGAGTTTTTTAACTTCTTCTGGATTTCCAAGCCCATATATGCACGAAACGGAGGCAACTACAATAACATCATCTCTTTCAAGGAGCGAAGATGTTGTTCTTAATCTTAATCTTTCTATGTCTTCATTTATTGAAGCGTCCTTTTCTATGTATGTATCTGTCTCAGGAATGTATGCTTCAGGTTGATAGTAATCGTAATAGGAAATAAAGTACTCTACGGCATTATGGGGAAAAAGTTGTTTTAACTCTCCATAAAGTTGAGCTGCTAAGGTTTTATTATGTGAAATTATTAAAGTGGGTTTACCCCATTCTTTAATAACGTTGGCTATTGTAAAAGTTTTTCCACTTCCTGTTACTCCAAGTAGAACTTGGTGTCTTAATCCGCTTTTAAGGCCTTCCACAAGCTCTTTAATAGCTTTAGGTTGATCTCCCTTTGGAACAAGATCAGTTACTAGTTCAAATTTAGCCATATTGATTAATTACGTTTTTAAGTTCCTTCCAGCTACTTATACTTATTATATTTGAATTCATGTTTTTTCTCTTTGGATCCCAAAGGATAGCTTTTGCTCCAATTTTTAAAGGGCCCTCAACATCTAATTCAAAGGTGTCACCAATATGCAAAAGTTCTTCTGGTTTTATTTTGAAAAAATTTACTACCTTTAAAAAAATCTCTGGGTGAGGTTTTCTGATGCCTTCTATTGCGGAAAAAACCATTATATCAAAAAATTTATCTATACCGTAATCTTCAAGAATCTTCCTTTCCACATTACCCCCTGGTGTATTTGAAACTATTCCCAATTTATAATTATCTCTTTTTAAATCTTTAATTACGTCTATGACCTCATAGTCAACACTTAGTCCTGCCCTGTAAAGATATTCTTCATATATCTGAACTATCTCTTTTATAAGATCATCCCTTTTTTCAATATTTAAATACTCAAGGATTTTTTCTACCATAATATATATTGTTACCTCTTTGTTAACTAAGGGGTTTTCTCTATAAAGTTCCCAAACTTTTCTTGATGTCTCGTAAATTTCATCATAGGTAAGATTTTTCCCCATATTTTTAAAATATTCCTGAATTTTCTTTGCTCTCTCTTTTCTCATCAAATCAATCTTATGTTCATCAATGGGTACAAGAGTGTCCCAATAATCAAAAGTAATAACTTTAATTGGCATAATTAGACTATTCCTGGGACATCCTCATACTTTAAGGGTCTATTCATAAGTTCTTTTATTGCATCTTTTAAGTCCTTATGATTATATAGCACCTCATAAAGTTCTTTTGCAATTGGAACATAAATTTTTTTTATTTCTGCGAGCTCAACATAGGGCTTTATTGTATAAAAGCCTTCAACTGTTTTTATTCTTGAAAGAGCTTCTTTAATTTCAACTCCCTTACCTATTAAAAGTCCGAAGGTTCTATTTCTTGATAAGTCTGAGGTGGAAGTTAAAATTAAATCGCCTAAACCTGATAATCCCGAGAAAGTATAGGATCTTGCGCCCATAATTTTTCCAAATCTTGACATTTCAACTAAAGATCTTGTTAAAAAGGCTGCTCTTGCATTGTATCCCAAATTAAGACCGTCTAATATTCCTGCTCCTATAGCATAGACATTTTTTAAGGCTCCCCCTAGTTCTACCCCCTTTAAATCATTTGAAATGTATACTCTGAAAAAAGATGTTGTAAGTAATCTTTGAAGATTTTTAATTTCCTCACCTTTATCACCAGCCAAAACCGAGAGAGAAGGAACGTTTTTTATTATTTCCTCGGCAAAGTTTGGACCAGAAAGAACAAAGATCTTTTTAACTTTTCTCTTTAAGACCTCTTTTATTATTTCACTTGGTCTTTCAAGTTTTTTTATTTCAAGACCTTTTGATGCCGATATAAATATTTTTGGATTTTTTATATATTTTTCTAAGCTAGAAAGTACATCTCTCACTACTTGTGTAGGAACTGCTGATATAATAATATCAGAGTCATTGATAGATTCTTCTAAGTCAAAAACTGGCTCAACATTTTCTGGATACATAAAGTTTTCAAAAAAGTAAGGATTTTTTCTATACTTTTTTATTGATTCAAGTAAAAAATTATCTTTGTCCCAAAGGTATACTTTTTTAAAGTTAAAGTGGCAAATATAGGAAAGAGCTGTCCCCCATCTTCCTGCACCTACAATAAAAACATTCAAGACTTTATCTCTTCAAAACTATACTTTCCCTTCTCTATCTCTTTTATAATACCTGCCTTAGGAATTGGATCATGTTCAAAAAAACAAAGCCATCTTTCTTTTGATGCTAAAGCATAATATTTTTTTCTAATTTCAAGAGTAACAAGAGGATGTGTATCATAACCCATAATGTAGGGAAGAGGAATGTGATAACTTGTCGGAACGATATCACCAAAATAAATGGCCTTTTCATTTTCACTTTCTATTATTACAAATTGATGTCCCTCTGTATGCCCACCTGTATGTATAACTTTTATCCCTTTTAAAATTTCTGAGTCTCCCTCAAGTAAGATAAGTTTATTTTCTCTATAAAGTGGCTCAAAATTTTCTCTTCTATAAGAAGCTCTTGTTCTTTCATTTGGATTCATAGCGTCTTCGAATTCTTTTTTTTGAACAAAATATATTGCATTAGGATAGGTAGCTTTTAAATCCCCGTTTAAATACTCGGTTGAACCGCCTGCGTGGTCAAAGTGAAGATGAGTTAAAATTACATGAGTTATATCTTCTTTTTTTATTCCGTATATCTTTAGGGGATCATCTTTTAACTTAATACCGTATATGTCAATTTCTTTTTCAGAGTATTTGTTTCCTATTCCGTTATCAATAAGCAGAGTAAAGTCTTTACCAATAACTAAAAGGGGATTTAAACCAAGAGTTATTCTATTTCTTCTATCAGATTTTGTGCTTTTTGACCATAGGACTTTTGGTACAACTCCAAACATTGCACCGCCATCAAGTTTAAAGGTACCAAGATTAAGATGAATAATTTTGAAATCACCAAGCTTATAAACTCTTTTCATTAAACTTCTTTAAAAAACTTTAGATATATTTTTCTTGTTCTTGGACCGTCATATTCTGCGAGAAATACTCCCTGCCATTTGCCTAAAACAAGATCACCGTTATCGACAAATAAAAATAAAGTGCTACCTGTTATTGTAGTTTTTATATGGGCATCGGCATTTCCCTCCGTATGCTTATATGGGCCCTTGGGAGGAGCCACTAAATGAAGCATATGTATTATATCCTGAGCAACAGAAGGATCATAACTCTCATTAACTGTTATACCACAGGTTGTATGGGGAACATATAAAAAAACTATACCCTTATCTAACTTTTTATTTTTTATAATTTTTCTTATTTCTTCCGTTATTTCTACATATTGTTCCCTTTCTCTTGTTTGTATTGTTATGACATCCATAGGTATCTCCTATTTATTTATAATGTGAATAGCTTTTTTATAAACGTTTTCAGCTGCTTCCATTAAAATTTCTCCAAAAGTTGGGTGAGGATGGATTGTAAGGGCAATATCTTCTGAAGTTGCTCCCATTTCAATCGCAAGTGCAGCTTCACAGATCATTGAGGATGCCTCAGGTGATAGGATATGTATGCCTAGGATTTCGTCGTTTTCCCTATTAACTATTATCTTAGCAAGCCCCATACTTTCGTTTTGAGTTAAAGCTCTTCCGTTTGCTACTAAGGGAAATTTGCCGATAGCAATATCGATTCCCTTGCTTTTCGCCTCTTCTTCAGTTAGGCCTACTGAGGCAAATTCGGGAATTGTGTAAACAACTAAAGGTATTGCCCTTGGATCAAATTCGGAGTTGAGTCCTGCTATTACTTCGGCAGCTACTATTCCCTCCTTTGAAGCTTTGTGGGCAAGAAGAGGTGGCCCTGCCACATCACCGATTGCAAACACTCCTTTTTCGTTTGCCCTTCTTTTTTTATCGACTTTTATAAATCCTCTTTCATCAATTTTTATATCTAATTTATCTATACCTTCAATTTTAGAGTTAGGTTTCCTCCCCACGGACAAAAGTAGCACATCTCCCTCGTAAATTTCCTCTTTATCTTTATATTCAACTAATAAATTAACTTTCCCATTTTTGACTGAGACTTCTTTTGCTCTTCTTTCAGTATAAATTTTAATTCCTTTTCTTTTGAGTATTTTGGTGAGTTCTTGTACCATTTCTTTATCCATTCCGGGTAGTATCTGATCCATTATTTCTATAACTTCGACGTCGCTTCCAAAGTTTTTATAAATATAAGCAAATTCAATTCCGATGGCCCCTCCGCCCAGAATAAGAAGTTTTTTAGGGATTTCTTTTAAAGCGACAGCGTCATCGCTTGTCCAAATATACTTTCCATCAGGTTCAAAGCCCTTTAAAATAGCTGGGTCAGAACCAGTGGCTATTACAATGTTTTCTCCCTCAAACTCTTTTATTTCTCCACTTTCAGTTTTAACTTTTATTTTCTTTTCGCTTTCAAAGATCGCCTCTCCCTTAATAAATTCTATACCACTATGTTTCCATAGGCTTAAAATTCCATTTGTTAATCTGTTTATGATCTTTTCTTTCCAGTCTCTTAACTTTTCTAAATCGAATTTTGATTCATTTATGATAAGGCCCATTTCTTTTTTAGCCTTTTCATTAGTCTCTATAATGTGAGAAGCATATATAAGTGCCTTTGTAGGTACACATCCCACGTTAAGACACACCCCTCCTATAAACTTTTTATCTACCACAAGACTTTTGATTCCAAGTTGTCCGAGTCTTATTGCACAGACATAACCACCAGGTCCTGCACCAATGACAATTGCCTTGTATTTCATTTTGAAAGAATAAGTCTAAATTTTAAAGTAGTCTCTTATATACTTTCAAGAAATAAAAGTTCAGGTTTTTCTAAGTAATTTATTAGGTCTTTTATAAAGAGTGCTGCAGTTGCTCCGTCTATAACTCTATGGTCAAAAGAAAGAGATAGATATACCATGTCTCTTATAACGATCTCTCCCCTTTCATTTACAACAGGTCTTTTTTTGATTGAATAAAATCCAAGAATTGCAACCTGTGGATAATTTATTACAGGAAAAGAGGCCTCCAATTGAACCAATATTTGTTATAGAAAAGGTTCCTCCCTGAACATCCTCAAGAGTTAATTCCCTTTTTCTTGCCTTATCTGATAATTTAGAGATTTCCCTTGCAATTTCTAAAAGGCTCTTTTGATCTGCCTTTTTGATTACGGGAACTATAAGCCCTTCATCGGTTGCTACAGCTATCCCAATATTATAACTCTTATGTAAAATTATTTCGTTTTTTTCATCCTCAAAGGTAGCGTTAACGTAGGGATGTTTTTTAAGAGCGTAAACTGAGGCTTTTACAACAAAGGGTAAAAAAGTAAGTTTAACTCCCTGTTCCTCAGCTAAGTTCTTTATCTTTTCTCTAAGTTTTACAAGTTCTGTCAAATCAGCTTCATCTACATGAAGCGTGTGCACTGCCTTTGACTCCCTTAATCTTAAAGCAATTTCCCTTCTTACACCTCTTAAAGGGATCGCCTCTATTTCCCTTTTCTCCACTACTTTTTCTTCTAAAACTCTTTTTTCCTTTTCAATTTTTTAATAATTCTTAGAACGTCTTTTTTTCTTATTATTCTTTTTTCAGGAGAAATTTTAGATATGTCGATCCCGTATTCTCTTGCGAGTTTTCTTGCTGATGGTGAAGCTAAAACCTTATCTTTTAACCGAGTCTCAACTTTTTGAGCTTTAATTTCTTCTTTTTCTATAATTTCAAAAGATTCCTTAGGTGATGTTAATTTAGTTTCTTCCTCAACTTTTTCTCCCTCTTTTACTAAAATTGCGATAGGTTTTCCGACTTCTACAACACTTCCCTCTTTTTCGAGTATTTTATAGAGAATTCCCTCATAGGGTGAAGGTATTTCTACTGTTACTTTTTGAGTTTCAATCTCTACTATCGGTTCATTCTTTTTGATGTATTCGCCTTCTTTTTTAGCCATCTTAAAATTTCTCCCTCAACCACGCTTTCAGCTATTTCAGGTAATTTTAGTACAAATGGCATTTTTAAACCTCCAAAATTTTTTTGCATTTAGAATTATTCTCTTATAGGAGGGTAAATATAAGTGTTCAAGTATATAGGGGAACGTGGTATCCCATCCTGTTACTCTTAAAATTGGTGCATCAATGTAATATATTGCCTTTTCTGAAATAAAGGTAGAAAGTTCCGAAGCGAATGAGTTTATTTTTGGTGCCTCAACTACTATAATTACTTTTCCAGTTTTTGCAACAGAATTTATTATTGTTTCTCCATCAAAGGGAATAATTGTTCTTAAGTCTATTAGTTCACAAGATATTCCCTCTTTTTCCAGTTCTTCAATTGCTCTTTTACATTCGTGTATCATGTACCCATAACTTATGAACGTTACATCTTTCCCTTCCTTCAATATTTTTGCTTTCCCTATTGGAACATAATATTTCTCTTCGGGTATCTCTTCTCTGGGGCAAAGTATATTTTTTTGGTTCAAGAAAAATAACTGGGTCATCATCTTCTATTGCTGATATAAGTAGTCCCTTAGCATCATAGGGATTTGAGGGAATAATAACTTTTATACCTGGAATATGTGCAAAAATTGCTTCGGGTCTTTGAGAGTGGTATAGGCCGCCCTTAACGCCTCCTCCGTAAGGAGCTCTTATAACAAGAGGACAGGAGAATTGTCCGTCTGATCTAAATCTTTCTTTTGAAATATCTGACATAATAACATCAAAGCCTGGCCAGATAAAATCTACAAATTGAATTTCAGCAACTGGTCTTAAACCGTATAGTGCAAGCCCTGTAGCTATACCTAAAATACCATTTTCGTCAAGAGGTGTATCAAAACCCCTTTTTTCACCATATTTTTCTTGTAGTCCATCTGTTACGGTGAAAACTCCACCTTTTTTCCCTAAGTCCTCTCCGAATACTAAAACTCTCTCGTCTTCCGAAAGTTTTATGTCAAGGGTGTTCCTTATAGCTTTGGCATATTCATTTTTACCATTTTAGCTCTCCATTTCCCTTTTAAGTTATAAATATTCCTCTTCAAGGTACCAAGGGGTGTTTACGTAAACCTCATAAAACATATCCTTATAGTCTGGAAGAGGTTTTTTCTCCACCTCCTCTAATATGTTATTGAGTTTTTCTTCAATTTCTTTTTTTAACATTAAATCTTTTTCTTCATCCCATAGAGAAAGGTATTCTATATATTTTTTTAGTCTTAAAAGTCCGTCTTTCTTTTTCCATTCTTCAACTTCTTCTCTTTTTCTATATTTTCTGTCATCATCTGCAGATGAGTGTGGGTCGTATCTGTATGTATGAGCTTCTATTAAAAAAGGTTTTGATTTTTCCCTTGCTTCTTTTACACATTTTTTTGTTAATATGTATGTAGCAATGGCATCATTTCCATCGACGAGGTACCCTTCCATGCCATAGGCTTTAGCTTTAATTGCTATTGTTTCAGAGGCAGTTTGTTTTATCCTGGGGACTGAGATTGCGTACTGACTATTTACTATAAAAATTATTAGGGGTAATCTAAAGACGGAGGCAAAGTTCGTTGCTGAGTGAAAGTGTGATTGAGAGGTTGATCCTTTGCCACCATAGGAAATTATTACTCTTTTTTAGTTTTTATACTTTATGCCCATTGCAACACCCATTGCCACGTTATGTCCAAGACCAACTGGTGATCCAAGAGCAAAAATATTTAATTCTTTTTTTTTCTAAAGTGTTCGGGTATCTGTTTACCTTTAAGTGGATCGGTGGATTTTCCCAGTATTTGAGAGAAGATTTCTTCGAGTTTCACGCTCCTTACATGGAGTGATGGAACTGTTCTATAAAAGGGCATTACATAGTCTTCTTTTTCAAGAGCATAAAGTGATGCTACATGGGCAGTTTCATGACCTCCTATTGAGATGTAAAAGTAGGCTTTTCCTTGCCTCACGAGAATCCACCCGAGCCTATCAATTTCTCTTGTTAAAACTATACCTTTATACATTTTTAAAAGTATTTCAGGAGTGATTCCGTAATCTTCTAATTTAAAGTCAAAAAGAGGTTTACCCTCTTCATCGATAACTAAACAGTTCCTCTCCAAAAGGTTTTATTTTCATTTTTCTCTCCCAAATTAAAATTTTAAACAAATATAAAATTGAAAATCAATTAAGTTTTATAAATATTCTTTCAATTGTTTGATTCTTAAAATAGCATTTTTAATTAGTTTGTTTTCTGAGTCTTTGTATCTAAAATAAAATTCTTCTATTTCTCTTTTAATTTCATCTAGGGCTATTTTTTTTTGTTTTTCATCAATTGCCTTTTCTGCAATTATTTTTGGGCTTCCTTCCCAATGACCCTCAGGAACATAAAAGTCTTTCAAAAAAGTGAAGGAAAGTTTTAAAAACTTAAAACCTAACCTTGAAATTGAGACTGGATACCCCTTAAACAAAAAGTAATAAGTTTCGTAGTCATTGATATATTCGATTAAAATTCTTTCACCTTCCCCTATTTCATTTGAAATAAATTTAAGAAAGAAATCTTCGTATTCAGAGTCAAAAAATTTCTCACTTATATTGAATACTTCAATCCATTTTCTATAATAGGGCTTTCTACCTTCAAAATATTTTATACTTAAAAGAAAAGACCTTTTTGAGTTTTCGATTAAATAAACATCAAAGTTAAATTCCTCCTTGAATCTACCCTTATAAATTCTTTCTGCCTTTATAATATAGTTTTTGTAAGTTAAACCATGACTCAGACTATCTTTAAAGTTCACTTAAAAATCTCTCTTGTTTCTCTCCACCAAAAGTATAGATCAAGATTGACAAGCGGAATTGAAACTTTTTTCGAATATTCTTTGAACTTTTTCTCTATTTCTAAGTATTTTCTTTTTGTTAAGCTTTTTGGAATTTCTTCTATTACCCCTTCTCTTTTCAGGTTTTTTAAAATATGTCTATCAAGAATTGCAAGATCAAAGGAAAAACCTATGTTTCTTAAAAAGTGACTAGCCTCCTTTAATCCATAACCTAAAACATTTTTAACAAGATAATCTCTTGCAACGTGGGGATTATCGATTTTTTTCAGTATATCGACTAAAATAAACCCCCCGTCTTTTAAAAATTTTTCTCTGTTCAATAAAATGTATTTTGCCTTTTGTTCTCTAAATCTTACTCCCTTTGAAATCTCCCCCAAGATATCTTCAAAGCTTCCCTTAAAAATAAAATTTTTCCTTTCAAGATTTAGAACTGATTCCCAACATAACTTTGCTCTTGACTGAGGCGTCAAAAGACAAAATATAAATTCTTTATATATACTTAATTTATCTTGACTTAACCATATGCTTTTAAATTCATTTACTCTTTTTTCAATTTCAAGTTCTACTTTTTTGTAATCTCTTAAACCCTCGGAGATATTTATTTTGATAACTCTTCTATTAATTCGATTACACGTTCTCTTCCACAATAAAGATCTACTCTACAGGGATTATTACTATCAAGAATTAACTCTTCGTATGTTGGTCTTTCTTTCTTATAAAAAATACCAATAGGTATTTTATTATCTTCTGAAAGGCAGAGTAATATTGCAGATTTCAAATCAGTTATATCATGGTTTTCGGGTATATACTTAATTTTTTCTCTGTACCACTCGTAGGTATTAACTTTGTTATAAGTAACACATGGTGATAAAACGTCGACCACAGCAAAACCCTTATGTTTAATTGCAGCTTTTATTATTTCTGTTAAAGAGTTAGGTTCTCCTGAAAAGGCTCTTGCAACAAAGCTTGCTCCTGCTGAAAGGGCAATTAAAACAGGATCTATGGGAAACTCTACAGAACCGTAGGGACTTGAAACCGTTACAAATCCGTGATTTGAGGTTGGAGAAAATTGCCCCTTTGTAAGGCCATAAATTTGGTTATTCATTACTATTAGTTTAATATCTACGTTTCTTCTTGCTGTGTGCAGGAAGTGATTTCCTCCTATTGCAAGGGAATCACCGTCTCCTGAAAGACCTATTACTAAAAGTGAAGGATTAGCTAGTTTTATTCCTGTTGCAACAGGTAAAACTCTTCCGTGAAGAGTATGGACTCCGTTTGCATAAATGAAAGCGTAGCTTTTACCCGAACAACCTATACCTGAAACAACAACCGTATTTGATGGCTCTATTCCCAATTCGGCTAAAGCCTTTTTTAGTGATAAAAGAATAGAATAATCTCCACAACCAGGACACCAAAATGGCTTTTTATATCCCTCATAATCTTTTATAGTTCTAACTTTTAACTCATTAACTATTTTGTTCACTTTAACTCCTCCCTTATTTTATTTTCTATCTCTATGGGCTTAAAGGCTCTTCCCGAATATTTTGTTATTCCTCTTATTTTATTTTTGTGTACATCTATTATAGCGTTTTCCACAAGAAACTTCAGTTGGCCCTTATAGTTTTGTTCCACAATAAAGACTCTTTCCTTATTTTCTACAAACTTTCTTACTTCCTCCTCAGGGAAGGGCCATAAAGTTACTATTCTTAAAAAGGATATGTTCACTCCCTCCCTTTCAAATTTTTCGATCGTTTCTAAAATTGGCCCAAATGTCGATCCCACCGATATTATTCCATACTTAGCTCCTTCCTTTTCATATAAAACAGGTGGAGGAACTTTCTTAGATATGAACTTTATTTTTGTCATTCTTTTATTAACCATTTTTATCCTGTTTTCTTCCTCTTCAGTTCCATAGCCTGCTTCATCGTGTTCATAGCCTGTTGTTCCAAAAACTCCTCCTTCTGTACCAGGGAGTACTCTTGGAGAAATTCCATCTTCTTCAATTTTGTATCTTAGGAAAAACCTATCCTTTTTTGGAATGTTGTTTCCATCTAATAAAAGTTTACCTCTTCTTATTTCAACTTTTTGTGGATCTAACTTATGTTTATCTATAGTAAATCTGTTTTGAGCTAAAAATTGGTCTGTGAGTACAATTACGGGAATTTGAAATTCCTCAGCTAGGTTAAAGGCTTCGGCAGTTAAATAAAATAGTTCCTCTGGTGTTCCAGGCATTAGAACTACTCTTGGGAACTCACCGTGTCCTCCGAAAATTATGTAGAGCATATCTTCTTGACTTGTTTTTGTTGGTAATCCAGTAGAAGGTCCAACTCTCATTGCATAGTAAATTACAATGGGGGTTTCAGTCATCCCTGCATAAGATATTCCCTCGGTTTTCAGGGCAATTCCAGGTCCAGAGGATGCCACAAGTGCTCTAAGACCTGCTATAGAGGCACCTATTGCCATATTTATAGAGGCTATTTCATCCTCAGCTTGAACAGTTACACCTCCAAATTTCTTAAGCTCTCTTGATAAAAACTCTAAAACCTCTGAGGCTGGAGTTATTGGGTAAGCTGCAAGAAACCTGCATCCCCCTGCTATTGCACCCATAGAAACAAGATCGTTACCCATAGCAAGTACCCTATTTTCATCCTTTAGAGTTTTAAGTTTAAACTCGGGAAACTTCTTTTCATTATTTCTTATAAGTTCTCTACCTTTCAAGATAGCCTTTTTGTTTAATTCAATGAACTTTTCGCTTTTCTTTTTGAAGTTTTCGTAGATAACAAGATTTGTAATTTCGTCGTTAATTCCAAGTATTTCAGCAAGAACTCCAAGAGCGACCATATTCTTTATAACTTCCATTTTCATTTCTCTTCTTGCAACCTCTCTTAGTGGTAAGGGAATATAGAAAACTCCCTCTTTTTTTATTTCACTTTCAAGTTCTTCTGTTTTAGGGGAATCGTATATTACGACCGAGTTTTCTTTTAGATCTGAGAGGTGATTTTTAAGGCTTTGTATATCAAAGGCTATTTGAAAGTCATCAAAATCTTTTCTTCCGTAAACGGGTTTTGAAGATCCTCTTACTGTGTAATTTGAGGGTAGGCCTCTTATATTAGATGGAAAATCTCTTATGGTGACTACAAAGTATCCCATTTTTTTTAGAGCAGATGCTAATACCTCTCCTGTAACAAAACTTCCATCACCGGCAACGCCGGCTATACGAACTTGTACGTCTTCTTTCAAATTTTACCTCCTTTTAAAAAAAGACTTTTTTAAATTTTATAATTAAAATATAACTCTTTTATTTACTTTTTTCAAATTTTAAAGTTTATTTGATTTTTATGATTTTTTTGGTTTGTGACTCGCCTCTTTGTAAATAGATTCCCCTTGTTGATCTATTTATATTAATTTTTCGTCCGGTAATGTCATAAAAACTATATTTAGGAAAAGAAATGTTTGTAAAGGTAATTTTTTCCTTTGCAAAAGATTGTTGAAATTTTGCTGTATGTAATATAAAAGCAAGAGCTCCTTTTATTATTGTTGTAGCGTAGCTAATGTCTAGAGAGTCAATAACATCGTCTTCACTGTGGTATCCTGAGTTAAAGTGATATTCAAATAGACCTAGGGTTGTATAACCTTTAGCTTCAAAAGGCAGGTAGTCTGAAGCAAAAATGTTTCCATAAACAGTGCCAAGTGTTGTATATAAGCTATACATGGTTGCCAGTGTTTCAGCAAAGGCAAAAGATTTGCTGTTATTTGAGTCAACTTGGTTTCCCATGTCCCATTCCACAATTACTTTGTTATTTAAATAATTTATATCTCCACCTATCATATCAACATTAAAAAGGTATTTTATTCTCATGTTATTCTGAATATAGTGATCTGCGAGTTTTTCAGATCCTACTAAGCCTGGCTCTTCGGCTGCGAAGGCAACAAATCTAATAGTGTAGTTAAAATTCATATTTTTAATAATTCTTGCTATTTCAAGTAAGAGAGACACACCTGAGGCATTATCATCAGCACCTGGAGCAGGTCCGTAAGGAGGTTGCCACCAATTTAATCCCCTTGAATCATAATGAGCAGAGATTATTATTGGATTTAAAGTGTCTAAAAGTCCATACTTTGTGGCTATAATATTTGCCTGTTCCCTTCCATAAAAAAATATATGTTCTTTTGTTACATATCCATAATTCTCAAATTTTGATTTTATCCATAGGCGTGCCTTATACATCGAGTCACTTAAATAATGTCTCGTCCAAAACTTCTGTAACCTATAGATGGTTTTATAGATAGAATCTGAAGACACTTGCTGAATTATCTGTGCAATTATAGGATTGTAGTTTTGTGAAAAGAAAAGTAAAGAGATTATAAAATTCATCTTATTTAGATAATTATATGCTTTTTTTAAATAAAAAGCAAATTTACTTAATTTTAGTTAATTCCTAGTTTCTCTTATATGAGAAAAACACCGATCAAAGTCTTTTTATGTTTCAACTCCTTTTCTCTCCGTAAAATTTAGCAAGTTAGTTATAATTTCTTTAAGACATGAATATGCTTGAAACTCTTTTATATTCTAAACTTTTTACAACTCTATTGTAAAGGCTCTTTTCTTATTTTACTAAATCTCTGAATAATAGAAAGCCTTGTCCTTTTAGTTTTATAATTAAAAATGCTTAAAATTCATATCGAAAATCTCACGAAATATTATGGTGATAAGAAAGCCTTAGATAATTTAAACTTAGAAATAAATGAAAATGAGTTTTTTATTCTTTTAGGTAAAAATGGGTCAGGTAAAACAACCCTTGTTAGAATACTTTTAAAAATTGTTAAACCAAGCTTTGGAAAGGCAGAGATAATTTTTAACGGAAAGAAATTAAAAGGTAAAGAATTAGGCTTTGTACTGGAAGATGAAACTCCCTTTGAATTTTTCTCACCCTATGAGTATTTAAAGTTTTTTAGCGAAATATACGGTATAAAGGCTGATATAGAAGAATTTCTTAAGAGGTTTGGACTATATGAAGATAGAAATACAAAAATATTTAAGTTATCCAAGGGTAATAAAAGAAAACTGTGTATAGCAAAGGCACTGATAGCAAAGCCGAGTGTACTAATTTTGGATCAACCGTTAGAAGGTTTAGATCTTGAAACAAAAAAGGAAATATATGAGTTATTAAAAAGCGAGCAAATGGGAAAAATAATTTTTATGACTACCCACGAACTTGATTTTATATTAGACTATTCTACCCACATCGGCATTTTAAGTAACGGTCGCTTTTTGGGTAGATTTAAAACAGATGAGATAAAAGATAAAAAAATTACTGATTTTTATTTCCAAAAACTAAAATGATAAAACTTATTAAAAGAGAGTTTATTTATTTTTATTTAAAAAGACCGTTTAATTTTTTATGGTTTTTTCTTTTAAATTTGATTTTTCTCCTTGCTAAAGGACTTGCTTCTCCAGGGGAGAATTTACCTTCTTCTGACCCTCAGTACACCTTTACAAAAGCCTTTTCTCTTTTGATACCCATGTTTATCTTTGCCTTTTTCGGAGGTATGAGTATGGATGAAATTATTCATAAAGAGAAAGTTAAAAAGTACTTTGAATCTTTGGTTGCCCTTTCCTTTTCCCCATTAAAAATACTTTTAAGCAAAATAATTTCATTAATTCTTTTTCTATATTTTGTTTTCATTTTCTCAATGTTTACCTACATATTACTATCTCTTTTATCTGGTAAGGGTTTTGAAAAAATTTTTTATGAGGGTAAACTTTATTGGTTAAATTTCCTTTTGTTTTCGCCCCTTATGGGTATTTCTATTTTAAACATTGAGGCTCTCCTCTTTTTTATTTTAAAAGATCAGAGAACAAGTTCATTTTTCTCTTTTGTTATTTTTGGAATTATAGGCTTTATAATTTTATTTATAGCTCTTGTATCACCTTATGATTTCTTTATGATGTTCTTTCTCCCCTTATTTTCGATAATATCTATAATTGGTTCCCTTTTAACTATTTTTTTTATATTGAAAATTATACCTTCTGAGAATTATATTATAGGAACATAAAAAGGAGGGAAAGGGATGCATCACTTTAAAGAATTATTTCAAACTGCTGATTGGAAGAAAGAGAAGCATACTCCTTTTATAGACATAATCGGAGAGGTAAAAAGGGGCGAGAAAATAAGGATAGAAGTATCAGTTGGAAAAGAGATTCCTCATCCAAATACTACAGCTCACCATATATCTTGGATTGATGTTTTTTTCCTTCCAGAGGGTGAAAAGTTTCCCTATCATATAGGGAGATTTGAGTTTCTATCTCATGGTGCGTCAACACAAGGACAGGATACAAGTTCTGTATACTCAGAGCCTTATGTTGTTTTTGAGCTTAAAACAGAAAAAAGTGGTGAGATTTTTGCCTTTTCCTACTGCAACATTCACGGTTTATGGGCAAATTCTAAGGAAATTAAATTTTAAGGGGGTTTTTAATTATGGATCTCTCTGGGTATTTACTTGAAGAGCTTTTAGCAAATGCTATAAAAAGCGAAATAGAGGCTAAGGAGCTTTACGAGGGGCTTTCTGAAAAGGTGAAGAATTTTTTTCTGAAGGAGAAGCTAAAATTTTTGGCACAGGAGGAGCAGCGACATAGAGAGACTTTTGAATCTATATTCAATAAAAGATTTCCTGGAAAAAAAATTAATCTTCCTGAAAAATCTACAGTTCCATTACCTAACATTGTTATAACTTCTGAGAGGATAAAAATAAGTAAAGTTTTCGAAATGGCTATGGAAGCTGAAAAGGCAGCCTATGATTTTTATATAGCACTTGCCTCCCAATTTAAAGATGAACCAGAAGTTGAACAGATGATAAATTACATTGCCTCAATGGAAATGGGTCATTACAAGATATTTGAAATTGAAAGAGAGAATGCCTTAAAATTTGAGGATTACGATATAGAAAATCCCCTTATTCATCTTGGCCCCTAGAGGGTTCTAAGCCCCATATAATCAAAGAGGGAGATATTTAAATGGCTTCAAAGGAGCTTCTAGATCTTTTAAATAGGGCAATTGCTGCTGAACTTCAGGTTTCGATTCAATACATGTGGCAACATGTTTTATGGTCAGGGCCAAAACATTTTGCAGTTAAAGATGAATTTAAAAAGATAGCAATAAGTGAAATGAAACATGCTGAAAAGATAGCTGAAAGACTCTACTATCTTGGCGGTATACCTACTACAGAGCCACTTCCCATAAATGTTGGAAAGGATCTAAGAGAAATGCTTGAACAGGATATAAAAGATGAAGAGATGGCAATTGAACTTTATAAGAAAATAATAAAAAAAGCAGAGGAAGAAAACGATGTCACAACCGCCTTTATTTTTAGGGAGATTCTCGAAGAAGAGGAAGAACATCACGATACATTTACAAGTTTACTTGAAAAACTTGATGACTAGCTGAAATTAAAAGGGGATAATTATGGAATTAAAATCAATTGATGAAATTTTAAAATTTGCAATAAGTAAAGAAGAGGAAGCATACAGCATTTATGTGGGTTTGAAAGAAAAAACAGAGAATAAGGCTTTAAAAAAGATTTTTGAGGATCTTGCGCAAGAAGAGTTAAAGCATAAGCAGAAACTCCTTGATTTTAAAGAGGGTAAGATTATATTAACACCTAAGAGCGAAAAAGTCCCTGATTTGAAAATATCAGATCATTTAGTGGGGGGAAAGTTGGAGGAAGATATGGACATTCAAGATATTTTAATTTTTGCAATGAATAGAGAGAAGCTTGCCTTTAGGCTGTATAGTGAACTTGCAGAAAGGGTGGAAAGTCAGGAAGCAAAAGATTTATTGATTTCCCTTGCAAAGGAAGAAGCAAAACACAAATTGAGGCTTGAAACTATATACGATGACTATTTTGGTATTTAACACCCTTGAATAATTACAAAGGTTAAATGAATGAGTGCTAGTGGCATTTATTACAGCTTTTATCCCATGGGTGCTTAAATTCTTTAGGATTTTCTTTTTTAAGACTTTTCAAAATTGTGAGTCTTATTTCAATATTTTTTTTAAACTCTTCTAAATTTTCGGTTAAAGAATCAATTTTACTTTCAATTTTTTGAATTTTTAACTCTATAGAGTTTATCTTTTTTTCAATTTCCATAATCTTTGTTTCTTTATTAGCACAGTATTGGAGAAAAGTGATTAAAGATAGAAGGAAATTTATTTTTATAAAGATACTTTTCACTTTATTATTAATTTAGAATTTTAAAAGCAGTTTCAATTAAAAGACCTAAAACAAAGAGATACCCAAACTTTTTGTTATGGTCAAAGGCAAAGGCAACGTACCAAAGAGGCCAAGCTTCCTCAGGATACACTGAAGGTCTTTCCTTGGGTTTTTCCATTATATAAACTCTTAAAAATCTCTTAAAAAACCAAATTAATCCAAGTAAAGTTATAAGCATTGTAAAATTAAAGGCTCTAACTATAACTAAATAGATCACTAAAATGTACTGAAGTGAAACAATTATTATGTTTATAAATCTTGCTTTTTCTTTTCCAAGAATGACTGGAAATGTTTTTATACCCTTAGACTTATCATCTTCGTATTTATCAATATGTTTCCCCATTATTACACTTGTTGCCCCAAGACTATATATAAAACTGATTAAAATAACACTGATTGAAATTTCATCTGTTATAACATAATATCCACCACCTATCATAAGAGGACCCCAAACAATTAAAACACTCAACTCCCCTAATCCTATATATTTTAGTGGATAAGTATAAAATAAAATGAAAAAAGATCCGATGAGCACTAAAATAAGAGCGTAGAGGCCTTTTAAATAAATAAAATAAATGGCAACTAGTAAAGCTAAAATTCCAGTCAGATAAACATACTTAAGAAATTCCCTTTCAGTTAGTAAATTATGTTCTAAAGCATGGGGACCATACCTTGCCCTAAAATAATTATCCTTATCAACCCCCTTTTTATAATCAGTATAATCATTCAACATATTATTAAGTGCATGAACTAGTAAAAGTCCAAGAGATAAAATAATCCAATCAAAAAGCTTAAACTTATTATTTAAGAACGCTAAGATAGCGATTATAAAACAGGGAATCAGTGTAATAACTAAAACTGCTGCCCTCGAGAGAATTAACCACTTTGAGAAGAAATCTAACCTCTTAAACTCCTCCTTATCTATTCTTGGGATAATTCTCAGTGCCTTGATCCAAAAAGAGAACCTATTCGAGAGGGATGTCAAGGAATTTTGGATACTCCTTATTTAAAACTTTGTAAACTTCTTTTAATGTTTCTCTAAAAGAATAATCAAAGAAATTACCAGGAACTTCCTGATCTTTACCATACCACCAGAACCAATCAGACCCTTCTGCTATATATATTATTCTCATAACTTTTTCCCTTTTTTCACTATCAAGATCTTTTAGAATTTTTTCTACATCCTTTCTAACATAGGCAAGATATTCCCAAGCCTTATTCTCTTCAGGCTCCCCAATCCATGTTGCGAAATTAGCACCAATCCAAGAACCAGGAAAGAGATACTCAAGAGTATTTTTCGGTTTCATTTTCTCAATATATTCACTTATAGTCATTGTTTTTATAAATTTTGCCTCTGTTAATGACTGGTATAAATTTCTTATGAATTCTTTTCCATCGTGTGGATAATGTTCCCAAGCATTTTCACCATCTAATATCACGGCTACTACAGGAGGATTATCCTTATCTCCCCAATAACGGTAAATATTTGCAAGCTCTAAAATAAATCTATTTGCTGCCTCAACAGGATCCATATTTTGATATACAAAGCCTATTGCATCTGACAGTCGAGTATCCCTAAAAACTACATAAACGCTGTCGTTTTTATTTTTAACCTTATAAACTTTGTATTTTTCTTCAAAAGTAAGAAAGTTCTTTTTAAGACTTTTCATTAATACCTTTTCATCTGTTGCGATCCATTTTATTCCAGCAGAAGAAAATAGAGGAACAATTTCATGAGCAACAGATCCCTCGGCTGGCCACATACCATTAGGCTTTTTACCAAAAATATGTTCATACATTTTTACGGCCTCTTCTATGTGCCACTTTGCATCCTCTGGATATGAAAACTCTACGTTAGGAAGAGGTACATCAGATAATCCAGGCTTTGCCAGCTTTATGTCATAAATAAGAGGCAGTATTGGGTGATAAAAAGGTGTAGTTGAAATCTCTATCTGCCCCCTCTCCATTAGTTTTTTATGAACAGGTATTATAGAATTTACTATTTTTTTGTGAACTTCAATTATTTTTTTTACGTCTTCCTCTTTAAAGTTCCTGTCCTTTGCTAATATGTCTTTTACTGTTACTTTTTCCCCGCTCTCAAGTGTAACTTCCTTTTCTCTAAAATCAGGGTCAAGCCATGCAAGATTAAAATAGGTTTTTAAATCTATTAGATCTTGATCATCAAATTTTAATTTTTTTAGCTTTTTATCAAGTAACTCAGAGTATCTCGGGAAATTTCTTATAACTTTATCCCAATTAGCATCAAAGAATCTTTCAATTAAATAATTTTTCTCCTCATCTGTCATTTCCTTTACAGGCTTTAATGAATATCGCATAGCTTTGTCTTGTGTTCCCTTCATTAAATCAAGAATCATTTCTAAAAGAGAGGGAGTCAAGTTTATAGTTAAATGGATATCTGGATAATCTTCAAGAATTTTTGCCATATCATAATAATCTTTTGTTCCATGTAATCTGACCCAAGGTGAAAGATAATCGCCCCTTTCATCTTTTGGATATCTTGGTTGATGCTGATGCCACAAAATTAAAAGAATAAGTGGAAATCCCCTATATTCTATTTCTTTTGCAATTAATCTATCTTTTGGAATAAACTCAATTTCCTCTGACTTTTTAATTATTTTTTTGTCGTGAGTTAATATAAAGACAGAGTTGAAACCTCCAAACCCATCGTCTACTTTTGCAGGATTATAGGGATCCTCTTTCCACTTATGATCATCTATAACGAATTTATACTCATATCTACCGGGTGGAAGAGGTATGATTATTTCAAAGAGCCCTCCTTCTTTTTTCTCCATCACATTTGCATTTTTGTCCCAGTTATTAAATGTTCCTGCAAGACAAACTTTTTTAGCCTGGATATCAAAAAATCTAAACTTTACACCCTTTTCTGTTAACTCTAGCGATTCAATATAATAAGGTTCAGTGATAATTTTAAAATCTTCTGTTAGTATGAAGGCTGAGTTAAAACCTCCAAAACCATCGTCTACTTTCCACTTATTATCAGGATCTTCCTTCCATAGGTTGCCGTTTATTACAAATTTATAGGCGTAAAATCCGGGTTTTAAATAGAGTTCGATCCTAAATTTTCCATCTGGTGTTCTCTCCATAGGATGTGTGTAGGGATTCCAGTTATTAAAAGTTCCTGCAATGTTTACCCTTTCAGCTTCGGGAAAATAAACTTCGAAAATTACCTCTTTATTTTTTCCTAAATAAACAGCTGAAAAAAGCAAAAAAATTAAGTTCTTCATCAAAAATAATTTTAAAATATTTTCTTTCAGTTCTCAAATTTTTTTAGGTATTCAAGTCCCCTTTTAAATTCTTCGGGGTAATCAGCTTCAACTTCGATGTATTTACCAGTAATTGGATGAGTAAAAGAGATCTTATAGGCATGTAATGCTTGAGAAGAAAAGATTGTAAGAAGATTTTTAACCTCCTCTTTTTTATCTGATCCTGTAATGTTTAATATTTTTCTTGCCTCTCTTCCGCTATAGAGCGGATCGCCTACTACTGGGTGGCCCATATATTCCATATGAACTCTTATTTGATGGGTTCTACCTGTTAAAAGGTTTATTTTTAAAAGTGAGCAAATTTTATTAAATTCTTTTAATACCTCATATATTGTTATAGCTGGTTTAGAATTTTCATAAGTAACCTTTCTTTTTAGTCTATTAACTGGGTCTCTTCCAATTGGAGCGTCTATTTCAAAACTTTTCTGAGGCATTATTCCCCAAACAAGGGCCCTATATTCTCTTTTTATTTCTCTTCTTTCCATCATAATGCCTAGCTTTGTTAAAGTTTCTTTGTCTTTTGCTACTACCATACAACCACTTGTATCTTTGTCAAGGCGGTGAATTATACCGGCTCTTATGTTTTCTTCATCTTCATCATCTTGTAAAGGGAGTTCACCGTATCTAAATATGAGTCCATGGACAATTGTACCAGAATGGTGTCCTTTTGCTGGATGCACAACAATTCCCTTTGGTTTATTGATTATAGCTAGGTATTCATCTTCATAAATTATCTCAAAGGGGACTTCTTCAGGAACCAGTTCTTTTTTTGGTTCTTCTTTTATTCTTATCAATATATGTTCACCTTCCTTTACCCTATAACTTGGTTTTTTTACTATTTTCCCGTTAATCTCAACAAGTCCCTCTTCTATAGCCCTTTTAATTTTTTCTCGCGAAATTCCGCATCCGCTTTGATAAAGGTAAAGATCAAGTCTTTTCCCCTTTGATTTTATATTTACTATTCTTTCAAAAATCCTCTCTTGCATATGGATGTTTTTTTAGAAAATCTCTTTGGATCTTAAAGATTTCTGCTGTCTTTTCTTTTGCCTTTTCGATCATTAGATTTAAAAATTCAAGATCTATACCCCTTTTCTCGCTTGTGCCTTGTACCTCTACTATTTTTCCTGATTCGGTAAAGAATATATTAAGATCAAATTCGCATAAGCTATCTTCCTCGTATGAAAGATCAAGGTAAATTTCGCCTCCGATTTTTCCAGCGGTTATGCCACAGACAAGTTCAAAGTCAGGGAATTCTCCTATTAAGTTATTTTTCTTCATAAAGTTAAGGGCTTGGTAGATTGCACATGAGGCTCCTGTTATAGCAAGGGCTCTGGTGCTACCATCAGCTTGTAAAACTTCTACATCACACAAAAGAGTATATTCGCCCATTTTTCTTCTATCAACCCCGCCTCTTAAAACTCTTGAAATTATTCTTGATAACTCTATAGCTCTTTTGTCTTGTATTCTTACATTTATAGGTTTTCTATCGTCGACTGCTCTTGGATGCATCCAATAGTAAGCTTTTATCCATCCTTCTCCTGTTCCTTTTAGAAACTGTGGAACTTTTTTTTCTATACTTACTGTAATTAATATCTTTGTGTTTCCTGCCTCAACATAAACACTCCCCTCTGCGTTAATTTCTCCTTTTTTTAAAATAATTTTTCTTATTTCTTCCCTTTTTTCTCTATCCCTCACCACCCTTATAAATTTCCCTTTTTAATCTTTTAATTTCTTCCTCAAGTTCTCTTATCTTTTCTCTAAGTTTTTCTTTTTCCCCAAGCCTACCTAAAAAGTACATTCTATAAAGGATTCCGAGGGTAATTAAAAGGAAAATTATGTTAAAAAATGTTACATATCTTATATCAATTGGTTCAATAATTTCTAACCATAAAAGTAAATCATAGAGAAAATTGATAAGAGAGAGAATAAATAAAACAAAGGCCCATACAATCATTTTTTAACCCTTTAAAAAGTTAGGCTAAAGAATTTCCTTAAAGGTGTAAAAACCGTTTTTAAAATTCAATATTTTTCTAGCAACCATTAATGCACCTCTTGCAAAGACTTTTCTTGAGTAAACTTTATGAGTAAGCTCGATTACCTCGTCTCCTTTTGAAAGATAGACTCTATGTTCACCAGGGATGTTTCCTATTCTAAAGCCACAAATTAAAACTTCACCCCTTTTCTTTAATCCCCTTCTTTCATAAACTGGAAAAGCACTATTATTCACATTTTCCTTCCACTCATTAAAAAGATACAAAGCTGTTCCACTCGGTGCGTCCTTTTTGCCTGTATGATGTATTTCCATTATTTCAATTTCATATTCTTTTAAAAATTCGCTAAACTTTCTGAAAAAACCAGCTATTAGATGAATACCTAAAGACATGTTTGGTGAATAAAAAACAGGAACTTTTAAGGAAAGCTCTCTAAATTTTTCAAAGTGTTTTTCCTCAAGAGCAGTTGTACCAACTACATATGGTTTTGGTGTTTCCAAGAGTCTTAAGGTATTTTGATAAGTAGCCTCAGGATCAGTAAATTCTAAAAAAACATCAACTTTATCATAAACGTTTCTTAAATCACTCTCATATTTTATCCCCTTGTACTCGCCAGTGATACCCTCTTTTTCTATCAATGCACCAATTTTTATGCCTTCTTCCTCAGCAACCTCAATTATAGCTTTTCCCATTCTACCGTTAGCACCTATAATTCCTATTATCATAGATATGTAGAGAATTCTTTTACTTTTTCAGAGTCTATATTCATAACAAAGGAAACTGAGAGTTTTAAGGCGTTATCAAAGTCATCTCTGTGCATTAGAGCGTGAAAACCATGAATATACCTTGTTGGAACACCTATAATTGCAGATGGAACACCTTCTTTAAAAAGATGAACTCTCCCTGTATCGTACCCTCCCATAGGGACAGCCACAATATGATATTTAATGTTTTCTTTCTGGGCTAAATTCCTTAAGAAATTTATTAACTTTCTATTCCCAATCATTGTATAATCAAGAACAACAATTGAGCAACCGTTTCCCATTTTAGCCTCACTTTTTTCCTTAGCTGCTGGTGTATCCTCGGAGATTGAAACATCAAGTGCAATACCTACATCTGGCTCCACTAACCACGAGGATGTGCCAGCACCTCTAAGGCCTACTTCTTCCTGTACTGAGAAAACACCATAAACTGTCCCATTAAATTCTTTATCCTTTATTTCTTCAAAAATTCTTATTAAAAGGGCAGCTCCGTATCTATTATCAAAGGCTTTGGCAGAGTAGATTTTCTCGTTTGCTAAAATTTTGAACTCTGAATAGGGTGCTATTGGATCACCAATTTCAATTTCTAGTTTTTCTTTTGGATTAAACTGAGTATCCACACCAAAATCTATCCATAAATCATCTAACTCAGGAAGTTTTGAAGCTTCCTCTTTCTTTCTAAGAAGGTGTGGTGGGGTTGACCCTACGATTCCGAAGTACTTTTTGCCACTTTTTGTTTTTACGACAACCATTTGGTCTATTAAGACTCCACTCCACCAGCCGCCAAGAGGTAAAAATTTTACATAACCCTCTTGTGTAAATCCCTTGACCATTAATCCAATTTCATCCATATGAGCTATAAACATTATCCTTGGTCTATCGCTTTTCCCCCTTTTTACTGCTACTATTGAACCTAACTTATCCGTTTTAATCTCGTCTACTATGTCTTTTATATAGGTTAATATCACTGAACTTATTTCATCTTCAAAACCAGGTGGCCCAAAGGCCTCTGTTAAATCTTTTAGAATTTTTTCAGTATGATCCATTTTTAACTCTCCTTTTTTATTGAGTTTGTGAAGTTTCCTCTTTTGTCTCCTTTTTTTCTTCAACTTCAGGCATATAACTTTCTGGCTCCTCTTCCTCCTTTAAAAGATCTATCTCATCTTTCTTTTTATAAAGAGCTATAAAAATAAAATTGTTACCCGAAAAAAACATACTAGCAAAATAGGATAAAACCATAAAAATTAGGGCATATCCAAAGATTCCCAAAAACCATCCAAGGATATCTCCCCATAATCCTAAGGAACCTGGATCTTCTGGGATATGAAGCAGAGCGGTTACCCCTAATAGTTCAAAATAAGGGTATAAGTCAGTAAGGAATCCGTAATATGGCAAGAGAGAATTTGCTTTTTCAATTATGGATGGAAAAAGTGGATAAGCCTTTGAGAGGACAGTTACAGCGATTGAAACTGCCTTTGAAACAAAAAATGTAAATATAGAGCCTGCAACAAACACGACACCTAAAAGGAGAAGTTCATACAAAAAAAGCCTCCATGGTTCTTCGTTAATTGTTGAAAAAATTTCAAAGAGTGTATCGAATGTATCATTACCTGTTGTTCCTACAATTGAGGCAGAGATAAAAAGGGAAACAATTAAAGATAAAATGATGTATACTAAAAATAAACAGGTAAAAAAGGCAGGTACTGAAAATAAAATAAAAATTAATGTTCCTATAAGGGGTATTCGAGATATTAAACCCCATATAAATCCCACTAATAAAATCGATATGATTAAAATAAGTATTAGAATAGGGGTTAAAAAGGAGGCTTTTCCTTTTGTAATTGAGAATTTCAAAGCTTCTTTAATTTCGTAAAATTCATCACCCTTTAGCTGTTCAAAATGAATTTTTGAAACAGCTGTTCCAAATATGAAAAAAATTATTAAAAAAATAAATAATCCTAAAAGATGAAAAATTTGTCCTTGAGTTGATAAAGGTTCAAAAAATATAATTGGTAAAAGTTTATAAGTGTCCCATATAGTTTTGAGATTCCAACCACTTAAAAGCAGTGCAAAATAAGAGAAAATTGAATAAAATGTTGAACCAAGAACAAGACCCATAAAGAAGACCCACATCTTTTTGACCGAAAGTCCAAATCTTGCGGCTCTAAATACATCTTTAAAGTTATAGTGGAGCTTTACCGGCATAAATGAATCCTATGATTTACAGGAGGAATTGAACCTAAGACTAATTTTAAATAAGACTATTTTTAATTTTCAATTAAAAACGATATTCAATCCCTACTGTTAAAAGTACAAGTTCTGATAAGATTTTCTCAGATTCTAAACTTACTCTACTATATCGTAGATGAGAATTTTTCATCAATTCTAGATTTGAGCCCTTTTCAATAAGAAAAATTCTCCTTGCCCATTCATCATCATCAAGTGTAAAGGGATCAAGACCATAGGAAATAAAAAAGAAATTCTTTTCTTGTATCATTCTTCTTAGTTCAAAATAAGGAGCAATAAAAGAATTTCTAATTCTTAAATGAGGTGCATCAAGGGCTATAAATCTCAAATCCGAGTATAACTCATAATTTCTTAAAAATTTTTTAGTTAATTTAATAATTAATTCAGTAGCTATAGGGGAATAAAAAAATCCAGAGGTTGAAAATCTTGCTGCTATAGAAATAGGCACTAAAAGAGGTTTAACTTCAAAAATTATTGATAAAAGTTCTTTAAAACCTAACGAAAAAGTTTCAAAATACATAAGTTGACTCATCCTGTGAAAATAAAAAAGATTACTAAAGGGCGCCTCTTTTTTAACATCAAAATAATAGTGTTTTAAATTAAAGTTAATATATTCACTTTTTAAAAAGAAACTTGAAATAAAAAGACCACCTCTATAGTTTCCGGAAAATTTTTTGAAATCATTTATATCGTATTCAAGGGAAAGGCCACTTTTAAATCGAGATGAATAAATAAAAGAGCCATAAAATCTAAGAAAGTCAGTTAATTTTAAAGAGTGCTTAAAAGGTTCACCGCTTGATTTTTCATCCGCCTTCCAAAAGAGCTCTCCCCTACCTGAAGCAAAGTTCAATTCAAAACTCCCTATTTTTTTGTTTAAATCTATACTAACAAAATTTTCATCTTTATAGGAATTGAAAAGAACAAGTTTGTTATCAAGAGTAAGAGAATCCGGAGAGGCACTACCGTAAACTCTATCAAATCCTTTGCTTTTAAAATAATTTAAAGCTGAGATTTTAAAAAAACGAAACCTTGAAAAAATTAGGTCTCTTCCCTCTTTCCATCCATTTGAATAGAGAAAATCTAAATCAAAAGTTTTTGACTTATAATTCAAAATAAAGCCCTCTTCTTCTCTTCCGAAATCTTTGTGAAACTCTCCAATATTTCCTATTAGGTCAAAAGGTTCAATTGAAGATAAAACAAATTTGTTATAAAAACCCCTTAAACTTAAATTTCCCTCTCTAAGACTAAATTCAGCTCTTTCAAAAAAAATTGGTATGGAACCGTCACTTTGAATGTTTCTATTTTGATATCTTAGTCTTAACCATAACATTGAGTTATAGGGTAAAAAACCTTTTATGTCTAACTTTGAATCACCTATAGTAAGGATTTTTCTTAAAGTATCCTCAAATCTTAAATAAAATCTTATATCACCAGAAAAATTGACACTTCTATTCCAGTCAGTGTTTGATAATGTAAGGGGAATTATTTTTTCACCCTTTTCTGTAACTTCAATTAAGGAGTTCCCAAATACTCCGACTTTAAGGGGATTTTCTGGATCATTTACCCAATTCCCATCAACTATAAACTTATACTCATATCTACCTGGCTCAAGATCTACCTCAATTTCCCAAAAATCACCCTTTTTTTCCATTTTTAAGGCACCTTTTTCCCAGTTAGTGAAATCTCCAGCTAAAAGGACGATCCTTGCGTCAGGAGCCTTTATCCTAAACTTAACTGGATAAAAAATTAAAATTAAAATGAAAAGTTTCATAAATCTAATTTGTTAATTTTATGATTTTAAAGATTTGAACTTTATTCCTTTCTTTTTCCTCTTCAACTTTAATGAAGTAAATGCCTGATTTTATCTCAGGAACCCTATTTTTTTTGTTAATAAGCCTTTTTTCAAAAATCTTTCTTCCAGCAATATCGTATATTTTTAGCTTTAAATCCTTTTCGTAAAGGTTAAGAAAATATGTAGGGTTTAAGGTATTTACAAAAAATTTGCTTTCTCTTTCTTCGGATTTTTCTTCTATAGTTAATACACTCATAAGGAGAAACTCTTCTGGTTCAATTTTTGAATTTAATATTCTCCAGCGAGGAACTTGCCACTCAAGGGAGCCATTATCAAAGGTCTTGTAGGTACCTACTGCAAGATAGATCGAGTCTGGATCTTGTCCTAAAAGGTTCCTTAAATAAATGACCCCTTCCATTGTTCCTGTGTCAGAGGGGGATGCTTCACATCTAAAATTAGCATTGTTATTTATTATATTTTCAAGAGAGTCAAAGAATGATACAAAGTTATTATCGTTTTCATCAGCCAGAAAATAGTTATAAAAACCTACACTATCTCTTTTAGCCCATGGAGATCTAACTAATTTTTTATGGGGGTTAAAGCTTATAAAAATAAAGTGATCGTTATTAAATCTATCAGCGGAGTTTCCCGCAGCCTCTGTTGCTATATAGAGTCTACCAGAGTCTCTATCATAAAGTCCCCAAAGGTGCATCTGAGGATTTTCAGCAAGTAAAGGAACTCCAGGATCAAGCTTACCATCCATCACAAAGTTAAATTTGCCTACAATGAAACTGTCGTTCCTGTTTAACCAGGAAATGTTTTGAAGAGAATCTCTCGCATAAATTGTATAGATTATCTTAGTTCCACTAGGGTGAGGTGAAATAGTACCCCTATAAGTGTTAGATGATTCTTTTTTCATTAACGTTCTAAAGATGTTAATCCAGTTGTTATTTGTCCAGTATAAAACAACTGAGTCCACCTTAGAGGGGTCAGTTGCCTCAATTTTTACTGTTACAGAATCAGAAGAGGAGATGTTGTAAAGTGGGTATCTTCTGAGATTAAAAAGTAAGGGTCCTTCAAGATCTCCAGGTCCGCTAAAGGGTAGGTCTGGGGTTTTCTTTCCAGCATATAGGTATATACTAAAGTTTCCAGATCTATTTCCTATTTCAACTTTTTCTCCCGCAAAAACCTTTGATATTAAATTAAACTTTAGTCCTATCCCTGATTCCCAAAGGATGAAAACACCTCTCCCTGATTTTCTGTTTCTAAAACCTCCATACATCCAACCGTTTGGAGAAATACCACTTTCAAAATTTAAGTTATAATAACTAAAAATTAAGTTATAAAGATCAGGTGAAAAAACTGCTTTAGACCATATTATATACGGAGAGTTATAAGTTAATTTAATAAAATTTTGTCCCTTTTTAAAATAGTATGTTTTTAAAACTCCCTGAGTTTCAAAAGAAATAAAGGCATTTTCCGCGTCAGAGTAAAAGCTGTAAATATTGTAGAGATTGTTTTCAAAGAAGGCATCTTCACCAAATCCAGAGTGATTATAGTCAGAGTAATCACCTTCTACATGCCAATAGGTAAAAAAGTTACCGATGTAGACTGAACCTGAAGAATCGCAAAGAAATACCATTTTTCCCCCTATTCTTTCAAAAACTGCAAGAAACACATCAGTGCCTATCACGTATTCCATGAATCCATCGCCATCTATATCTATTGAGTCTTTAAATACGTTTCTTGGAGAAAAGAGCCAATTTGAAGCGTAGGCAAAAATGTTTGCTTTACCTGTATGGTTCCATAAATTTTTTCCCCAAAAAACAAGCTCTCCTCCCGGTCCTGAATGCCAAGCTGTTTCATATAAAAGCGAATTAAGAGTTAAAAATCCAAGAAGTTTTAATTTGCTATCTTGTGTATTTTTTAGATTGTTCCATGAAAAAAGCCATAAGTCTTCGTAATCTCCTCTTACTCCGTTTGAATTTACATCAGGAGCATCGTGATCAGTTCCATAGGCTTTAACTATCTTAAAATGGTTGTACCAGTTGTCGTAATTTCCTCCTGTCCACTCGTGAAGCTCATGATATGCAGAGTAATTAATATAAATAGTTGGGGGATCGTTATAGGGATCTGAGTCATAGATTCTATCAACGCCCCACCATTTTGCAGCTTCAGCAACATGAATAGGTTGCATCCATCCTTGGTTTCTTGCTGAGGCAAGCCATGCAATGTTGGCATCATAGGAGTTTGAAGGTGCTCCAGCGTATCCAAAATCCCAACCTGCAACTCCTGCAGCCTTTTCCCAATCATCAGCGTAGAGACAGATCTGCTCTTGATCCCATGAATTTGCAAGATCCTGAAAGTGAGAGTAAAGGGGTGTGTTTGGAATATAGTTCCAAACCCAGAAGTCTCTTGCATGCTTTTGTATAAAGATGACAAAAACTCGATGCCCGTCTTCTATCATTTGATGTACCTTGTGGCTGTTATGGCAAGGAGTGCCATCAGGAAAAGTATGAGGATACCATTCATGGACATTATCATCAATTAAAATACAGGGTGAAACATGTCTTCCCCAGGAATCTTTTTTTCCATAAATTGAGTCAAGCAGTGCAACAAGAGAATAGGGCATTAAATTTTTACTTTTAAAGACTCTCTCAGGAATCCATATAACCGTAGGATGATCTGGCCATCCCTCACCTTTTATAAGTGAATCGTCCTGTATTTTCTTTATATTAAAACCAAACTTATTTATTTCTCTTGCAGCGTAGGGTAATATGTTTTGTCCGTAAACACTTCCAACAATATCAACAAGGTCGCTTCTTAGGCGATTTAAAAGTCCCCTATCGTTTAAAAAGAATGCGTAAGAGCTTGTTAAAGTTCCGGAAATATGGATATCAACAGGAATGTTATAGTAAAAGTGGGAGTCAAGAACCCGATGGTATGAATTTCCGTTATAGTTTGGATCCCAAGGTCTTAGTGCGTATTGACCGTTGTCTCCGAAGTGTTGGTTGCCATGGTGAACAAAGGCAACCTTTGCTGTCCCGCTAAATAAAAGTAAAAGCACTAAAACCATATTTTAACCCTTAGTCTTATTATATCATAAATTCTTTGAAATTGAGAGTCTGAAAAATCGATGTCATTAACAAGGTCTGAGTCTGTTGCATAACCTTCACCGTACTCTAAATAAATTTCTCTGCCGTGGAGCACATAGCCAAGCTGTAAAAAGGCACTTTCCCATGTTTCAAACCTATTTTTCCCCTGCGCCGCTCTAAAGTAAAAAAAGAAATTTCTCGGCAAGTTTATTTTTCCCTCTATGCCCAAAAGAACTCTTTCACCTATTGAATAAGGACTATTGTAAACTCCTATATCCTTAATTTTAACCTGTAATTTCAAAAGATAATTTGTTTCTTCTTTTTTTAGTTCAAAAAATAGATTTCTCCAAGTTTCCCTTATTTCGTCTACAATTTCGTAAAAGGATTTAAAGGAATAGCCATTTATAAATTCTATATAAATTTCACTTTGTGAGAATAAAAAGTTAAAGGGTTTTTCGTAATACTTACCGAAGAGGTTTCTTGTTCTGTAAAAATCAAACTTTTCAGTTATAGTTATAGATTTATATGGAAAAAAGAAGTTTATTTCACCTTTTAGTCCCCTTTTTCCCCATTCTTTTCCTATGTTTGAGAATCTATTTGAGAAGGGAGTTCTGAAGCTGTCGTCAATAGCATAGTAAGATAAAACAAATCTAAATGGTCCTAAGTATATGTTTGATAGTTCAGAGGCAATTGCGTTTCCCTTTAGGATGTTTGAGTATTCAAGGGTTAAAAATCCCTGGAGAATACCAAATCTTAGAAAGATTTCGTATAATTCGTAGATTTTATTTTCGTGAAAATTTCTCTTATTTGCATAAATTATTTGGGTTTCTCCAAATTTTCTTAATTTAAAAGATGAGATATTTATATCTGAAATTTCGGTTCTTTTTGATTTTGAAAAAAGGTGGCTTATTTCAAAATTTTTTAACAGTTTTAAATTGAGCCTTGCTCCCTCAGATTTTGCGCCAAAATCGTCGTCCCTGATTCTTTCCGGTGAAATTACAAATAAAAGTGGACTTTCAAAAAAATGTCTATCTTCACGTGCGAAAAAAACAAGGAAAAAGGGTTTATAGAATTCAACATGTCCCTGTAAGTACAAAAGTTTACTTCTTTGGAAAGTATTTTCCATCCAGTAAGAAAGATAAGTATTCATAATTTCACTGCTTCTGAAAAACTTAAGTTCAAGATGAGCCCTATAAAAATTTAATTCCCAGTTTACAGGCTTAGATAATCTTTCAAATTTACTTTCGTTTTCAAAATAAAAATTAAGGGTATAGAAAGAGAAAATAATTAAGCTGATCATTTTCTAAGTTCAAAGGTTGCGCCTGTTGATATTCCAAGATAAGAATTATTTTCGAAAGAAATTACGAAGGCTTTATCTTCAAAGCAAAGAGCGACCCCCATGTTTGTAAAGTTTTCCGCAAAAGATAAAAATATAGAAATTGGTCTTAAAAAGAGATAAAATCCAGTTTTATAAATTTCATTTTCCTTTGAAATAAAAATGTTAAATTTTTCAACTGGTGAGTAATTTAAACAAAGATGATAATTTTTTGAATCAAAGGAGTTTAATATGTGTTTAACGTTTAGGGATAATAATAAGCTTTTTTTAACAAAGGAACTTCCTAAGTCGAAATCAAAGGATGTCTTTTTCTTGATAGATGAGTTAAGTAAAAGGTAATTCGATGAGATAGAGAAAGAAACACTTTTAATTTTCTTTATAAAAACAAGTGATAGCTCAGTTTCCGAATAATTTTTCAGATTTTTTTGAAAAATAGAAAAAGATATTATTCTTTTAAAAGCTGAGGAAAGGTGAACCTCATTCCATTCTTTTATACCGTAAGGGTTTCTGTAATCAAAATAAAAAAGAATATTTTTATCGAAAAAAGCTATAAGGGAAGGATAAAATGGGGTTGATGAAAAAAAGTTCAAATCCGCCGAACCAGTCAGTCTCAAAAAAGAAGAGGGCTTAAAGTTAAACAAAGCAAAGTAAATTAATATACTTATCATCTTAGAACTTTTATAACTTTCTTTTCTTTTAATTTTCCTCTAATATCGAGAAGGAGAATGTATAACCCCTGATTCTCAATTTTAAAGATGAATTCTTTAAGTTCTTCACCCACAATAGGACCCTCATAAATTTTTTTATAAAGTCTTCCATTTTCATTTATAAGAGCTAAACTAACGTATGAGGTTTCTGATAATTTTACTTGAGCTTTTACACTGTTACCTTCAAAGATAATTTCTTTATCGACACTAAATTCCTTTAAGAATATTTTTTCAAAACTTTTCTCTTCTATCTCTGCGTGTTCCAAGGGTTTAACTCCCGAGTCTGGTTTTGAATCAAGATCTTTATCTAGATAGATTTTCAAAATTCTTCTTACATGATCAGGAGGTATGCCGTCAACATCTTCATTGTCTGGCAGCACATCTCCAGCTCCGAAGTGGTCACCACCTGCTATAAGAGCCGCTATGATAACGTTTGCGTTTTGCTTAAAACTTCCTCCAAAAAGAATATTAAAGGGAATTCTTGCTTCTAAGATACTATTTACACCTGATTTTCCATTATTGAAAATTTCTATACTCGAGGTTAAGTCACTTGTTGATCCATTTATACTTATTTTTCTGAATCCCCCCTTTGAGAAGTCTGCGTCCCAGAGAGCTATCATGAAGTTGGCGCTAAAACCAACAAGTTTTATATTTCTTGGATAAAAGTTAAGATTATCAAGATCCTGGAGCCCCTCCTCTCCGGTACCAAAGATAATTAAGAGTGCGTTATTTTGAACAATATATTCAATTCCTAAATATATATTATTTTTATCCCAGGTTATATAAAGGTCTTTAAGTTCGTTTTGCGCCCCCCAATAACTGTCACGGGGTTTATCAGAGTAAACTCTTTCATAATCATAAAAATCACTTAAATTTCCGTCAATTTGTACTTGATGATAAGTAAGACTAAAAAGTATAAAAATAAGTAACATTCAGTTTTCTTCTAATAGTTTTTTGATTCGATTTTGTAAATTGTTCTGTACCTCTTCGATTTCTTTTTCACCCTTTATAAAGGGATACACCTCCTGTATGTATATTCTTTCTACTTCAGGATATTCTGCGATAGGTGCCCTTGGTTTGGTGCTTTCTATGGCCCTTATTAAAGTTTCCATAATCTTATTTTCTCTTAGATTTATTTTATTGACCACTTTTTTATTGACGGGAATTTGTCCTAAGGTGTTGGACCATTTGAGTTGGGCTTCTTCAGATATAATGTATTTAAGGAATTTCATAGCCTTTTCTTTATTTTTTGAGTTTTTAAAGATGACCATTTGGGTTCCGCCAAGAGCGGTAAATGAACCAGCTTTTCCCTTGGGAATCAATGCTATTCCAAAGGGAAAGTTTATATCCTTAAGACTTTTTATTTTCCAAGGACCAGAAAAAATCATGGCATATTTTTCATTTATAAAGCCCATATCTGGATTAACAGCCCCTTCAAGAAAGGCACCGCCTTCAACCTTATGTTTTAAATAAATGTCCCTTTTAAAAAGCAGTGCCTCTTTAAAAGATTCCTCAGTAAAAAGGGGATTACCCTGCTCATCAAAGACTTCTGAGCCAAAGGTGTAAAAAAATGGCAGGTCCCACCATAATGTATTTCTCATTCCAAATCCATATATTTGCTTTTTATGATCAGTTAATTTTTTTGCGTATTCGAGAAATTCATCCCAAGTGGATGGAGGTTTTAGACTGTCAAGTCCCTTTTCAGCAAATAGTTTTTTGTTATAAAAAAGTAAGATACATGTAATTTGATCAGGGATTCCGTAGAGTTTTCCCTTATAAAAAGAGGATTTTAGAGGAGCTTCGTATAGATCTCTTAAGACGTCTCTAAAGTAATTGGTATCAAGTTCAGCAAGTATACCCTTTTTAGCAAGGAGATAAACTTGAGCTATATCAAGTCTTGAAATATCAGGGTTCTGTCCGGCTATGACTGATGTTAGAATTTTTTCGAGCATTCCTTCAAAGGGAACTCTTTGAACATTAATCTTTATATTTTCATTTTTTTCAAATTCTTTAACTATTTCACTAAATACTTTGAATTCTTCGTCGTTATAGGAGACCCAAATTGTAAGTCCCTCTTTTGAATACCCCTTACATGAAATCCAGAAGATAACAAAGGTCACAAACCCGAAAAACTTTCTCATAATTTTATTATAAATTAAGGTTTTTTTATAATAAAAGCATGGTTAGAGAAATATTGAAAAAAATTAAAAATAGAGAGTTAAAAATTGGTGTAATAGGGCTTGGTTATGTTGGTCTTCCGCTAAGTGAACTTTTTCTCAAAAAGGGCTTTGAAGTTTTTGGATATGATGTTTCAGAAGAAAAAATTGCAAATTTTCAAAAAGGTCAATTTGATATAGAAGATATAGATCCGGATTTTCTAAGTGAAAAAATAGATTCAAAAGAGTTTATTGTAAGTAGTAATGAGAAAATAATAGGTGAAATGGAGGCAATCTTCATATGTGTACCGACACCTGTTACAAAAGAAAGGGTTCCAGATCTTTCCTACGTAATTTCTGCCGCTCATTCAATTAAGCGAAATATGAAGGAAGGTCAAATTATTGTCTTAAAATCAACAACTTTTCCAGAAACCACCGAAAAAATTTTGCTGCCAATTTTTGAAGATAAAAATTTTAGAGTTGGGAAAAACTTTTATCTTGGCTTTGTCCCAGAGAGGGTAAATCCAGGTGATAAGATATTTACAATTGATAAGATTCCGGTGGTTACAAGTGGGGTTACAAAAAACTGTTTGAAGCTTATAAATGCTTTATACAGTGAAATTGTTCCATCAATATTTCCTGTTTCTTCTCCTAAAGTAGCGGAGATGTGTAAGATTTATGAGAATATATTTAGGAATGTTAATATAGCTCTATCAAATCAGGTGGCGATCTTGTGTGATAGGATGGGGATTGATATATGGGAGGTAATAGAGGCGGCAAAGACTAAGCCCTTTGGTTTTATGGCCTTTTATCCAGGACCAGGGGTAGGAGGTCACTGTATACCTGTTGATCCCTACTATCTTTCTTTTAAGGCAAAGGAGTACGATATGGAACTTGATTTTATAACACTTGCTGCTAAGGTAAACGATGAAATGCCCTACTATGTAGTTGATAGAATTATAAGAATTTTAAATAAGGAGAGAATTTTGCCTCTTGATTCAGAGATACTTGTTTTAGGTGTTGCCTTTAAAAAGGACATAAAAGATATAAGACATTCTCCTGCAATTAAAATTATTTCTATTTTGGCCAATTTAGTAAAAAGGGTTGAATATATTGATCCCTATGTTCCTGAAGTTAAAGAGTTAAATAAAAGGAGTTTGAAGTATAAAAGTGATATTTTTAAGTCATTTGATCTTGTTGTTATATTAACAGATCATTCTGATTTTCCCTATGAAGAGATATACAAAAGTTCAAAACTAATATTTGATACAAGGGGGGTTTATAAAATTAAAAGTAAAAAAATTTATAAGTTAGGAGAAGGAAAGATAATTTAATCTAACTTTATAATTTAAAAGGGGGTAAAAATGAAAGTGTGGATTTTTTTCATTGTTGTTCATCCTATAACCGTAGATGGAAATCCAAGCGACTGGGTGGGGACACCTCCTACTTTGGTTCATGATTTTACATTTTCTGGAGGTGAATTTATATATAAAGGCGATATAAACGATTTTAGAACAGATTTAGGTAACACCTTGTATCTTGATATAACAGAATTTAGATTAACATGCGATAATTCTTGGATTTACTTTTTAATAAAATTTCAAGATGTCGGACCTAATGACAGAGATTTGATACATGTTGAAATATCGCTCGGTAATCCAAATGATGCAACTTATTACCAATGGATAGGTGATGATGCTCAGCTTGGTCTTACGCGTAGAGCTTTGGCTGATAGAATTATAGCTTTACATTCAACCTCTCCTTCAAATTTCAATATAGAGATGTGGGATGGGGGAGTGTGGTATGCACCACCTACACCTGGCTATCTTGCTGTTGTTAGTGATGTTCATAATTGTGTGGAAGCAAGGATATCTCTCAGTGATATTGCTGATGGATCTTTAAGATTACCTTCAGTAGTAAGGATCTCGGTTGTAAGTTTTAAAAATAATGTTGGTTGGAATAATGATATTGATGCAACTAGTGATATAGGTGGCATTGGTATAAATGACGGGATTGATGTTATGGGAGGTAGAAAGGGAAAATCAGAAAACGCTTGGTTTAGGGATTTAAGTGATAATGTAGTAAACAGTTTCTTTGATATTCTTTTAAAGGCGAATGGTGATGCCCGTGAATTTAAAAGGGTAGTAGATGGATCTCCCTCAGATTGGGTAGGTTCTCTTCCTTTACAAATACATGGTGTTGTATATTCAAAGAGAGAGTGGATCTATAGAGGTGATATAGGTGATATGCGAACGGATCCTGAGGTTCCCGATGACTCAGTTTTTGACATAAGGGAGTTAAGATTAACAGCTGATAGTGTGAATCTCTATATACTTGCAAAGTTTCATAAAATGGATTTTCAAGAGACACAAATAGCCCTTTCTATTGATAAAGATCAAAACTATAATGATGATCTCTTAGTAATAAACGGTGATGATACAGAGACACAACTTTCTGAGAATATTCAGTACTCGGAGAGGGAGGTTCTTTTAACGGCTGATTCAGTAAATCATGTTGAAATTTTCCTATTTGCTGATAATGGTTCTATGTGGTATAATCCAATTTCACCGTATAAAATTTCTATTGATCCTACAAATAAAACTTTAGAAGTAAGGATTTTACTTTCTGACTTAGGTTTACATCCTAAGGATACAATAATTTTGTCAGGGGCAAGTTATGATGCAGCTGTTCAGGGTATTGGAAATAGTCCCAATGGTAGTGATAATCCGGGAACACCAGGAATTGAAGAGGGAGATATGAGTGTGGACTATCCAGTTTGTGATGCCTTAGATGTAATAGGTGGTCAAGTAGGAGTTTCGCAAAATTCTTGGAAGAGAGATTTACAAGATGGAGATTTAGACTTTTATTATATTGTTTATTTAGAGAATATTTTGCAAACACTTGGTGTTTTTGAGGAGTTCGTTCTTTTAGAAAATAGAGAGGAAGGGATTCTGATAAAATATAGTATTGAGACAAACTCTGAGGTAGAAATTTTTAAAAAGCAAAAAGGAGGTGAATACTTTAAGATTTTTAGCTCGAAACAAAAAAGTGGAGTGTATTTAGATATGGAAGTTATTCCTTCCATGGTATACGTTTATTTATTAAAATCGGGTGAGAAAGTTTTTGGTCCCTACGAAATTACTTATCAGAGGGGATATGAAAGATCTTTAAAGGTCTATAATTTTGATCATCTGCTTTTACCTGAGATGAAAAGTTTAGTTGTATTTGATGTGGGAGGTAGAGAAAAGTTTATATCTGGTAAAGGAGTAGTAAGTCTCTATGATTATAAAAGTGGTATTTATTTTATAAGGGATGGGAGTAAAACATATAAGGTTTTGAAGGTGAGGTGAAAAAATTTTTTCCCCTTCTGCTTGTTTTTCCATTTCTCTTTGTCTTTTTGATTTTTCTTTTTTTCCCTCTAATTTTTTCACTTTATCTGAGTTTTTTTAAAATTGAGGACTTTTATAATCTTTTTGGTTCTATAAGGTTTGTTGGTTTTGGAAATTTTGTTAATTTAATTAAAAATCCTGAGGTTTTATGGGCGATTGTTGCAAGCTTTATTTATGGAATTTTCTATGTTCCAATACTTTTAACTATTTCACTTTTTCTCGCCACTTTACTTTCTCCTCCCTTACTTAAGCTAAAGAAGTTGTTTAGAACTATATATTTTTTTCCATTTTTATTAGATACTTTTGTTGTTGGTGTTGTTTTAACTTTAATTTTGGCTTTTCCCTACGGGTACATTTATAATTTACTTTCTCTTTTAAAGATTAGTGATTTTTTTAAAAGGGGATTTTTATCTGATCCCTATCTTGTTTTTTTGACTGTTTCGATTTCTATGGCTATTAAGAATTCTGGTTTTGGAATGCTATTATTTCTCGCTGGTATGCAGGCTATCCCGGGGTCTCTGTATGAAGCTGCAAGGATTGATGGAGCTAGTTCCTTTGAAATTTTTAGATATATTACTTTTCCCTTAATAAAGCCTATCTGCTATTTTGTTGGTTTTTTTGGTTTTATTAGTGCCTTTTCTTCTTTTTCTGAGTTTTATTCTATGACAGGTGGTGGGCCTCAGATAAAACTTTTAGGTTACAGCTTAAGCGAGACAAACGTTTCGGGTCTTATTCTTTATAGACTAGCTTCTCAGCTTAGACTCACAGAGGCAGCAGCTTTTTCACTTATTCTTTTTGCTATATTTTTATTTATATATTTTTCTACCAAGGGTTTTAAGGGAGAATGAAAAGGTACATATTACTTTTATTTTTTTCGCTCCTTTATATTTTTCCCTTTTATTTTATGCTTCTTGTGGCTTTAAGACCTGAAGTTTTTGCTCTTAGTATGAATCTTTTACCCTCAGATTTAACTTTTGAGAATTTTCTTAGAATCTTTAAGTATCATGATTTTGGAAGATATTTTATAAACAGTTTAATAGTTGCCTTTTCTGGAGCTTTAGTTTCAACTTTTTTAGCGTTTTTATGTGCTTATTCTTTTGCGAAGGAAGATTTTTTGTTTAAGGGATTTTTATATAACCTATTTATTTCTACACTTTTAGTTCCTGGTATTCTTTTTATGATTCCTCAATTTTTAATTGTTGTATATTTAAGATGGCTTGATACTTTTTTTGGGCTTGTTGTGCCTCATCTTGCTAATGTTTTTGGTTTTGTTTTTTTAACGGAGTATATAAAGAAAATTCCTGATGATTTAATTTATGCTGCTATAATTGATGGGGCCTCTAAAATGAGAATTATATTTAATATTATTTTACCTCTTTCTATGCCTATGCTTCTTACAATCTTTCTTTTAAACTTTCAGTTTCATTGGAATAACTTCTTGTGGCAACTTCTTGTAACAACAAAAAGTAACATGTTTACAATTCCTGTTGGTCTTAACAGTTTAACTTCTATGTATCAAGAGTATTTTGGAGCAAAAATGGCAGGGGCCTCCCTATCTATAATACCTATTGTAGTGCTTTTTTTAATTTTTCAGAAATATTTTATTCAAGGTATAATAAGAGGCGGCCTTAAGTTTTGAACTTATTCTATAATCCAGATTTTAAGTAAATCTCTTATTCTCTTTTCACGCTTTAATTTAAACTTCTTTTCTTTTTTACCCACTTTTACAATAATACTTTTTATTTTACCGTCTCTTTTGATTTCCATTTTTACTTCAGAGTTAGAGGGTGTGCTTTTTACATCATTAATAAAATCTTTTACGTTCCAATATTTCTTTTCGTTATAGCTAACTATTATATCATCCTCTTTAAGGCCAGCCTTCTCTGCTGGAGAATCTCGGAGTACTTTGTTTATTTTTATCCCTTCGCCTTCTTTAAAGTCTACTAAAATTCCAAGAAAGCCCTCATAAACTTTGCCCCTTTCTTTTATTAAATTTACTCTTTTTTTGATGTAATCGTAGGTATAGCCAATTGAGATATGAGGTAAACTAAACTGGTAGTAAAAAAGTGGTAATTTTTCTTTCAATTTTTCTTTTTCTATTTTTTCTATTAATTCAAAATCTATCTTAGCGCCCCTTAGGATTCCAATTATTTTTCCTTCGTGATTTACTATTGGTGCACCAGAAAAGGAGGGAGATATTTTTGTTTCTATGAGGATTTTTCCGTTATTTTCCTCATATATGGGGAGAATTAAGAAACTTCCTTTTCCTTTTAAAGAGAAGGCCAATGCAATCTTTGGTAAATTTTTGTCAAATTCTGCGAATTCAGGAATTTTTAATTCTCTAGTTGTTTTTATTACTGCTATTCTTGTAAATTCGTCCCATCCCTCAATCTCTCCCCTGTATTTGTTGCCGTCTTTATCAAAAAATATAATGCTTTCGTCTTCTTCTACATAGGGTAATATTGTGATAATTCTTTCTTTATCTAAGGTAAATCCGGTTATCCATAAATTTTTAAACTTTAATTCAAAAAGTGAAGGGTTAATTTTTTTGTATATTTCCTGAATTTCTTCTTCTATTTTTTTTAAAATCTGAGAGTTAAGTGAATTTATAATGATTAAAAAAATAAAAATTTTTTTCAAGGGATTACCTCCTCCCCATAGGATACTTCGTATATCATATCGGTGTAGTATATTTTTACAGGGTCAAATTTCATTTGGCTTTCTTCTTCTTTTTTAAACGCGTTTTTTTCAGGGGGTTTATTTTGGAAAAGAAGGCTTATTATTATGATTATAATTAGTGAAAGTAAGAGTGCGGGCTTTAAATACTTTAACTTTTTTCGCTCTTTTTTTAAGGGAAATTTTTCTTTTAAAGAAGGGGATAATAGTTTTATTGTAAGAAGATCTTCATAAATTTTTTTACAGCTCGTACATGTTTTTATATGATTTTCAATATAAATTTTTTCTTTATCATCTATATACCCATCTATGTAAAGAGAGATTTTTTCAAAAAGTTCTTTACAGTACATTTTTGAGCCTTTCCCTTAAGTATAGCCTTGCCCGTGATATCCTTGATTTCACTGTTCCCATAGGTACATTTAACATCTTTGATATTTCCTCATAAGAATAAAGGTGAATATCTCTTAAAATAAGAGCTTCTTTTAAAATTTTTGGCATATTTTCTATTTCTTCTTCTAGTTTTGATCTTATTATATGCATTTTTATTGGATCTATGTTAACGTACAGTGAGTGACTTTCCTCATCTAAGGGTATTTCTTTTTCTTTTTTTCTTTTTCTTAAATAGTCTATGCTTTTATTTTTCGCGACTTTATATAAGAAAGCCTTTACGTTATTAACGTTTTCCATATTTTCGTAGAATTTTACAAAGGTTTCATCTACTATATCTTCCGAAGCCTCTCTATCGTTAACTATACTTTTGACGTATCTGATCAGTTTTTCTTTCATCTTAAAATATATTTCGTTAAACTTCTTTTCCTTCATATTTTTAAGACGTTTTATTTGATTTTATTGTTCCGTTCTTTGAAAAAACATTTTTGCTCTTTCGATGTCTTTAAGTGTATCAAGGTCTATCCAAAAATAGCCTGATACTTTTGAAATTTCAAGTTTTGCCCTTTTTATTATCTCACTTATTTTTATTTTTTCCCTTTTTTTCTCAAGTTCTATTGCGCAATCAATAAATTTTCTATCAGTTATAATAAATCCTGTGTCAAAAGCGTTAAACTTTTTAAGTTTTTTTCCTATTTTGATAATCCTTCCATTTTCGTAATATACTTTTGTGGCTTCCTTTTTATCAATATATTTGCCGATTTCATCAACGATTAGTCCCCTCTTTTTTATTGCCTCTTCCACAAATTTCTTTTCATAGAGATGATCACCCATTATGATTACGAAGTTTTCATTTTCTTTAATATAATCCTTTAGTAGAAAAGCAGAGTAACCATTTTCTCTTTCCGGAAACTCATTAATTACAACTTTTAGATCAATGTTATATTCCTTTAAGAAAGCTTTAATTTTTGATTTGTGTTTTGGGTTTATTACTATTATGAATTCTTCTATTGAAAATTCCCTTAAATTTTTAATGTTAGTGAGTAGTACTTCAACTCCGTTTATTTTAAGAAGAGCCTTAGGTATACCGTTTGAAAAGGGTTTAAGTCTTTCACCAGTGCCAGCAGAAAGTATAAATGCCTTTTTTATATTACTTTCCATTACTGATTTTAAGCTATTTTATATCTTTTTTTCTAAATATTAAACCGTATAAAAGTAGGGAAAAAATGATCAAATTTCTCAAAATTGAAAAAATACCTATTTTTTCTTCTCTTCCAAATATTTCAAAGCAACCACACTCAAAAGTCTTACCCCTGATAAAAACATAAATAATAGCTAGTGTGAAAATAAAGATAAGTTTTATGAGTACAAGATAGGCTCCCCTTTTTAAAATACCAAAAATTAAAAAAAAGCCTGAAAAAAGCTCAAGAAAGGGCATTACTAACGAAAATAGGTTTATAAAGTTTAGCGGTAATATACCGTACTTTGCTACGGTAAAGGCAAATTCATGTATGTTTTTTATCTTTGTGTATCCTGAGTAAATAAAAAGTAAGCCCAAAAGAATCTCTATCAAAATTACTATGTAAAGGTTTTGTTTTTTATAAGCCTGTTTCAACGGGATAGTTCCTTTTTTTCCAATCATTAAATCCACCAATATAGATTACTAAATCTTTTATACCCAGATCTTTTAGAATCTCTGCAACTTTAAAGGAAAGTTCACAGAATCCTCCCTCGCAGTAAACGACAATCTTTCTTTGAGTATCGATTTTATCAATAAATTTTGCAGGATCCATATAAAATTCACTATAGGGAAAATTGACAGCCCCCTCTATGTGCCCCTTTATATATTCATCTTTTTCCCTTGCATCTATCAAAAAAACTTCATTCTTTTTTATTAAATAATAGAGCCTTTCAGCATCAATAAACTCTATTTCTGGGTATTTTCTTGAGTACAGGAAAACCTCTATATTTTTAGGGAAAATCGGTATTTTTTTATAATGTGAAAATCCTATGGCGGAAACAATTGAAAGAGAAAAAATAATCACTGCCTCTATTATAAACTTCATTTTTTAAAAAAAGTGATATTTCTTTTTCAAATAAAATTTTGCACAAATAGCACCGAATATAAATCCACCGAGATGAGCTAAAAAGGCAATGTTTGTAAACTGTGTACCAAGTGAAAGGAGGGAGTTAAAAAACTGTGAAATTACCCAAAAGCCTAAAAAGATAAAGGCAGGAATTGGAACTATATCCCAGAAGAAAAGATAAAAAACAAGTGTATTAATTCTTGAAAAAGGATAAAGAATAAAGTAAAAGCCCATAACACCGGATATGGCACCTGAGGCTCCTATCATAGGTACATTTGAGTTTAGATGAAAAAAACTCTCTACGATTGTACCGGCTATACCTGCACTGATAAAGAACACAGGAAACCAAAAGAATCCAAGAACATCTTCTACATTATCTCCAAAAATATGAAGGTATAGCATATTAAAAATAAGATGGGCCCAACCACCATGAATAAAAATTGAAGTTATAAACGTCGGTAACCTACCGATGGGATCCCTAATAAATTCACTTGCAACAAAACCGTTTTTGTAGATGAAAATATCTCTATCAGGATCAGGTAAAATGAGTTCATAAAGAAATATTAAAACACAGGTGATTATTATAGCATAGGTCCAAAAAGGAAACCTCCTTGAAGGGATATTATCCTTTAAAGGTAGAATCATTCTACTAAGCTATAAATTATAGTTCTCTCAGGTGGTTTTACCAAGTTAAAATCGAGGGAATTTAGAAGAAGTCTTTTTGCCTCCTCTATCTTATTTTCGCTATTTGCTCTTATTTCAAAGATTTTCTCGCCCTTTTTTACATAGGCTCCTGTCTTTTTAAGTAAGATTACACCTGCAACTGGATCAATTTTATCATCTTTTTTAAATCTTCCTGCGCCAAGAAGCCTTGCCGCTTCGCCTACAAGCTTTGCATCAATTTTTGATATATAACCTTCTACCTCAGCCTCAACAAATTCAATGTACTTTACCTTTATAAATTGATCTATCTTTGTAAATTCGATTTCTTCAACCAGCCCCCCATGTGCCCTTACCATTTCAAAGAATTTCTTTAAAGCTTTTCCACTTTTTATTGAATTATCAACCATTTCTTTTCCAAGATCTCTATCACTTACTTTTCCACAAATTAAAAGTAATTCAGCTGCAAGACTTTTAACTACTTCATCAAGATCTTTTATTTCTGCTCCATTAAGATAAAAAAGAGTTTCCATTACCTCAATTCTATTTCCAGCGGTGTATCCAAGTGGCTCATTCATATCAGTTATAATAGCCTTTGCCTTAACACCCATTTTATTTGACACATTAACAAGAGACCTAGCTAACTTTTCCGCATCAGCATAGCTTCTCATAAAAGCACCTAACCCAGTTTTTACATCAAAGACTATTCCATCTAGATTTACCGATAGTTTTTTAGAGAGTATACTTGCTGTAATTAAGGGGATAGAGGGAACTGTACCAGTTACATCTCTTATTGAATAAATTATTCTATCGGCAGGTGCAATTTCCTCAGTTTGCCCTATTATTGAACAACCCACCCTTTTTACTATTTCTATAAACTCCTCTACGTTTAGATGAGTTTTATAACCTGGAATAGATTCAAGCTTATCAACAGTTCCACCTGTATGTCCAAGTGCTCTTCCAGAAATCATAGGAATGCAAGCTCCAAGGGATGCCATTATGGGTGCCAGGGCAAGTGAAACCTTGTCACCAACTCCCCCTGTTGAATGTTTATCAACTAAAGGACGAAAAGTGGTTATACTTATAGTTTTACCTGAATCTCTCATCGATTTTGTCAAAAAGAAAGTTTCTTCATCATTTAGACCCTGAAAGTAAATTGCCATTAGGAGTGCAGAAATTTGATAATCAGGTATTTTCCCTTTAACAACACCCTCAACGAAAGATTCTATCTCCTCTTTATTTAAAGTTTTACCGTCTCTTTTTTTCTCAATGATTTCTATGATGTTAGGTTCCATTTTTTAGATAGAGCTTTTAGTGCTTTAGTTAAGTTTTCCTCCTCTAATAAAAGTATAATTCCAGGTTTAGATGCAAAGATTGCGTAAACATGTATCCCTATTTTTTCAAGCACTGAAAGAGATTCCTCAAGTATTAAGGGGGAATCCCCTATTCCATATCCTACAAGTGTCAAGGTTCCCATCTTTTTAATGACTTTTATTTGAAGAGGTTTATATTTACTCTCGATTTCCTTTAATAAACTTTTTTCAATTTTATCTTTTTTTTCAACGACAAAGGTAAGGTCTACGCCCTTTTCTTTTCTGATGCCATGTGTGAAAAATAGAACGTTAACGTTATTTTCGTTTAAAAACTTTGCAAGTTGAGGTATATCCATGTTTTCTCTTACTTTTTCAAGTAAAAGAACTGATAGCCCCTTTTTAATTACGATGGCTTTCACATAGGGTGTCTCAATGGCCTCATTTTCTATCAATGTTATGTTATTGCTGTTCATTTTCTTTATATAAAATTTTAGGTCATACCTCATTCCTAAGGCTACAGCTCTTGGATTTAAAACCTCTGCACCGTACTCTGAGAGAAATAGCATTTCTGCAAAGGATAATTTTTCTATCCTCTTAGATTTTTTTATTAACTTGGGCGGTATAGCGTAAATGCCATCTACATCCTTATAAAAGACAACATCTCTTGTTTTTAAAAAAACTGCTAAGGCAGCTGCTGTTAGGTCTGAGCCTCCCCTTCCTAAGGTAGTAACCTCTTTTTCTATGCTTACTCCTTGAAATCCGGCTATAATTGGGACTTGTCCTTTTTCAAGAGTTTCAATTATTCTTTTTCCCCTTATTTCTAAAATGTGTGCCGAGCTGTGTTTTGTATCAGTTAGTATTCCTGCTTGTGAGCCTGTAAGTGATCTTGCTTCTATTTTTCTTTCTCTCAATGATAAAGAAAATAGAGCCATTGCTATTCTTTCTCCTGCTGAGAGCAACATATCTAGTTCTCTTTTATCAGGTTTTTTTGTAATTTTTTCAGAAAGCTTTAACAGTTCATCGGTTGTATTTCCCATTGCGGATACTACAACTACAGGCTTTGTGCCATTTTTTATTTCTTTTTCGACCTCAAGGGCCGCAAGCTTAATTCTTCTTATATTTTTTAAAACTTCACCTCCAAATTTTAAAACTTTAATCACTTCTTATAAAATTCTTTAAGTCTTTTAATTGCTTCGTCGAGCTTATTATCTTCTAAAGTCACGCTGAACCTTATAAAGCCTTTCCCATGCTTTCCAAAGCCTTCACCGGGTAGGGCTAAGACTTTCTTTTTCTTAATAAATTCTATAGAAAATTCATAACTTGAGAAATTTTCTGGTTTTGCCCATATGTAGAAAGTAGCCTGGGAGTCAAAAAAGGGCATTCCTACTTCTCTAAGAGCTTCTTTTAGCTTTCCTCTCCTTTCCTTATACTTTTCTCTTATAGGTTTATTAAGTCTTTCGTAGTTTAAGAGGGCGTATTCGGCGGCTTTTTGGATTGCTCCAAATTGGCAGTTATCAATAACGGTTTTAAATTTAGCAAGATTCTGAATTATTTTTTCATCACCGCAGGTAAAGGCAATTCTCCAACCGGTCATACTAAACGTTTTAGAAAGTGAGTTAAATTCAATAGCATTTTTCTTGGTGACCATTAAAAGTGATATAGGTTCTTTTTCTTCATATATTTCAGCATAGCAAAGGTCATTGACAATAGCAAAGTTATATCTTTTTGATAACTTTACTACTTCTTTAAAGAAGTCTAAGTTAGCTTCGGCACCAGTTGGGTTATTTGGATAGTTTAGATACATAACTCTTGTTTTTTCTAAGACTCTATCTGGTATTTTTGTTAAAAGTGGGAGGAAATTATTTTTTTCTTTAAGGGGCATTTTATGGATGATTCCTCCTGCCATTTTTGAGGCAAGTTCATAGGCTGGATAGGCTGGGTCTGGGACAAGTGAATATGTATTCTCATCAACGAGTACAAAGGCAAGGTGCGAAAGCCCCTCTTTTGATCCTATTAGAACAAGAATTTCTTCTTCTTTTAGTTCAACATCAAATCTTTTTTTGTAATAGTTTTTGATTGCTTCTTTAAGAAATTTAAAGCCTTGGTAAGGTGGGTATCTATGAAATATAGGATTTTTAGCTTCTTTAATTAAAATCTCTACAATTTCTTCAGGAGTAGGAATATCTGGGTCTCCAATCCCCATATCGATTAAATCTTCCTTATACTCTTTTTTTAATCTATCAATTTCCTCAAAAAAGTAAAGAGGAAATTGCTTTATTCTTTTTGAAAATTTCATAATTTATTTTAAGGCTATCTATTTTACTATTTCTTTAATCGTTATCTTGGTAGGGAGAGTAGGTTTAATAATATCAAAGGCGCTTTCCATGTTTGAGGCTATTTCTAGGAAACCGAAGCTTCCCCTTAAAAATAAAAGCTCTCCCTTTTTCACATCTGCATAGGTCCTTTTCGGTCCCACTATTAAAAAGTCTTTTATTTTTAAAAGGTAGTTAGTATCTTTTTCTAACCACTCATTTGGAATGTTTGTGAGGATATTGCCGAATTTATCCTTTACAACTGCCTTTCCCTCTATTTCTTTACCAATTTTTATAGGTTCCTGAGTTTCAAGAATTTTAGGATTTTCTAATTTTTTGAATGTTTTTAAAATAAAGGGGGACATAGAAATTTTAGCAGCCCATATGGAGAAGTAATCTCTTGCGTGAAATGTGGGAGATGCTGAAGTGGGAGGCGGGGGCAATTCATACGCGTTTCCTCCCTTTTTTAAAAGCAAAGTAAATATTCCGTTGTCTGGACCAACAAAGAATCTATTTTCAAAGGAAATAACAACTCCCTTTCTTTCTGTCCCAACTGTGGGATCAACAACACAGAGAAACACTGTGTCCTCAGGATAATCTCTATATAAAAAATAGATCCAGTAGGCACAAGAAAAAATATCAAAACTTTCAATATCATGGAAAATATCAATAATATAGATTTTATCGTTAGATAGTGATTTAATTTTAGCTTTTACTGAACCTATGTAGGGCGAGTTATAACCAAAATCTGTAATGAGTGCAATTATCTTCATAGGTTTGATTTTAGTAAATTTTAAAATTATAATTAAAAGGGTTATGAAAAAGGTAACTAAGTTTATTTATTTTTTAGTGATGCCTTCTATTCTTTTTTCGTCGGCTAATGATGCGGCTGTTGTGTTTTTAACGATTTTTCCTGGGGCAAGGGCAGTAGGTATGGGAGCTGCCTTTACAGCTGTTTCTGATGATGCTACTTGTACTTTTTATAATCCAGGGGGTTTGCCTTTTATAAAAAGTCTTGAAGTTTCGCTTCAGCATTCTAACTGGCTGACAGGGCTTTGGCCAGATATGTACTATGAGTTTTTCGGTTTTGTTAATCCACTTGGTGAGCTAGGTGCCATAGGTGGAAATGTCATTTATTTAACTACAGGGGAGACAGAGGCTTATATAGAAGGTAGTGATGCGCCTATAGCAAGGTTTGTAAATTTTGACTTTGCCGTTACTTTAAATTATGGTTACAGGGTCTTTAAGGATTTAGGTGTCGGTATAGGGTCAAAGTTTATTTATTCTTTTCTTGCTCCTGATTGGCTTGTTAAAAGGGTTTTTCCTGAGTCAGGTGGAGGGGGAACTGGAATTACCTATGCCTTTGATTTTGGGCTTTTATACAAATTAAGTTTTAGGCCGGAGTCAAAGCTTTTGCCTGGTATGTCCTTTGGTTTTTCTCTTTTAAATTTTGGTCCTGGTATAAGGTATACAAGAAAGGGTGGAGGAGAGGATCCGCTTCCAAGGACTTTAAAAGTAGGAGTTGCTTTGCCGGTTTATACGTCAGATGCTATAAAGTTAACGATTTCTTCAGATATAACTAAGATTTTAGTAAAGCTTTTTGAGGATTGGGAGGAAAAGGGCTTTAATTATGTTTGGGCAGAGGCTTGGAAGCACTACGGTTTAGAGTTTACTTATTATAATTTTGTTTCGTTGAGGGTCGGTTACTTTTTGGATATAGAGGGGGCGAGGATTGGCTTTATGTACGGAGGGGGGATAAGACTTGGAAAGTTTTACTTTGATATAGGTGTTGACTCTCCCATTTATGATTTTGAAACTGAAAATTACAGATTTTCATTAAGATACGTTTTTTAAGACTGATAAAAGAATATTTTAGAGAAAATAGGGTCAGAAAAGATAGGCTAGAGACAGAGGGAGAGAAGCCTGTTCTCTTATAATATAAATCAGCATGAAATCTTTTATTTTATCAATATTTTTTATTTTGTCTTATAAACATGAAAAAAATTTGTCTTAGAGATAGATCCTGAAAGGCCAACTCCTAATGATACGATCACTATAACTTTATCCAAAAGATTTTCAGGTTATTTTTGGTGGCTTGAGTTATCAGGTGGTGATCCTTATAGGTTAATTTCTCATGTAGAAAAAATTGAGAATAAAAGTGTAATCTCTTTAGTTTCATCTGATAAGAATACTGCCCTTATTATTTTCTTTTTTGAAGATAAATTCATTTTTGACTCAACGTTTTATGTAATATACTATATAGAAAAAAGGCCGGCGCCTCATGCCTTCTCTTTACTTGCCTTTTCTTATTTTTATGAAAAATCTCTATTCCCTAACTTTAAAAAATTTGAAGCACTTCTTTTAAAAGAAAGAGAACATTATAAAAACCACTATGACTTTGTAAATAAGCTTAATGAATATCTTTTAAAGGAGGAGAGTGGAAAGTTTTATTTGTATATAAAAGACAAGAAAATTGATCCTTTGATCCCTGAGTTTAGAGTTTTTTCGGCTCAAAAGTTTATTTATCTTAATTTTCACACTGATAGTTTGATTAAATGGCTTAGAGAAAGAGAAAAAGAAGGATTTGAGGATTTGGAAGAAATCCTTATTTATGTGAATATGTTAAGCTACAGGTTAGAAGAAGAGGAATACAAAAATTTATATCATTACTGGTTACATAAGGCAAGGAAACTTTTAAATGACCCCATTTATGTGAGGAGGTCTTTTGCTTTTTATCATTACCCTTATGATCTTAATTATGAAAGTTTTCAGAAATATAAAACAAAATGGGGGGACAGAGTTAAAAGAAAGTGTGTATTTTCAACTTTCTTTATTTTATCAGAGTAAAAATGAGTTTGATTCTGCCTATTTTTATATAGGAGAGATAGTTGAGAGTAAAAGTTTAGAGGAGGTTGAGCAGGAGGTTTTAAGCTCATATGCAAGGATGGCGTATAAAAAGGTGAAATAGAAAAGTCAAAGCTTGCTTATCCTTATTTAGTGTTTTATCATGGTGATTCCACTCAGCTGGATACATTAAAGGAAATATGTGGAAAAAATTACGAGAGGGAAATAAAAAAATTTGAGGAGGAAATTTTTAAAAAAGTAAAGAGAGTAATAGATTTTGAGTTAACTTTACTTGATGGGACTGTGTTTAAGTATAGAGAAAACAAGGGTAAGATAATAGTTTTAAATTTTTGGAGGTACAGGATGTAAACCATGTAAAGAGGAAATTTCGGAACTTAACAAGTTAGTTAGAAAGTTCAAGGATAATAAAAAAGTTATGTTTATTGCAATTACAAGGGAAGGGAAAAGCAGAGTAGAGAATTTTTTAAAAAGAGAGATTTTAAATATGTTATAGCAATTAATGATACTTATCTTCACAGGAAATTTAAAATCTTTGCCCTTCCAACTCATTTGATAATTGATAGAGATGGAAAAGTCGTATTTGAACAAGTAGGATATGTAAAGAGTATAAGCAAGAAAATAGAAGAAAAATTAGAGACACTGTTATTTGTTTATCTATCTAATCCCGTATTTCCCAATTTTTATAAAGATTAGTTTTCAAAGTTCTAAATTTCTTTTTTATTTTCACCCAAAGTCTTATCCCATATTTTATTACCGTCACTGTCCAGTTTTATGACCTGTAAATTATAGCAACCTGCATCAAATGAATTTCAATAAGAAAGGGAAATTTTTTGGTATCTTTTCATCGCCTTTATCGTATGCTTTTGTGAGAAGTTTATATACGTCAAAAGAAAATTTCAGAATTTCAACAATATACTCTGTTTTATAAGATCATATGGAGATAAGCTTTATATCTACATCTTTTTTAAACTTCTCTTTGTCTCAGCCTATATCTTCTTCGAAATAGTCCTTTGCTTTTTCAAGTCCTCTAATCAATCTTATATTTAAATCTCTAGCGTATTCCACTGCCTGAGGAGAGGGGAATAATTGAAACAATTCCCTTCTTTTCAATCTTTTCACCCTCCTCTTTTTCATAGAATCTTATTGACCTTTCAAAATTTTCAACATCGCCGACAGTAAGAGAAGACTTTACCTCTATTGCTATTTTTCTTTTGTCCTTTATGATTATATCTATTTCAGCAGTGCGAGGATATATAAAAAACTCACAATTTTTATCAAACTTTTTCCATTTTATAACTTTATAATCAAGCTCAGATAAAATTTCTTCAAAACCTTTTCTAAATGCTTCCTCTGCACCCATTCCTCATCTTGAACCAATTACCGAAATTACTTTTCTTAAAGTCTTAAATCCGCTTTCCATCCTTAAAGTAAGTTCTTCAAATCTCCTATTAACTTCTTCAAACCTCTTGTTAATTTCCTCAAATCTCCTATTGATATCCTCAAACCTTCTATCAACCGCTTCAAATCTTTTATTAATATCCTCGAATCTTCTATTAATATCTTCGAATCTTTTATTGATTTCTTCAAACCTCTTATTAATTTCCCCAAATCTTTCATTATTTTCTTCCCTCTGTGCCCCTAATTCAAGTAAGATTTCCTTTATTTCTTCCTTTGTAATTGCTTTTTTTCAATTAACTCTTCAATCTTTATCCTTACAGAGGGGTATTTTTCAATTATTTCAGGAAGTAGTTGGTTATTGGATTATACATCAAATGCGATTTTGTAAAGTTCCTTTATATATTAATTAGTCATATAGTTTTATAACAATAAGATCTTTTCCGGTATATCCTGGAGATTTTTGATAACCAGTTAAAACATATACTCCGTCTTTTGCTATTGTAATTGAGTAGCCCTCTGAATAATCTCAAAGTGTTAAAGTTTTTTCCCATAACTTATTAAAATCTTTATCTAACCTTAAAACTAATACATTAGGTTCATGAACAATACCAGCCCTTATAATACACCCAGTTACTACATATCCACCATCCTTTGTCTGAATAATTGAGAAACCATGATCATTTCTACCACCTCCGAATGTTTTACCCCATTTTTTTGGTTGAGGCCTTTTTACCATAATGGTAGCTGTAGGTGTATTTGCCTTATAAACATTATTCACATACAAATCAGCATCCTCCCGAGTTGAAGTAATATTTACATTTATCTTTATATCCAGCTTAATTTTTTGTATCTGAGCAGAAGTCCTCTGCCTTCACTCAGAACATCTTAAAAAAACAAATAAAAAAGAAAAAATAAATATTAATGTTAAAGGTCTCATATCTCCTTCCTTTTTGCGCTCCTACAGGTATAACAAAAAAAGTGAAAGCCTTTCAAATTATTGATTAAAAATGGGAAAATTTGGTATTTAAAGTTTTAATTTGCTTGAATTTTGTAATTTTTTCTATTATAATTAATAAATTTCACTTATGAAAGTGAGAAGTTCTGTAAAAAAAATTTGCGCAAAATGCAAAATAATCCGCCGAAAAAGGCGGGTAATGGTAATATGTGAAAACCCAAAACATAAGCAAAGACAAGGTTAATCATGGCACGAATAGCAGGTGTAGACTTACCTAAAAATAAAAAAATAGAAGTAGCCTTAACTTATATTTACGGTATAGGTCCATCTAACTCAAAAGAAATATTAAGAAAAACAGGAGTAGACCCAAACAAAAAAGTTAGGGACTTATCTCCTGAAGAAATAAGTAAACTCCAAAGCGCCATAGAAGGCCTAAAAGTTGAAGGAGCTCTAAGAATGGAAGTTGCAAGAAACATAAAAAGACTCATGGACATCGGATGCTACAGGGGCATAAGACATAAACTTGGACTACCCGTACGTGGACAAAGAACAAGACATAACGCAAGAACAAGAAAAGGCCCAAGAGGCAACATCTTTAGAAGAATAAAGAAAAAGGAAAAATAATGGCAAAAAAAGGAAGAAAAAAGAAGGAAAAGAAATTTTTAAATTTCGCAATCGTATACATACAATCAACCTTTAATAACACTATAATCACCGTAACCGACGAAAAGGGCAACACCCTCTGCTGGGCATCCTCTGGATCAGTAGGCTTTAAAGGCACAAGAAAGGGAACACCCTTTGCCGCATCAAAGGCTGCCGAAGAAGTCGTAAAGAAGGTTAAAGAGTTCGGCATTCAAGAAGTAGAAGTAAGGCTAAAAGGACCTGGCCAGGGAAGAGAAGCTGCCCTAAGAACACTTCACTCACAGGGACTAAAAATTGTGGCAATAAAAGACGTTACACCTATACCACATAACGGAACAAGACCACCAAAGAGAAGGAGGGTATAAAATGGCAAAGGCAATAAGAGGTCCAAGATGTAGGTTATGTAGAAGGGAAGGAATGCAGCTATTTTTAAAAGGTGAAAGATGCTTTACCGATAAGTGTGCAATTAAAAGAAGACCTTATCCCCCTGGAATCCATGGACCAGTTAAAAAACCAAGACTATCAGTCTACGGCTTACAGTTAAGAGAAAAACAAAAGGCAAAGAGAATATACGGTGTTATAGAAGAACAGTTTAAGAGGTATTTTGAAATGGCAAGAAAAATGCCAGGAAACACAGGCGAGAATTTACTTTCCATTCTTGAAAGAAGACTTGACAACGTAGTTTTTAGACTCGGCTTTGCAGTCTCAAGATCACAGGCAAGACAAATTGTATCTCATGGAAAAGTTTTAGTTAACGGAAGAAAAGTTGACATACCCTCTTTTCTTGTTAGAGAAGGAGATGTTATTACAGTAAAAGAGAAATTTAAAGAAAATCCGTTTTTAAAATACGCACTTCAGAGAAGAGAAAGAAGTCCCTTGCCTGAGTGGCTCTATTTTGATCCACAAAAACTTGAGGGGAAGGTTTTAAGATTACCACAAAGAAAGGATATAACTTATCCGATTCAAGAAAACCTTATCGTTGAGTTTTATTCAAAATAAAGGTTCTATCCCTTTTCTCTTAATTTAGAAAATGTATAGGCTGACTCTCACTGTTCCAGAGGGAATAAAAATTTTAAATTTAAGTGAAAGAAAAGGTTTTTTTGAGATTTCTCCCTTAGAAAGAGGATACGGTATTACTTTAGGCAATTCCTTAAGAAGAGTTTTACTTTCAAGTATAAAAGGTTCAGCAATTTTTGCAGTTCATATAGACGGTGTCTTACATGAGTTTAGTACGATAGAGGGAGTTACTGAAGATGTTCCTCACATAGTTTTAAATCTTAAAAAAGTAAGAGTAAAGTTTGAAAGTGACTTGCCCTATAAGTCAATGGTTCTTTCAAAACAGGGAAAAGGTGTAGTTAAAGCTTCTGATTTTAGGTTGCCACCAGAGATTAAAATAATGAATCCAGATCAGCATATAGCAGAGCTTTCTTCAGATGATTCAAAAATTGCTATTGAGGCTTTCGTAACCTCAGGTAGAGGCTATCTTACTGTCGAAGAAATTAAGTATTTGATTAAATCAGATAAGGGATTTCAACCTATTTTGCCTCATAATTCGTTCTTTATAGACGCTGATTTTTCTCCTGTTAGATTTGTAAATTTCTCAATTGAGAATATGAGAGTTGACTATAGAACTGATTTTGAAAGACTTCTTATTGAAATTGAAACAGACGGATCTGTTTCCCCTTATGATGCACTTGTAGAGGCTCACACAATTATGATAAATCACCTTTCCTGTATAAAAAAGATTTTAACTCCAAAAGTAGAAATTCAACAGGATAAAAAGCCAAAGGAAGTTTCTAAGAGAGTACTTGATATATTAGAGGAAAATATAGCCTTTTTAGATCTTTCAAAGAGAGTTACTGAAGCGCTTGAAGAGGCTGGAATTAAGACCCTTTATGACCTTGTTTCATTAAAACGTGATGATCTTTTAAAAATAAAAAATTTAGGTAAAAAATCAATTGAAGAGATTGAGGAAAAATTAAGGAAATTTGATTTATACCTTGGAATGGAACTTCCAAAAACATCTAAAGGTTAGGGGGCAAATATGAGGCACCTAAAGAAAGTTAAAAAACTCGGAAGAACTTCATCACATAGAAAAGCATTACTCAGAAATCAGGCAATTAGTTTAATACTAAACGGTAAGATAAAAAGTACAGTTCCCAAACTTAAAGAGACAAAAAAGTTCGTTGAGAGATTGGTAACTATTGCTAAAGAGGATACTCAGAGTTCAAGACGCCTTGTTTTTTCGTATTTAAATAACAAAGAGGCATCACAAAAGATCTTTGAAATTGCAAAAAATTTTAAGGATAGAAAAGGTGGATACACAAGGTTAATAAGACTTGGATTTAGAAGAGGTGACAACGCAGAGGAGGGCCTTTTAGAGTTTGTTGAGTAATTTTTTAAAATTTAAACCATACCAACTCATTCTATTAGGATATGTAATTATTTCTTTGTTTTTTTCACTTATTCTTCTTTTGCCCTTTTCTCATAATGGAAATTTAACTTTTATAGATGCCTTTTTTACTTCGGTCTCATCCTTATGTGTTACAGGTCTGATAGTAAAAGATACTGAGACCTTTTGGACTATTTGGGGTAAATTGATAATTCTCTTTCTTATTCAAATAGGCGGGCTCGGCTACATGACCATAGTTTCTTACTTTATTCTTGTCTTAAGAGGTGATGTCCCCATCTCCTTGAGAGTAATAACAAGAAGAACACAAAGCTTTTTAAAAGGCATCCCTGTTAGAGATCTTGTGTTTAAAATTTTAATATACACTCTAATAATCGAATTTATAGGTTTTTTAATTCTTTTGCCTCTGAGTAGAGGAGAGGGAAAAATTTTTGATAGTCTTTTCCATTCTATTTCAGCTTTTTGTAACGCTGGTTTTTCTACATATTCTGAAAATATCGCAAGATGCAAAGATTCCCCCCTTTATCTTTTAACTATATCTATACTCCTTATACTTGGAGGGCTTGGCTTTTTCGTACTTGATGACCTCTATAACTTTATAAGAAAAAGAACTCCCCTTTCATACCATTCAAAAGTTGTTTTAAAAACTACCATTTTTCTCCTTGTTTTTTTTACTATTATTTTTTTGATAGTAGAGTGGAATAACTCACTTAAAGATTATAATTTGCTCCTTAAAATTGTTCACTCTTTTTTTCATGTTTCAGTTCCCAGAACCGCTGGATTTAATGCCTTAGACATAAGCGTATTGCTTTTACCTACTCAAGTTGCCATAATGTTTTTGATGGTTGTAGGCGGTTCTCCTGGAGGTACAGCTGGTGGTGTAAAAACAACTAACTTTGCAATTTGGGCTTCTTTTTTAAGAAGCACTCTAAAAGGTGAGGAAGACGTCTCATTATCTCACAGAAGAATTGAACACTCTTTACTAATTGAGTCTGCCTCTATTCTTACACTTTATTTTTTTGTCTTTAGTCTCTCCCTTTTTATCATTTTATTGCTCGAGGGAAAAAAATTTATTTTTATAGAGATTGTTTTTGAAGTTATCTCAGCTCTATCTACTGTCGGCCTTTCTTTGGGTTCAAAAAATTTCGAGAATGTAAGTCTATCTTGTGATTTTTCTCCTATAACAAAGTTTATAATTATTATACTTATGTTTATTGGAAGAATTGGAGTTTTTACCTTTTGGAGTTTAATTGTTACAAGAAGAAAAACTTTGAGGAGCTATCCAAAGGGAGAACTTATGGTCTTTTAAGGGTTTAACCCCCTAAAAGTGAAAGGGAGGAAAAAGTTTGGAAAAAATTAAGATAGGTATACCATCTTCACAAAAGGGTAGCAGCATTCCTGAAAAAAGGGTTTCTCTTTCACCATCAGCATGTAAGGAGTTAATTGAACTTGGGGCAGAAATATATCTTGAAAGCGGAGCTGGAGAAAGCGCAGGTTTTTCTGATGAGGAATATAAGCAAAAAGGGGTAAATATTGTTTACTCAAGGGACGAAGTTTTTTTGAGAACAGATATAGTTGCTGGAATAAATCCTCCCTCTACAGACGAGCTTCGTCTTTTAAAAGAAAACCACGTTATCTTTGGGTTTCTTCATCTTGCCGTAAGACCAAAGGAGATATATGAAACTTTTGTTTCAAAGAAAATAACATCAATTGGTTATGAAATAATACAAGAAGAAGACGAGACTCTTCCCGTTTTAAGAGTATCAAGTCAAATTGCAGGAAAACTTGCTCCTCAAATTGCTGGAAGACTTCTTGAAAGTGAAAGAGGGGGACTAGGGATATTGCTTGGAGGGATACCTGGTATTCCACCAGCTGATGTAGTGATCATAGGGGCTGGGACTCTTGGTACATATGCTGCAAGATCTTTCCTTGGACTGGGAGCCTCAGTCTACATGCTTGATATTTCAAGATCAAAACTTGAGAGAATAGATGAAATTTTCGGTGGCAAAGTAGTTACTGCTCTTGCTACCTACGAGAATATTTATAAGTTTGTAAAGTTTGCTAACGTTCTTATTTTAGCTGTTCTTGTTCCTGGTGAAAGGGCACCAATAATTGTAACAAGGGAGATGGTTAAGTCTATGAGAAATGGCTCAGTTATCATAGATTTTTCTATTGATCAAGGTGGAGCCTGTGAAACTTCCAGGCTTACTCCAACAGAAAGCTTTGTTTATAAAGAATTCGGTATAACCCATTTTTGTGTTCCGAATGTACCATCCTTTGTTGCAAGAACAGCTTCCCACGCCCTTTCAAATGCTTTACTTCCCTACTTTAAAAGAATTGTTAAAGACGGTATCGATGTTATAAGAGAGTGTGTACCCCTTTGGAATGGTTGTTATACCTTTAAAGGTAAATTTACAAAAAAACATCCTTGGAGTGAAGGTTATCCAACAATCTGATCGAGGAGTAAAAAAATGAGCTTTTTAAAACTATATCACGAGAAGAAAAGGCCCATAGAGGAGCTTATTTCTTATGTTAAGTCAGGAGATTCTTTGTTTATTTCTGGAAATGCTGCCACTCCAAGGTACTTCTTAGAACACCTTGCGGCAAGGAAAGATCTTGAAAATGTTAAACTCTATCACCTTTTACAGATTGGAGAAGATTACTTTAAAAAGTTCGGAACCTATAAGAATTTTATACATAAAGCTCTCTTTGTTGGGCCTGCTGACAGAGAGGCAGTAAATGAAGGAAACGCCGAATATATTCCATGTCACCTGCACGAAATTCCAATTATGATAAGAGAGGGAAAGATAAAAATTAATGTTGCAATAATTCACACCTCACCTCCAGATGAACACGGGTTTTTAAGCTTAGGAGTTGAAGTTATAGCTACAAAGGCAGCAATTCAGAGTGCAAAGATTATCCTTGCACAGGTAAATAGGAGAATGCCAAGAACCTTAGGAGATTGCTTTGTTCATATCTCTCAAATTACCGCACTCTGCGAAGTTGACGAACCTCTCTTTACTGTTGAGAAAATAACACCTACCGAAGTTGAAGAAAAAATAGCCAAGTTTGTCGTTGATCTAATTGATGACGGATCAACTTTACAGGTTGGAATAGGTGGAATACCCAATGCGATCCTAAAGTTTATAAAAGGAAAAAAAGACCTTGGAATCCACACTGAGATGATATCAGATGGAATAATGGAAAGAATAATTGATGGAACAATAACTGGTTCAAGAAAAACACTTCATCCAGGTAAGGTAATAGGTACCTTTATTTTAGGTTCAGAAGAGCTTTATAACTTTTCTCATAACAACCCAATTTTTGAACTTCACCCCTGTGACTATGTTAATCATCCCTTTATAATTTCAAGGAATGACAACATGGTAGCTGTTAATTCTGCTATTGAAGTTGATTTAACAGGACAAGTTTGCTCTGATTCAATTGGAACATATATTTATTCAGGTTTTGGTGGTCAAGTAGACTTTATAAGGGGAGCAGGCTGGAGTAAAAACGGAAAACCAATAATAGCAATACCCTCTACAGCAAAAAACGAAACAGTCTCAAAGATTGTTTCTAAGTTAAAAGATGGAGCAGGAGTTGTTACCACAAGAGCTGACGTGAGATACGTAGTTACAGAGTACGGTGTAGCTGAACTTTGGGGTAAATCAATTAGGGAAAGAGCTAAAGCCTTAATAGAAATAGCTCACCCAAAATTTAGAGAGATGCTCACAAAAGAAGCTTGGGAGAGGAAACTTTTACCTCACCTATTTTATATCGAAGACACAAAGAAATCAAAAAGTGATAGACTTAATACAAGAGAATAATTTTGAAAAGTTTGTTTTAAAAAACTTAAAATAGATACTTTAAAGGAGGGAGAGATGGAAAAACCTGTTATTACAAGGATTGCAGGTTCACTTGTTGTTGCAAAAAATATGCGTGGAGCTAAGATGAATGAAATAGTCTTAGTTGGCAAGGAGGGACTCGTGGGGGAAATCATAAGACTCAACGAAGACTTAGCATATATTCAGGTTTATGAAGATACCTCGGGACTTTTCGTAGGTGAACCTGTAGAAAGAACCTTTGAATCACTATCTGTAGAACTTGGACCAGGACTTTTGGGGATAGCCTTTGATGGTATACAAAGACCCCTCCAGAACATAAGAGATAGCGTAGGGGATTTCATCAGAAGAGGTGTTAAAACCTTCGCACTTAATAGGGAAAAAAAGTGGGACTTTGAACCTTTACTTAAAAGGGGGGATGAGGTTTGGCCTGGGAGGATAATTGGGGAAGTTCAAGAAACCCAAAGTATTAAACATAAGATACTTGTACCTCCCTACGTAAAACAAAGTAGAATCAAAGAAATAAGAAAGGGTTCATTTACAGTTGAAGATGTCATATGTATTCTTGAAGATAACACTGAACTTAAACTCTATCATAAGTGGCCTGTAAGAGTACCAAGACCTTTTAGGAAAAGACTCGGTCCTGAAAAACCTCTTATAACAGGTCAGAGGGTTTTAGATTTCTTCTTCCCTATTTCTCTTGGAGGAAATGCTGCAATACCTGGTGGTTTTGGTACTGGTAAAACTGTTACTGAGCAAACACTCGCAAAATGCTCCCTTGTTGAAGTTGTTATATATGTGGGATGCGGTGAAAGAGGTAACGAAATGACTGAAGTCTTAGTAGAGTTTCCACACCTTGAAGATCCCTTCCACAAGGGGGCTCCTCTCATGGATAGAACTATTCTTGTTGTAAACACCTCTAATATGCCAGTAGCTGCAAGAGAAGCTTCTATATACGTCGGAATTACACTTGCAGAGTATTATCGGGATATGGGCTATAACGTCTTGTTACTTGCAGATTCTACCTCAAGATGGGCTGAGGCTTTAAGAGAGATCTCTTCAAGACTTGAAGAAATGCCAGGTGAAGAAGGTTATCCACCTTATCTTGCTGCAAGACTCGCAGCTTTTTATGAAAGAACAGGAAGAGTAGTTCCACTTGCAGGTGAAAATCTTGAGGGCTCAGTTACAGCAGTGGGAGCAGTTTCTCCACCAGGAGGTGATTTCTCAGAACCTGTAACTCAAAGTACCTTGAGGGTGGTAGGTGCCTTATGGGCACTTGACACAAGCCTTGCTTATAGGAGACATTATCCAGCGATAAACTGGCTAAAATCCTATACTCTTTATTTTGAGTTAATGGAAAAGTGGTATAGAGAAAATGTGGCAAAAGACTTTCCAGAATTAAGGAAATGGGCAAGTGAAATGCTCCAAAAGAATGCTGAACTTGAGGAAATCGTACAACTTGTAGGCCCTGATGCTCTTGATGACCATGAAAGATTACTATTAGAGGTTGGAAGATTAATCAGGGACGGTTTTCTCCAACAGAGTGCTTTTGATGAAGTAGATTTTACATGTCCCCTTGAAAAACAGTACGGTATGATGAAGGTTATTGAAAAATTTTTCATTTTTGGCGAAAAGGCTTTGAAAGAGGGAGTTGAAATTGAGAGAGTTCTTGATCCCCAGTTAATAGATAGAATAGTAAGACTAAAGGAAAAAACTCTTGAAGAATTTAAAAAAGAAAAAGAAATACTTGAGAAAGAAATAGAAGAGATTGTTTCAAAAGAAGAGGTAAAAGCCTAACTACATAGAGGGAGCTGGAACCAAAGAGGAATTTAAACAAAGAATAAAAGGTTACTAGTAAAAGCTTAACCAACAAGTGGTCGGACAGGGACTACTTTTTAATTCTGAGGGTAGGAGGAGGTGAAGGTAAAATTAGAATATCATCTACAAGATGATAGCCTTCTTCCCATCTCTCCCTTACATTAACATTTTTCTCTACTACAACAAATTTATCAATAATACATCTTATAACTTTCGCTTTTTCTTTTATTTTAACTCCGTAGTGTATTATTGAATCTTCGATTATGGCGTCTTGACCGATGATGCAATTTCTTCCTATTATTGAGTTTTTAATTTTTGCGCCTCTTTCAACTCTTGTTCCCTCTGAGATTATAGAGTTATGAACTATAGCTCCTTCTTCAATAAAACAGGGTGGATCCTTGAAACTTACTGTTCCAATTGTCCAGTAGGGATTCCATAAGTTTAAAAGAGGAGGATTCTTTAATATATCCATGTTTGCTTCAAAGTACTCCCTTATTGTTCCCACATCTTTCCAATACGGCCTTTTTTCCCCCCTTATTTTGTTAGTGTAAAAATCATAAACGTAAACCCTTGAATTTTTATAGACTTTCGGTAAAATATCTTTTCCAAAGTCATGAGAGCTACTCTCATCTTTTGAATCTTCTATAAGAATTTCTTCAAGAAACTCTCTCTTAAAGATGTAATTTCCCATAGATATGAATAGTTTTTTATTTTTAGGCGTTTCTGGAAGAGATTTGGGCTTTTCCCAAAATCCACATACTCTACCATCTTCATCAGCACATATTACTCCATAACGTGATGGATCCTGGTCAGTAATTGGAATGCCCGAGATTGTGAAATCTGAGTCTTTCTCAAGGTGAAATTGAAGCATCTGTGAAACATCCATTTTGTAAACGTGGTCTGATGCAAAGACTAAAACTATATCGGGATCATAATTAGATAGAAGGTGTAAATTTTGGAAGACTGCATCTGCGGTTCCCTTGTACCATTCCTCGCCTAGCCACATTTGGGCAGGTGCAATGGTAATAAAAAAGTTTCTTCTTCTTAGTGCACTTCCAAGTTGCCAACCCTGTTCAATATGCTCTGTTAAGCTTTGTGCCTTATATTGAGTAAGAACATAAATTGATAAAAAGCCTGAATTTGTAAGATTTGACAAAACAAAATCAATGATCCTGTATTTACCACCAAATGGAACTGCTGGTTTTGACCTAAATTTTGTCAAGGGATATAACCTCTCCCCCTTACCCCCCGCCAAGACAAGTGTTAATATCCTTAAATGATTATAGTTTCTCATACTTTATTTTCATATATAAATTCAAATATTCCCTCGCTGACTTCTCCCACGAAAAATCCTTTTTCATACAACTTTCAATAATTTTCTCCCACTCGGACTTTATTTTAAAAACTGAAATTATTTTATCAAGTTTTTTAATAAAACTCTCCTTATTATATTCACTAAACAAAAAGCCTGATCCGCCATCCTCGTAATCCACTACGGTATCTGCAAGCCCCCCTGTTTTATAAGCAAAGGGAATTGTTCCATATCTCATAGAAATCATCTGAGTAAGTCCGCAAGGTTCAAAAACAGACGGTATTAAAAATAGATCAGATCCAGCATAGATTTTCTTTGATAAAACTATGTCAAACCTGGGAATAAATCTAAACTTTTCTTTGTATTTTGTTTCATACTCTTTTATTTTATCCTCGTATCTTTTTTCACCTGTGGCAAGAAGAATAAATTGTATATCTCTTTTGAAAAATTCATCAAAAGACTCAATGAGTAAATCAACTCCCTTTTGGTAAGTAAGCCTTGAAACCATACCAGCTAAAAGAGAATTATCATGAGCCAAGGAAAGCTCCTCCCTTAACATCCTTTTATTTATCTCTTTGCCCTCTCTAAAATTATTTATATTAAAATTCTTATAGATTTCTTTATCAGTTTCTGGGTTCCACTCCTCATAGTCAATTCCATTTAATATTCCAAAAACTTTATCTTTTTTACTTTTTAAAACATCATCAAGACCATATCCAAGTTGAGGCGTCATAATTTCTTTTGCATAGGTTGGACTAACTGTATTTATATAATCCGAAAGTAATATGCCTGCCTTTAAAAAATTAACATTTCCGTCTTTTAGAAATATATCACTTGGTTCATCAATTTCGATTTCCCTTAAAACCTCTTTTCTATAAACTCCCTGATAAGATAGATTGTGAATTGTAAGTAAAGTTTTTGTATCTTTAAAGAACTCTTCATCTTTGAACTTAGTTTCTAAATATATGGGCACAAAGCTTGTATGCCAATCGTTTATATGAATTATATCAGGTTTAAAGTTTATTTTCTTTAAAAATAAAAGTGAGGCAAGTGAGAAGAAGGCAAACCTTTTATACTGATTTTGATCCTCACCAGTCGGAGGCACATATATATAATCTCTTCCAAAAAAATCTTCATGACTCAAAAGATAAAAGGACACTCCCTTATGAAATATATTAATCCATTTTATTTTGTTTATTTCCGAACCAAAGTTTATACTATCTTCAAAGATTTCGTTAACCTTATAATTTTCAATTTTTATGAATTTTGAGTAAAATGGTGAAAGTACTATTATATCTACTCCGTTATTTTTTAATTGAATAGGAAGTGAGCCTGCCACATCTGCAAGCCCGCCAACTTTTGAAAACGGATAAACCTCTGCACTTAAGTAAACTAGTTTCATTGAATTCCACATAATTTTATCAGATTTTTTTGAAGATTTCAATCATAAGATAATATAATAACTTTTAAATGAGAGAGATAAATCTCTCAATCTTATGGCATTTCCATCAGCCTTCTTACTTTCTTCTTGAACCAGATAAAGAGTATTTCTTTTTCCCCTGGGTTTTCGTTCATTCAATAAGAGAATATTACGACATGGGAAGGATTTTAAAGGAAACACCCCCTAACGTAAAAGTTACCTTTAATATAACACCTACTTTATGGTATCAAATAAATAAATACAGAGAAAAAAAAGGTTTCTGTCAATGGTTAAAAATTTTTGAAAAAGACCCCTCTTCTATGTCAGAGGAGGAGAAAATCTTTGTCCTAAGAAATTTTTTCTCAGTTCACTATGAAAAGCAGATATTACCCTACGATAGGTATAGATATTTATATACAAAAAGGGGAAGCATTCTTGGCCTTGAAAAAAAAGTAAAGTATTTCTCAAACAAAGAAATAAACGATATAATGTTTTATTTTGTCTATTCAAATGTCTCAGAAATTAAAAAGGAAGAAAATAAAATTCTAAAGGAGTTAGAAAGTAAAAAAGAAAATTATTCGGAGGAGGACAAGAGAGAACTTTTAAACATATGCTTTAGTATACTTGATGAACTTGTGGAAATTTATAAGGATCTAATAAAAGAAAAAAAAGTAGAGTTAACTACTACTCCCTTTTCTCATCCTATAATGCCCCTTTTAATAAATAGCAATTCCTTTTGCGTATCTACACCCCATCTTGCTGATAGGAAAGTTGATTTTTCATATCCAGAAGATGCTGAAGTGCAAGTTGATCTTGCTCTTTCCTTTATGAAAAAAGAATTTAAAAGGGAAATAAAGGGTCTTTGGCCCGCAGAAGGTAGTGTATCTAGTGAAACTCTTGAGCTTTTTATTAAAAAGAAAATTTTATTTACGATGACCGATGAGGGAATTCTCGAAAGGTCAATAAATTTACCACTGAGAGAAAAACCAGAAGATGTCAGAGATGAACTGTATAGGCCCTATTTATATAGAGGTAAAAACGGCGAAATTTTAATATTTTTTAGAGATAGAGTTTTATCGGATAAAATAGGTTTTGTTTATAAAAATTTAAGAGTTGAGGATGCAGTTAACGATTTTGTTTTTTATCTTGAAAGGCTAAGGGCAAAGAGAAAAAATTTATGGGTATCAGTAATTTTAGATGGAGAAAACCCCTGGGTTTACTATGAAAAGGGTGGAATCCCCTTTTTAAAAAGATTTTATGAGGTTTTATCAAATAAAGATTATGTCAATTTTTCTTTTTTTGAGGAAGCTACCCTTTTTAAAGAAAAAGGTATTTTAGAAAGAATACATCCTGGTTCATGGATAAGAAGTGAATTCACTACATGGATGGGAGAAGAGGAGAAAAATGAGGGCTGGATTATTTTGAAAAAAGTGAGGAATGATCTAAAAGACAAAGTGAAGTTGAATGAAAAGTCTTTTTACTCTATGCTTTTTGCAGAGGGTAGCGACTTTTTTTGGTGGTTTGGATACGATAACCCAACCTTTTATGCACCTGAATTTGATATCCTTTTTAGAGAACATTTAAAAAATGTTTATAGAAATTTAGGTAAAAGTTATCCTGAGTTTTTGGAAAAACCGATAAAAAAAGAAATTCATAGACTTTTTACAAAGAACGTTTCGGGGTATATATATCCAGTAGTTGATGGAAGAATAACGAATTTTTATGAGTGGGCGAACGCCGGAGTAATAGATCTTGATATAGATGGAAGAAGTCTTTTAAGGTATCTCTATTTTGGATGGAGTGAAAATGGAGACCTCTGCTTACGTATTGATGCAAAAAAGAGCTTTAAAGACTTATTTGATGAAGGTTTTAAAATTTTAGTTGCTATAAAAACTTCAAACTTTGATAAAATATTAAAATTTGCTAAGGATAAAAACAATAATGATGAAAATTCAGTTTTTTATTGTGCAGATAAGATCTTTGAACTCGTTATAAAAGACTTACAAGATAATATATATCTTTTTTTGATACTAGAAAATAGAACTTTTGCTCGCTATCCTCTATACGGATATTATTTCATTGAAAGAAAAGAAAAAGATTATGATTTTGTCTAAAAGGAGGAAGGGGTATGCCAGAGCTACGTTATGATCCAATTAGATGGAGATGGACAATAATTTCACCAGAAAGGGGACTAAGACCAAAGGATTTTCACAGAAAGAAAGAAGAAATTCCACCCCGGGATAATTGTCCCTTCTGTGAAGGAAACGAGGATAAAACACCCAAGGAGGTTTTTTCAATAAGAAAAGAGGGCACCCATAGAGATAAACCCGGCTGGAGTGTAAGAGTTGTACCAAATAAATTTCCAGCACTAAGAATTGAAGGTGAACTTATAAGAAAAGGAGTAGGTCTTTTTGATTTTGTCTCAGGAATAGGAGCTCACGAAGTGATAATTGAAACACCTAAACATGAATTACAGCTTCAAGACATGAAACCTGAAGATGTTAGAGACGTACTTTTAGCTTTCAAAGAAAGATATATTGATTTAACAAAGGATATAAGATTCAGGTACATTTTAATTTTTAAAAATTATGGGAAAGAGGCAGGTGCTTCACTTTACCATTCCCATTCACAGCTTATTGCAACTCCTATAATTCCACTTGCCGTTGTTGCAGAACTTGAAGCAGCTAAAGAACACTATAAGCGTAAAGAAAGATGTATTTTTTGTGATCTAATTAATCAGGAACTTTCCTTAGGTGAAAGAATTGTTTATAAAACTGAAAAATTTGTAGTTTGGTGTCCCTATGCCTCTTCCTTTCCCTTTGAAACTTGGGTTTTTCCTTTAAGACATACTCATGAATTCATAAATATGGACAACGAAGAAATCAGTGACTTAGCAATGGTTTTAAGAGATGTTCTCTTTAGGTTAAAGATACTCTTAGATGATCCTCCCTATAACTTTGTCATACACACATCACCTATAGCAAGACCAAGACCTGGAAAGCCTCATTTTTGGGAAACTATACATCTTGACTACCATTTCCATATTGAAATTATCCCAAGAATAACTCATATTGCCGGTTTTGAATGGGGTTCAGGTTTTTATATTAATCCTATACCTCCTGAGGAAGCAGCAAGATACCTAAGAGAAGTAATTTAAAATAAAATGTTTTCCCTTTTCACAGATTATGATATCTATCTTTTTAAAAAGGGATGTCATTATAAACTCTATAAAAAACTTGGCTCCCACGTTATAAATTTAAATGGGAAATATATAACATATTTTGCTGTTTGGGCTCCAAATGCTGAAAGGGTGTATGTGGTGGGAGACTTCAACAATTGGGATCCAGAGAAAACCCCAATGTTTGTAAGATGGGATGGATCGGGAATATGGGAAGCCTTGGTAGAAGGTGACTTACACGGAGCCCTATACAAATATTTCATAGTCTCCAAATATAACAATTATACTGCGTACAAACAGGATCCCTATGCCTTTTATCATGAAAAACCGCCTGGTAATGCTTCTGTTGTCTATAGATTAAATTATAAGTGGAACGATGAGGAGTGGCTTAGAAATAGAAAATTTATTAATCATCACGAAGCACCAATTTCAATTTATGAGGTTCATCTTGGTTCATGGAAAAGAAAAAACGGTGAGTTTTACAACTATAGGGAAATTGCCCCTTTACTATGTGAATACGTTAAAGATTTAGGTTTTACACACATAGAGTTTTTACCACTTATGGAACATCCCTTTTACGGTTCATGGGGATATTTGGTTACAGGTTATTTTGCTCCCACTTCTCGCTATGGAAAACCAGAGGACCTTATGTTTTTGATTGATTACCTGCATCAAAACGGCATAGCTGTGATTTTTGATTTTGTCCCATCCCATTTTTCTAAAGACGATTTTGCCCTTTCCTTTTTTGATGGAACCTGTCTTTATGAACATTTGGATCCAAGGAAAGGCAGACACCCTGATTGGGATAGCTTGATATTTAATTATGGAAGATATGAAGTCAAATCCTTTTTAATTTCAAGTGCTGCCTTTTGGCTTGATAAATATCATGTTGATGGTCTTAGAATCGACGCTGTAGCCTCGATGCTTTATCTTGATTATTCAAGAAGGGAGGGTGAATGGATTCCAAACATCTATGGAGGTAGGGAAAACCTTGAGGCAATAGAATTCTTAAAGGAAATGAATTCATATCTATACCGCGAGTTTGAAGGTATTCATATAATTGCTGAAGAATCAACAGCTTGGCCTAAAGTTTCAAGAAGAGTTGATGAGGGTGGACTTGGCTTTGGTATGAAATGGAATATGGGATGGATGCATGATACTCTCTTTTACTTTTCTAAAGATCCAATTTATAGAAAATATCACCATGATAAGCTAACATTTAGTATTTGGTATGCCTTTAGTGAAAACTTTGTTTTACCTCTTTCTCATGATGAAGTGGTTCATGGAAAAGGCTCTCTTTTAAATAAGATGCCTGGTGATGAGTGGCAAAAATTTGCCAATTTAAGACTTTTATATGGCTACATGTTTGCCCATCCCGGTAAGAAACTTCTTTTTATGGGAAACGAGATAGGTTTAGATAAAGAATGGAATCATGACGCAGAAATAGATTTTTCCTTACTTAACAGAAATCTAAATAGATCACTTTTTAATTATGTAAAAAAACTGAATGAGATATATAAGAATGAGAAATGCTTTCATGAGACAGATTTTTATCCTGAAGGTTTTGAGTGGGTTGATTTTTCTGATTATACTCAAAGTGTTATAAGTTTTTTAAGAAAAGATAAAAAGGGTAACTTCATACTTGTTGTCTTAAATTTTACACCTGTAGTGAGAGAAAATTATAGGGTCGGAGTCCCAGAGAGGGGTAAATACTATGAGATCCTTAACAGTGATGGTGTTTATTTTGGGGGAAGTGGTGTAAAAAATGGGGAAGTTTACTCTGAGGATATTCCCTTTCATGGAAGACCCTATTCTATAAGACTTACCCTTCCTCCACTTGGGGTTTTATATTTAAAGCATGAATAAAAGGGGAGCAGGAGTTTTTCTTCCAATATTTTCACTACCTTCCCCATTTGGCATAGGAGATTTTGGAGGAACCTCCTATAAATTTATTGACATATTAGAGGAGGGTAAATTTAAATACTGGCAGATTTTACCTTTAACACCAGTTGATAGGAGTGCCTATTATTCTCCTTATATGAGTAATTCGGCCTTTGCTGGGAACTTTCTTTTTATATCTCCATATAAGCTTATAAAAGATGGCCTACTTGACAAAGGTATTTTAAAAGAAGTTGGATCTTTTAGAGAAGATTTTGTTGAATACGATAAAGTATTTGAATTTAAATCCTATCTTTTAGATATTGCCTTTAATAATTTCAAGAAAAATATAGATCAATTTAAGGATTATTTTGAGTTTTTAGAGGAAAATGAGTATTGGCTTTCTGATTTTTCGCTCTTTTGTGCGTTAAAAAAAGAGTATGGCACTTTGTGGTGTGATTGGGATAAAAAAGTAAGAGATAGAGACGAGAGAGCTTTAGAAAAATTAAGGAAAAAATATGAGAATGAAATAGAGAGAGAAAAGTTTGTCCAATATATTTTTTTTAAGCAGTTTTATGAGGTCAAAAGTTATGCAAACAGAAAGGGTATAAAAATTATTGGTGATTTACCAATTTATGTCTCTCTTGATAGTGCTGATGTTTGGGCTAATCCCTATATTTTTAAACTTGACAGCGAAAAAAGACCTATTTATGTAGCTGGTGTTCCACCTGATTATTTTTCAGAAGAAGGGCAGCTATGGGGGAATCCTGTTTATAACTGGGATGTAATGAAAGAGCAGAATTTTGATTTCTGGATAAAAAGGATTTACCATAGTATAAAACTCTTTGATGTAATTAGGATTGATCACTTTAGGGGTTTAGTTGGGTATTATCAAATTCCCTATGGAAGAAGTGATGCAAAAGTTGGCTACTGGGAAAAAGCACCTGCTTTAGAATTTTTTGAGGCAATCTTTAAAAAGTTTGGAAAGATTGAGTTAGTTGCTGAGGACTTAGGTTACATAACCGAAGATGTAATTGAAATAATGAAAATTTTTAATATACCGGGAATGAGAGTTTTTCAGTTTGGATTTTTAACAAAGGATATGTCAAATATTCATCTTCCTCATAACTATCCCTATGAATGTTGTGCCTATTCTTCTACTCATGACACAAATACTCTGCTTGGCTGGCTCGAGGTAGAGATAAAGGATCAGGAGAGAGAGTTTCTTGAAGAATACATCGGAAGAGGAAAAAATAACATTGAGATGATTGATAGTATTATAGACCTTTTGATTTCTTCAAAGTCAAAAATAGTTATTTTTCCAGTTCAAGATATTATTTTAATTGGAGATAAGGGTAGAATAAATAGGCCAGGTAGAAAAGAAAATAACTGGGTTTTTAGATTAACCTTAGAAAATTTCAAGGAGTTTTTAAAAAAAATGGATTACATGAGTGAAAAAATTGTCAAGTACAAAAGGTATTAGAAGAATTTCTAATTTTTGAAAAGTTCCTTCAGTTTTACATAGAATTAGTTTTCAATTAGGTGGTTCAACTCCGAAAGTTAATAGTCTAATTAATTCAAGTGGTGAAAGTACCAATTCTTTCAATAATAGTTTTTTCTCCCTTTATTGGAGCCTTCATAATGTTATTCTTGAGAAGAAGACCACTTCTTGTAAGGATAACAGCTAGCATCTTCTCCGGGATTTCACTTTTTTGTTCCATCTTACTTTTTTTTCTGTATGATTTCGAAAAGGGCGGCTTTCAGTTCGTAGAAAAAATACCACTTGTTCCTTCCTTAGGGATAAGCTATTATCTTGGAGCCGACGGCATCTCCCTTTCTCTTTTACTTTTAACTGGCCTTATAATCTTCACGGGAACTTTTGCATCTTGGACAATTCCCTTTAGATCACAGGAATTTTATATACTTTTATTTGTCTTAGTTACAGGTGTTTTTGGTGTCTTCTCCTGTCTCGATTTTTTCATATTCTTTCTTTTTTACGAAATTGCTGTTTTGCCGATGTATCTTCTTATTGGAGTATGGGGAACTGGAGCTGACCTAAAGCCAAGGATTCCTCCCAATAGGTTCATCGAATACATAATGAGACCTATTGATACAGCAATGAGAAATGTTGAGCTCGGAACTAAAGAATACGCAGCTGCAAAGCTTACACTTTATCTTCTTCTTGGATCAGCCTTTATTTTAGTAGGAATGCTTGTTTTGTACTTTAATGGAAATAGAACTTTTTCTTACACTGAGTTGAGTTTAATTAATTATCCTTTGCATCTTCAGAGAATTCTTTTTTTAACTTTTTATATAGGTTTTGGTGTTCTTGCTGGTGTTTTTCCTCTTCATACGTGGTCACCTGATGGTCATGCTGCGGCGCCTACTGCTGTTTCAATGCTCCATGCAGGGGTACTTATGAAGCTTGGTGCTTATGGAGCAATGAGGTGGGGATGGGGGCTTTTCCCTCAAGGAGCCTCTGACTTTGTTTGGCTTGTTGGACTTATTGCCTGTATAAACATAGTTTATGGTGCACTAACGGCAATGAATCAATTTGACCTTAAATATATAGTTGCCTATTCCTCTGTTTCACATATGGGATACGTTATGTTAGGACTTGCAACATTAGATGAATGGGGTTTAAACGGAGCAGTTTTCCAAATGTTCTCTCATGGAATTATGACTGGTCTTTTGTTTGCCTTAGTAGGTCTTGTTTATGAGAAGTCACATACGAGGGACATATTAAAGATGGGAGGATTTGGGAAAAAGATGCCTGGTATAGCTTCAGCGTTTACAATAGCAGGTCTTACCTCTCTTGGACTTCCAGGTTTATCTGGATTTGTTGCAGAAGTACTTGTTTTTATAGGTGCTATAAGATCAGGTAATTTTCCTTGGTTTTTAGCAGCACTTACAGGCACATTTATAACGGCTGTATACGTTTTAAGATTTTTGAAAATTGTTTTCTACGGACCCTTTAAAGAGGAGGTTTGGCATGATTTATCCGATGCCAAGGGTCCTGAGTGGGTAAGCCTATATATGCTTTCTATTATCCTTATACTTTTTGGAATGTTTCCCTTTTTACTTCTCAAATATATTGATTTAAGTGTGATCGAATTTTTATCAAAATTTAAAGGAGGGTAAAATGATCAAAACATTTATTTTTGAAATTCTTATTTTAATTTTGATATTCTTAAATTTTTTTCTTAGTTTTTTCCTTCCGGAAGACAAGAAGGGAAAGGTTCTGGGGATACTAAACTCAGTATTTCTTACTTTAGGCATTTTTTCTTTTTTAGTATTTAAGGACTTTATTGGAAATTCTCTGGGAGACGTTTATCTTGATGAATTTTCCTTCTCACTTAAGCTTTTATTCTTTTTAGCTGGACTTATCGGCATCTTAGGAAGTATGCACTTTGTTGAAGAAGAGCTCAAAGATAGAAAGGCTGAATATTATCTTTTTATTTTAACATCTATCCTTGGAATGTCACTACTTGTATCTTCAAAGAATTTTCTTCTATTTTTTGTATGTTTTGAACTTATGAGTATACCCCTTTATATTCTTTCAGGTATAAAAAAATACGATACCCTTGCTCCTGAAGTTGCGATTAAGTTTTTTTTAATTGGAGCCTTTTCTGCTGGTTTGATGTTTTTTGGAATATCACTTATTTATGGTGCCACAGGGGCACTTGATTATGTAAAAATAAAGGAAACTTCTTACGGAGTTTCACCTCTTTTTGCAGCTGGTCTTGTATTTTTAATTGCAGGAATTGGTTTTAAAATTGCGAGTTTCCCTTTTCATTCTTGGGTACCTGATACTTACGAGGGAGCTCCTGAAACTTTTGTAGCTTTTCTATCAGTTGCTCCAAAGGCTGCTGGCTTAGGAGCCTTATTTAGGATAATTTTTGAAGTTTTACCTCCAGGAGCATATGATTTTTTACTTTTAATCGTTGTTCTTTCATTCTTTTCAATGTTTATCGGGAACCTCTTAGCTTTACCTCAAAAAAATTTAAAAAGAATGCTTGCTTACTCTAGTATTGCTCATATCGGTTATATCCTGGTAGGAGTTGCTGCTTATACAAGGGAAGGTATCAGTATGGTTATCTTTTATCTTTTTACTTATCTTTTCTCGAACATGGGAGCTTTTCTTTTTGTTGAGATAGTAAGAGGTGTAATAAATAAAACAGATATAGATGACTTAAAGGGTCTTTCTCAAAAGGCTCCAGTTTTATCTCTTTCTATGCTTATAATTCTTTTATCCTTAGGCGGGATTCCGCCAGTTGCAGGTTTTTGGGCAAAGCTATATGTGTTTCTTGCTGGAGTTCACGCAGGCTTGTGGTATCTTGCTTTATGGGGTGCAATTCTCACCATTGTGGCTCTTTTCTATTACCTAATGGTTGCGAAAAGAATCTATATTGAAAGCTCTGATTATGAATTTAAAGCAAAGATTCCTTTCGGGCTTAAACTTTCCATGATAATTTGTGTCTCAGGAATTTTATTTTTTGGGTTCTATCCCAAGCCGTTAGTTGATTTTTCCTATTTTGCATCTAATTCTTTTTTACCATAATAAAAGGAGAGGTTTTTAAATGAAAGCAATTGCGAAAACAAAGGAGGCCCCTGGTTTTGAAATTATTGATACAAAGGAGCCGACCCCTGGAAAGGGGGAGGTTATTTTGAAAGTAAAGCGATGTTCTATATGTGGGACAGATTTACACATATATAAGTGGGACAAATGGATAAGAGATACTATGAAACTTCCAAAAATTGTGGGGCACGAGGTTTGCGGAGAAGTTGTTGAAGTTGGAGAAGATGTTAAAAATTTCAAAAAAGGTGAAATAGTTTCAGTGGAATCACATCTTGTTTGTCACAATTGTCCTGCTTGTAAAAAGGGAAATTATAGAGTCTGTTATAATACTAAAATTCTTGGAATTGATACAGATGGAGCTTACGCAGAGTACGTAAAAGTTCCTGCTTTTAATTTATGGAAAAATGAGATAGATTTGCCTATAGAGGTTTTGTCTTTAAAAGAGCCTTTTGGAAATGCTGTTGATACCGTGCTTACGGAGGATGTATCTGGAAAAAGTGTTTTAATTTTAGGAGCTGGTCCTTTGGGTATGATGGCTATACTTATTTCAAAGCATTGTGGGGCTTATCCTATTTTTGTGGCGGAAGTTAAAGAGTATAGGGTAAATAAGTCAAAAGAGCTTGGTGCTGATTATGTGATAAATCCCTTGAAGGAAAATTTATATGAATTTATCAAAGATCATACAAGAGGGGAAGGCGTAGATGTTCTTATAGAAATGTCAGGAAATCAAAGGGCACTTGAGGAAGGTTTAAAATGTCTTTCGCCTGATGGTAGAGCTTCTCTTTTAGGAATTTTTGATGGGACTGTAAATTTAGATTTTAATAACTTGATAGTTCTTAAAAATATAAGAATTTATGGAATAACGGGAAGGGGTATGTTTTCTACCTGGTTTAAAGTTGATAAACTTTTAAGTTCTGGTCTTGATCTAAGGAAAGTAATAACTCATACCTTTAAAATGGAAGAGATAGATGAGGCAATGAAGTTAATGGAAAAAGGTGAATGTGGAAAGATTTCTCTTTTACCCTTTGATTAAAGAGAAAATAAAATTTTTTGAGAGTTTTTTCCCAAACTATAAAGTTTCTCTTTTTTACTTAACGTTAATCATTTTTCTAAAGGGATTATTACACTTTTTATTCTTTGGAACTTCTCCTGTAAGAAAAAATTTGGGCGAATTTTTGTTCTTTATCTACTACTTGTTTTTTTTCTACCTATCTTTATTATTAATTTTTTTGATCTTTCTGAAGTTAATTAGGGGAAAAAGGACAAAAAGTATAATTTCTTACTATCTCTGTGGTTTTGCAATTATACTTATTTCTCCGTTAATAGATTTTATCTTTTCTTCAAAGAGGCTCCCTGGAAGTATTCAGCTTAGTGATCCTCTAATTTTTTCTTCTCTTTCAGTGGGAGCACAGTTAGAGATTTTATTTTTTTCTCTCTTAGGTTTTTTATATTCAATTTCTTACAGGAGATTTTACAAGGCAATAATTACTTTTTTGTTTAATTTTTTTGCCTACTTAATTTTAGTTTTACTTCCTTTTTTAATTATAGGTGAGAAAAGTATTTTAGCTGTTGATTATTTTAGTTTTTATTACCAAAAGCTTTCTCTTTTTTATATTTTTTTATTCCTTTTCCTTTTAGTTATCTTTTTTCTCTTCTTTAGATTTCATGAGATTAAACTTTTGAAAGATTTCTTAAATTATGATTTTCTCTTTATAAATCTTTTTTTACCTTTTATGGGCTTTTGGATTAGTTTTAAAACCTTTCATAAGGATTCAGCTATATTTTTCGAGTCTTTTTTTAACAAGTTGATTCCCTTCCTAGTTTTAGTTCCTCCCCTTTTTTACTCTTTTACCAAGTTTCTTTTTAAAAATAAAAAAGAAATTTACCCGTTTTTTTTAATTTTGTCTTTAGTTTTATCTTTCTTTTTTTCTGTTTGTCACCTAATTTTTCTTTTGCTCTTATATGCTATTTACTTTCTCGAAAGATTAGTGTTAAGGAATTTGAAACTTAGACCTTTACAGATTTCAATTGAATCGGGTTTTCTTTTCCTTTTTGGTTATTCTGTGTTTCACTTTCAAGCTCTATATAATTTGCCCGATAGGCCCTTAATTTTATTTATTTTTGTTTTCTTTTTATTTTATGGTATTTCAAGATACTTTTTAATGAAAAGAAAAAAACTTCAAGGTTACTTATTTTTTTTAATAGGAATTATTCTTCTGCCCCTTTTCGGTTTTTCGAGCATTTTTTATTATATCATATTCATGTTAACTTTAATTTTTTTAGGATTCCTTTACTTTTTAAGTGTACCATCTCTTAAATCACTAGACCTAATTACTTACTTTTTTGTTATTTCCTTTTTCCTTATGAATGTGCTCTAATTTGAATTTTTTCTGATCTTTTTTAAATAATTATAGGATGAGGTTTCTCATTTTACCTTTTGTTTTTATTAATTCCTGTGCTCTGTGGAATGCAATTAGACCAAGAGTATATCCTCCGAGAGTTATCGATGGAAGCACTCTTCCTGAAGAAATGAGAAAAAAAATAAAAGAAAATCAAAGATTTGTTATATTTGAACTCTATTCACCTTCTGCAAAATATGTAACCCTTGCTGGAGATTTCAACGGCTGGGGAGGAACAGCAAATGGAGTCTATAACCCTGAAATTGATAGGATGAACGATGATGGTATAAACGGGGATAGGGTAAAAGGAGATGGTATCTGGACAATTGTAAAAATACTTTCTCCAGGAGTTTATCAATATAAGTATGTTATTGATGGAGTTCACTGGATACTTGATCCATCAAATCCTGAAAAAATTCAAAACGGTCCATATTTAAATTCATTATTACGCGTAAAATGAAAAAATTTCTCCTCCTGTTTCTTTTGATATTTTTATATTGCAAAAAAAGAGAAACAACCTACTTTAAGTTACCCGGAAATTTTTATCTTTCTAACTATAGCACAATGCAACTTGCCGGTGATTTTCAGGGTTGGAACCTAAGTGATGCAAATTCCTACATGGAACTTGTAGATGATTTTAAATGGGTAATCGTAAAAAAATTTAAATATAAAAGAAACATAATGTTTAAATTTGTTCCAGATCAAAAATGGGATCCCTCTTTTGGAACCCCTTGGGAAGATACCCTTCTTTTTGGTAAAGTAGAGCTTGTTTCTGGTGAAGGGAATCATATATCTGCAAGTTTACCCTCTGAGGGCTATTATAAATTTACACTAATTGAGGACTCTTTACTTTATAGAATCACTAAGCTAACTGGAACTGGAACCATAAAAGGTAAAGTTGAGTTTGAGGGTATAGAGCGGGCACCATATCCAATTTCAAAGGTTTATATTTACTATAAGGGTTCAGATACTATTTTAAGAGTATTTACTACATCTCAAAATGATAACTCCTTTGAATTTAATGATTTAGTTGAGGATCACTTTACTTTAATTGCAAGTTCGCAAAACTACTTCTCAGATACCATCTCTTTATTTTTAAACTATGGAAGTATAAAAAGTGTTAATTTTAATTTAAGAAAAAGTCTTACAAGAACTCCTATAGTAATTGATGGAATAAATGATTTTTTACCTTCAGATCTTGTAGGTGTTGATCCTACCCATGATATTTCTGAGCCTAATCTTGATCTTGATTCACTTTGGGCTGTTTATATTGGCGGTAATTGGTATATTGGTTTTAATGTTAAATCAGACATAAATTATGGACTTGCCTTTGGTATTTATATCTTTACAGATTCTATAAGCCCATCAGGTGCCGATAGAGACCCTTGGAATAGAAAGGTTGCTGCTGGAGATAGCTTAAATCCATTTTATCCTAAATACATTCTTTATGTATGGCATCCTGACTCAGATATATTAGAAAAAGCCCAGCTGTGTGTGTGGAGTGGAACGCGTTGGGTTTATAAAGTATTAGAAGATAGGGGAGGGGAACAGGGTTACACTAGTCGTAAGTTCCTCGAATTTTCAATACCTGACTCCTTAGTTTCAAATCCTGATTCTATATTCATAGAAGTATTTACAACAGGAGGTGAAAACACTCATGCTCAGGATACATCACCCTATGATCCAAATGTGAATTTTCCAAATCCTGACTGGAGCTCAAGATTTACTTATCTTTCAAAATTTGTTAAGGTTGTAAAAAGGCCTTAATTTTGAAACATTCTATAATAGTTGGTTTAACCTTCGGTATGACATCTGGAATTATAACTACTATGGGACTTATGATTGGGCTTTTTTCAGGAACAAGTTCAAGGCTTGCCGTTATTGGTGGTATTTTAACTGTTGCAATTGCTGATGCCTTTTCAGATGCTCTTGGTATTCATATTTCGGAAGAGTCAGAAAACGTGCACTCAACCAAAGAAATATGGATTTCCACAATTTCAACTTTTTTAGCTAAACTTTTTTTTGCCTCAACTTTTATAGTACCCGTTATTCTTTTTAAGATAAATATTGCAATCATTGTTAACATTTTATGGGGATTTTTAGTTTTAGGTTTTGCAAGCTATATTTTAGCTAGGGCTCAATCAGAAAATCCTCTTAAGGTTATCTCAGAACATCTAATTATAGCAATAGTAGTGATCTTACTCTCCCATTTTGTAGGAGTGCTTATCTCTAATTTTTTTAATTAGTGAGATTCTCCAAAATTTATTTAGTCTATTTTTCAGTTTTTCTTTTTATACTTTTCATAAAATTTTTAAAGATTGGGACTGTCAAGAGTTTTCTAAGCGTTTTGCCACCTCTTCTTGCAGTTATCTTCGCAATCTTAACGAGAAAACTGATTTTAAGTTTATTTTTTTCAATTATAATAGGTAGTTTACTTCTTTCTGATTTAGAAAATTTTCTTTTTAAATCATTGAGTTTTATTGCAAATTCAGTGCTTGATTTTACAAATATTCAGATACTTTTATTCGTCATCTTTATCATGTCAATGATAACTCTTATTACGGCATCTGGTGGATTTTCATCTCTTGTGAACTTTTTGATGAAATTTGCAAACACAAGAAAAAAGGCACAACTTATTACTGCACTTCTTGGACTTTTGGTTTTTATCGATGACTATGCTAATACGATGGTTGTTGGAACTTCCGCAAGACCAATAACAGATAAGTTTAAAATATCAAGAGAGAAACTTGCTTTTCTTGTTGATGCTACATCAGCCCCTGTTGCCGGTATTTCTATTATTAGCACGTGGATTGGCTATGAAGTTGGACTATTGAGTGAGTTTGCGAGAACCTATAATATTTCAAAAGATGGTTACTCAATTTTTCTTGATATGTTAAGGTTTAGATTCTATTGTATTTTTCTTTTAATTTTTGTCTTCTTTTTAACATTTTTTGGAAAGGATTTTGGGTCTATGAAAAGGGCAGAGGAGAGGGCAAAAAGGGAAGGGAAGATTCTAAATGATAATGCAACTCCACTATCTTCAAAGGGATTTGAAAAAATAAAAGAGGATATTGAGGCAAAACCTTCAATTTTAGTTTTTGTCATTCCTATCTTTGTGTTATTTTTAGCTCTTTTTGTTGGTTTATGGATAGATGGAAAAGGTTATAGATTCATTGAGCAAAATTTTTTTAATATTTTAAATCCATCTGTTTGGTTAAAAGTTTTGGCAAACTCTGAAAATAATATAAGTGTTCTTGCCATCAGTTCATTTTTAGGACTTTTATCAACAGTTATAATTTCTAAAGCAAAGTCAGGTTTAAAGTTTAAAAAAATTTTTTATTACTCCTATAAAGGTGCTTTTTTTTCTTATTTACCGATAACTATATTAGTTTTAGCGTGGTCTTTAAAAAATGTGTGTGTTGAGTTAAAAACTGCTGAATACTTAATAGATATTTTAAAAGAGGTAATTCCTCCTAAGATTTTTCCTGCTCTTACTTTTCTTGTAAGTTGCTTAGTTTCTTTTGCAACTGGTACAAGTTGGGGAACTATGGCAATTGTTATTCCAATAGCAGGTCCAGTTGCTTTTGGACTTGAAGGTAACACCCTTGGTTATATAACTACTATCACTTTAGCTTCTGTTCTCGATGGTGCTATATTTGGCGACCACTGTTCACCGATTTCTGATACTACCATAATGAGTTCTATTTTTTCTTCTTGTGATCATATAGATCATGTAAAAACTCAACTTCCCTACAGCATTTTTGTTGCAACCTTTGCACTCACTTTAGGCTATTTACTCTCAGTTTTAAGCCTTTCACCTTTTCTCTCAACTTTTATTTTTTCTTTCTTTCTCCTTGTTTTCTTTAAATTTCTTTAAAATCTGATTTAAAACTATCCACCAGTTGTTTCTTCAATTTTTCCTTTTTTTCTTGCTATTTTCTCTGTTAAGTTGAAAATTTTGATTGATAAAATGAAAAATAAAAATGAAATTATGATAAAGTTTATCAACAATTTGTTTGGATCAAATGTATCTTGAGAGAGGATGTTTATTCCAAGGCTTTTTCTGATGCCATCAAGCCACAATGTAAAAGGTGAATAAGTAGCTATTAAATTAAGCGGAAATGGCAAAACCTTTACAGGAAACACTACTCCTGAAATGAGAAAAAGTGTACTTGTAAAAAATTCCTGTAAAAAGAAAGCATATCTTGGATATAAAAGTAGAAGAGAACCAAATAAAAGACCTGTTGAAAAAAATAGGGGGATTGAAAAAATTAAATAAATTACAAATAAAACACTTAGGGAAAATTTTATAGAAAAGAGGATTTTACCAGTTACTAAAAGAACTGTCACTGAAAATAGAGAAAGAACGAGGTAAGCAAAAAATCTTCCGAATAGATTAAAAGTGTAAGAGTAAGGCAGAATAATCATATACTTTAGAGTTTCATAAAATTCTCTATCGGATAGAATGCTCCAAGAGATACCAAAAGTTGAATTTTGAACAAAGGTCCAGAAAACTGTTCCAAGGTATATAAATGAAAAAAAGGGATTTTTTAGATCAAAACCTAAAACAGCCTTATACATAAAAATTACAAGAATAACGGTGGAAAAGGGTTTTATCGTTTGGTAAAAGAAAAACCAAAAGGGTCTTGTCCAATTAGATTCAACCTTAAGGGCTAACAAAAAGGAGGATAAAAGAAATCTTATTATTGCCATCTTTCAATGAGAGTACCTTTTTCTCTTGCAATTTCCTCCATTTTTTTAAGGAAAAAGTAAGACATGAAAATGAAAATAATTGCCAAAAATGTAAGAATAATTAATTCTACATAAATATTTAAAAAACCCTGTGCTTCTTCTCCAAAGAAGCCTTGTCGAATAGCATCAAGGCCTAAAGTTAAAGGTAAAAGAGAGGAAACTATAGCAATGAAAATTGGTAAAACCTTTATAGGGTAATATAAACCAGAGAAAGCATAAACTGGTTCCTGAAGCAACTCAGATAGATGCCATGCTTCTCTTCCCCATATTAGGTATAAAGAAGAAAAAGCCATCCCAAGCCCATAAAGACCAAATAGCGTAATAAAGAAGGCTAAAAAAATAAGTAGAGGATTAAAGTATTTAATGGGCGCTTTAAAAACAAAAAAGGCAAGAAATAGAACAAGGGAAGATCTAATAAGAATCATGTAAATTCCTCCAATTGACATTCCTATAAGGATTGCTATTTTTGAACATGGAGCAATTATGAAATATCTAAGATTACCTGAAAGTTTTTCCCAATAAAGTTGCGATGCGATACTCCAAAGAACATTTAGCCAGAAGGCAAGTATGAAGCTTCCGATTATCACAAATCCCTCGTATACTTTTTTGGCTCCAAGAGTTCTATAAAGATATATATAAGAGGCTAAAGATATAATTCCAGTTAAACCATTTAGGAAAATAAATGAACCCTCTCTATGTGTAGCTACGATTCTTACATAGGCTCTTGCAATTAATGATCTTAAATTTAATTCAAGTGATTCTTTAAATTTTCTCATTGCTCTCTTTCAATTTCCTCAAAACTTTTACCTACAAGCTTTATAAAAACCTCCTCTAAGCTCGGTTCAATCTTTTTAAAGGATAATATTTCTATATTATCCCTTCTTATTTCACTTATTAGCCTCTCAAAGGAAAGATTTTTGGGTGTCCCTAATTTTACATAAAACCTCTCACCCTCAAGTTTTTTGTTTTCTATGATATAAAAATTATCGCTTTTTTTGATATAATAATCCTTAGCTTTTATTTCAAATTCGTAAATTTCCTCCTTTTTCACTAAATCCTTTAATCCCAGGGGTGTATCACAGGCTAAAATTTTTCCCTTATTTATAATAGCTATTCTATCACAAAGTTCCTCAGCTTCATACATATTATGGGTTGTTAGTAAAACCGTTTTTCCCCTTTTCTCCTTTACCCAATTTTTTATAAATTTTCTGACATTTACGCTTGATTCAACATCTAAACCCATCGTTGGTTCATCAAGGAAAATACAATCAGGATCATTAATGAAACCTCTTGCTATATTCATCCTTTGCCTTAGTCCTGTTGAGAGTCTTGATACTCTTTTTTTAAGATGGGGCTCTAAATCAAGAAGAGCTGAAAGTTCTGAAATTCTCTTTTTTGCTTCTTTTAAGGAAAGTCCATAAAATTGCGAGAATAAATAAAGTGTTTCCTCTGTAGTTAAAATTCCATAACCTACTTCCTCTCCTCCAGACACCATGTTTATTCTTTTTCTAATCTCCTTATAATCTTTTTCTACATCATATCCTAAAACATAGGCTTTTCCTGAAGTTGGTAATAGTAAAGTCGTTAAGATTCTTATTAAAGTTGTCTTACCTGCCCCATTAGGTCCTAAAAGACCAAAGATTTCTCCTTCATTAACTTCTATAGATACTCCATCAAGAGCAACTATTTTTCCGTAGGATCTTTTGAGGTTAACTGTTTTAATAGGACTATCTATTCCCATACCCCCTTAATTTCTGCCTTACATTTTATGCATCTTCCATCTTTTATCTTATTTTCAATAACAAAAAATATTTCTCTTTTTATTAACAGTTCTCCACATTCTGGACAGTAGGTGCTTTCAAGTTCTGGAAAGCCGTATACGTTTCCACCGTAAACAAACTTTAAGCCCTCTTCTAAACCTATTTCTCTTGCTCTTATGATTTTTCTTACTTCAGTTCTCCTTCTATCAGTCATCTTATAGTCAGGATGAAAAGCAGTAATGTGCCACGGAATATAGGGTGATATACTCTTTATGAATCTGGCTATTTCCCTTAATTCGTCTTCAGAGCTATTATAATTTGGAACCAAAAGTGTAACTATCTCAAGCCATAATCCCCTTTTATACACTTTTTCAATTCCTTCAAGAACAAACTTTAACTTTCCTCCAAGAATTCTGTAATTTTCATCTCTAAAGCTTTTTAAATCAATTTTATAAGAATCTAAGTAGCCATCGAGATAGTCTAAAACTTCATCAGTTAGGTATCCGTTTGAGACATAGCCTGTTTTAAGTCCTTTTTCTTTTGCTAATTTAAAAATTTCCTTAGCCCATTCTGTTGTTATCAGTGGTTCATTATAAGAAGAGATAATACTTTTTGAACCTTTTCTAATGGCAATTTTTACAATATCTGAAGGTTCAATTTCTTGATAGTAAAGTATTGAGTTTTTGTCTTTAAGGGCTTGTGAAGTTAACCAGTTTTGACAGTAGGGACAATGAAAGTTACAACCGAGCATTCCAAAGGTTAGGGCGTAGCTACCTGGTAAAAAGTGAAAAAATGGTTTTTTTTCTATAGGATCATTATTAAGACCAGAAACATAATTAAAGGGAACGTAAAGTTTTCCATTAACATTAAACCTTACCTTACAGATACCTCTTTTTCCCTCAAAAATTACACATTTATGTGCACAGGCTAAACATCTAACTTTTTTTCCGTCTAAAACTTGATACAATTCTCCCTCTTTTGTGAGTCTACCTATTTCTAACATTTTTCCCTTCAAGTTTATGGACTTGAACCTTAAAACTTCTATTTAATTTTTTTGCTTTAAAAATTTAAAAGGATGTATTATATAATACTTTTTGGAATCGGTTCTATTCCACAAAAAATTTATTAAAAAATGAAATTGTTTGGAATTAAGTATAGGAAAAAAGATACTGAGTTAGAGGTTTATGGTGATATAGAGTTTGTTGAGAAGAAGTTTAATGAGCTTTACGAAATCTTATTTGAGAAAAAAGGTAAAGATTCTAAAGCTGAGGGTGCCAAATTAAAAAGGGTGTCTGAGGGGCTGCCCGAGATTGATATAGATAAAGTCAAATCGTATTTTAAAAATTACGAGGTAAAAAATAACACGCAGAGGATTTTGCTTTCTGCAAAATTTATTCATGAGGTTCTTCAAAAAAAATCTTTCTCTCTATCTGATATCAGAAATATTTATAAAATAATGAAATGGAAAATATCGAAAAATCCTTCCGCTTTTATACAAAAATTTAAGAAAAAAAAATTTTTATATGTTTTGCCTCAGAAAAGAAGTGGAAGGCCAATTTATGCACTTACAGAAAGTGGTTTAAATTTTACTGAACAGTTTAAAAAGACATCTTAAATATGATTAGTATAGACGGCTCCTATAAGGAAGGTGGCGGACAAATCTTAAGAATTTCTATTTTTTTATCACTTTTAACAAATAAACCCTTTTATATTTATAACATTAGAAAAGGAAGACCTAACCCTGGACTTAAAAATCAACATCTACATATTCTAAAATGTATAAAAGAAATATCAGAGTCTAAAGTTGAGGGAGATAGGTTACATTCTTTAGAAGTTAGATTTTATCCAGGTAAAGTTAAAGGTGGAAAAGTAAAGATGGACTTTGAGACAGCAGGTTCAATTCCCCTATTTTTACAAACAATATTTCCAGTTTCCCTTATTTCAGAAAATCCAGTACATCTTGAATTGATCGGAGGTACTGATGTTCCTGGTGGTCCAGTTTTTGACTACTTTAGATATTACATATTAGACACTTTTAAAAATATATTAAAAGAAAAAAGTTTTTTAGTTATAAAAAGAGGCTATTATCCAAGAGGTGGGGGAGTGGTGAAACTCAAATTACATGGAAAACTCAGTAAAATAGATCTTGAATTTGGAGACGGAGAACTCGTTAAAATGAAGGGTTTTTTAGCTGGGTCAAAAATTTTAGAGGAGAAGAAAGTCCTTGAAAGAATGAGGGAAGCCTTTTATAAAAGGATTAAAGACATAAATAACAATATTGAATTTGAAATAAGTTATGAAGATTCTCCCTCACCAGGTTGTAGCTTTTTAGTCATTGGAATTTTTAATGGGAAAAGGAAATTAGCAGTTGACATCTTAGGGAAAAAAGGGGTACCTGCTGAAGTTCTCGGTGAAGAACTTGCGGAAAAATTTATTCTTTTTCTAAAAAGAGGTGATTCTCCAGATCCACATCTTGCCGATCATCTTGTTCCTTTTCTTGCACTCTATGGTGGAGAAGTTTATCAAAAAGAACCTACATCTCACTTTGAAACAGCAATCTGGACAGCGAAGCACTTTTTAGATTTTAACGTTGAAAAAAAAGAAAATCTATTTAAATTTACTCCTCTTTAACAATTTCTCCCTTTTGAAGATAAAAAATCCTTTTACTTTCTTCAAAAATTTCAGAATAACTGTGGCTTGATATACAAATAATTTTTTTATCCATATTTTCAAAAATGTAACTTTCAAGTATTTTAGATCCTTTTTTATCAAGTGAATTAAAAGGTTCATCTAGATACAGAAAAATTGGATCGTGTAATATTGATTTTATGAGTGAAATTCTTTGAATTTGACCTCTTGAAAGTTCCTTTACCTTTTTATTCAAGTAGTCTTTCGTTTCAAAAACTTCAGAGAGTTCAAGAATTCTTTCTTTAGGAATATTGAAAAACTTTGAGGAAAATTCAAGGTTCTCAAAACAAGTTAAATCAGGATACAAAAGAGGATTATGAGATATAAATCCTATGTACTTTAAAAAAATTTCTGCTTTATTATTTACTCTTTCACCATTATAAAAGATCTCTCCTTCAGAAGGAAAAAGGATTAGAGAAAGTATTTTAAAAAGTGTTGTTTTCCCAGCCCCATTGTCACCCACAAAAAGATAAAGGCCCTTTTCTTTTATTTCAAAACTTATTCCCTTTAATACATAGTTTCTCTTAAAGATTTTTTTTAAGTTTGCTACTCTGATACTATTTCCTTTTTCAACCATCTCTTTCTAATTAATAATAAGAAAATGACTAGTAAAACTATAAAAATAAAGGGTAAGATAAATTCTTTTAACTTTTTTTCTTCTTTAGGTTTTATCTCAAAGGAAAAGATTTCCTCAGCCTTTAAATTTTTGAAAGTATAGACAAAAAGATTACCTTGAGTTGTATTTATATTTGTTTTTTCAAAATTTTTCCTTGTTCTTAAATCAATTTCAGGGGGTGTCATCACAAGGAATTCATTAATAGCTAAAGGGTTTTTTCTTTCAAATTTTATCTTCTCAAGTGGAAGGTGGTAAAGTAATGAAATTGTTTTTAATCCTGGTGTAAAACCATTTGTGTAAATAAAGGTATCTCCCTTTATTTTTAACTCAAATGGTAGAACTCCCTGAAGAGATAGTATATGTGTTGCTTTTCTTGGCATATTTAATTTAAAAGTCTTTTTAACAAACTTTCTTGAAGTATTGAAAAAATTATAAACTTCTATAGCTTGAATGATATTTGACATTAAAACAAAGGCAATATGTGCCCTATTTATAATAACTTTATCACTTTTAGAGATAGTATCATATACTGATAAATTTATGTTCTCATTATCTTCAAAAAGGGGATCGGTCCTATAATCTATACCTTGAAAATTTGTTTTTATAAAATAAATTCCATTTTTCTTTGTATCTACATTAAATTTTCCATTTTGATCTGTTTTAAATCTAAGCGAGTCTATAGGACTAAGATTTGAATCAAGCTCAACAAGAGTGTAAGGGTAATTTTTTAAGGGTATACTGTCCTTTAAAAGTATTTGCCCCCTAAAAGTTAGCGTAAAAATTAAAATAGTTATTTTCATAATTTATAATAATTTACTTTCACTTTGTTTTCAAATAATCTACAATAAAGTTACCAAGTTTTTCTATGTTTTCTAAACTTATTTTATCCCAGGTATCCTCAAGTGTATGCCAGTAAGGATAATCAAAATCAATAAGAAGAATAACCTTTTTGTTTGCTTCAAGTAAAGGCAAGTGATCATCTATAATATAATACTTTAATTTTTTATGAAAGAAATTTATTTTTCTTTTTTCAGCGTAACTGAAAATTGAATCTGTTATAAAAGGAGCATACTTTAGGGAGTATCCTTCCATAAAAATTTCAAGATTTTTGTCTCCAATCATGTCAAAGACAATACCCCATTTTATATCATAATTTTTTTTAGCAAAGTGTCTTGATCCATAAAGTGGTGGTGTTTCTCCAAAATCTTCTCCATCAAAGAATACAAAAAGTAAGTTTTTATCTAAATCTCTAAGTTTTTTTGCTAAGTATAAAAGTAAAATTACTCCTGAACCGGAGTCATTTGCTCCTTCAATGCCCTCCTTTGTGTCATAGTGGGTTCCAAGGAGTATGAAGTTATTTTTGCCCTTTTTAAAAATCAAATTATAAAACTTAAAGTTATCTTCGATGAAAGAATCAACTTTACAAAGGTAACCCATATTTTTGAATTCCTTATATAAGAATTCCCTTAACTTCTTATGACCTTCTGAACCTGGAACTCTAGGTCCTATTGAAATTAGAAAATTCATATAAAAAAGGAGAATAGTATCTTTTACCATTAAAAAATATAAAGAGGCATCTTAGTAATATCAATACCAATACAAAATAGACCCCTTTGAGAAGGAGTTATAACCCATCTTTCTTTAATTACTAATTTGTCAAGTTTCCTTTTTGCTTTTAGATCAAATAAAAAGGCTTCACCAGTTTTTTCCTTAAACAGTAGCTTTATACTTTCATTATCTTGCGAGTATAAATAAATAAAAAGAGTATTTTCATTTAAATCAAGAGAAAGAAAGTTTACATTATCATTTTTTATTTCAAAGAGTGGATTTAGTTTTTTTTTGAGTTTTCCCTTAAATAAAATTGGTTTATATTTGAATTTCAAAAATTCTTTAACTGTAAATTCTGAAATTTTCTTAATTTCTAACTCAACATTTTTATCAAAAACTAATTTTATAATTCCGTTTTTTCTTTCTAAAATTGTTCCAGGTATTGTTTTAAGGAAGTAGGTTTTTTCACCTTCTATAATTAAATATCCTGAATAAATTTTTTTTGTAGTTATTTCTTCTTTAACAAAGGGAGCGAAAGTATAAACTTTAAAATTTTTTTCACTATAAATTAAAATTTCACATCTATTTATATTAATTAGTTTTCCCTTTAGTTTAAGACTTTCATCGTGTGGTAAAAAAGAGGTTGAAAATAAGAAAATTTTTTTATCCCACTTTATTTTAGAATTTGTTTTAATAAAGTTTTCCTTAAATAATTCTTCTTCATATATTCCACCTTTTATTTCACCTTTTTCTCCAATTAACTTTGGATAAATGTAAAGATCGTAAAATTTTAGGTTGCCCCTTTCATAAATTTTAAAGTCTACCTCTTGAAATACTGATTTTTCTTCTTTAAGCTCTGAAAAACTGAGACTTTCTACCTCAGCTCTGAATAGCTTATTTTTTATTATCCTATAGTATTCTCTTTTAAAGGGTAAAACATTAAAAATTAAATATCCCTCTTTTTCCTCAATAAAATCCTCTGTAACAGTTTTAATATATATTTTTAATTCCTTAATTTCTTCCTTTATTAGTTCAGTGTTGTCTGAATTAAAAAGTTTTAGAAAGTTTTTGTTTTTTTCCTTGATAAAGTAGTCTGAGGGAATCACTTTATAAACATTTAAAATTGTGTTTAAGACACCGCATTTAAAAATTAAATCCTCAAGTTTTTTGAAATAGGGGTAATTTTTTTTAACTTTTATATCTGAATTAAACTCAAAAAAGTCACCTTTTTCTGGTATAGTTGAGGTTATTTCCTCAAGTGAGAAAAGACTGTTTTTTATTTCATCTTTTTGAGGATAGGGCTCTATAAATACATTTTTTGAGTCACAGGAAACATTCATTATTTTTATTTCATTTTCAAAATCTTTTGTTATAACAAAGTGTTTTTTAAGTGGAATTTTTGATACTAAAAGGTCAATATCAAAGCCTTTTAAAAGGTAAAAAAGTCCACTTGGTAATTTACTGATTATTGGCAAATAAAGTACTTTTTCTCCTGAAAAACTTTCTTTTAATTCATCATAAACTATCTTTAAATTTTTTATAAGTGAGTGAGCTTCAAGAAGATTTGGAGGGATAAAATAATAAAAAGGGTTAATTCCGATTTTTTTAAGTCTAAGAAGTAAGTTTAGTTTTAATTCTTCAGAGCTATTTTCTTTATAAAATCTTAAGAAAAAAGAGGCACTTGCACCAGTGTGTATATATCTTATGTTTCCCTTTTCAATTTCCTCAAGTACTTTTTCAAATTTAAATCTCCAATTTGGGTAACTGAGTGAGAAACTATTTTCATAGTCTGTTTCTAGGACATTTACAAATATTTTCTCTTCTTTCATATTTTCCTAAGTATTCTCTCAACTTTAGATACATACTCAAATCTATCAAGAAATTCAAAAGGAAGGAATTCAGTTTTCCCTAGAATTAAAAAGCCGTTCTTTTTTAAGCTTAAATATAGATTTTCAAAAACCAGTTTCTGTTTTTCTTTTACAAAATAAATTATTACGTTTCTACATAAAACAAGATCAAAATTTGTAAGTGGCGGTTTTTTTGTTATGTCATGAAAAAAGAAATTTATGTTTTTTTTAAGTTCCTCAGAAATTTTGAATTTATTATTAATTTTTTCAAAGTATTTTTTTATCAGCTCCCCTGGAGTTTCGATCAATTTATCTGGTTCGTATATTCCCATTTTTGCCTTTTCGAGTGCTTCATTATCAATATCTGTTGCATAAATTTTATAGCCTTCGATACCTTCCTCTTTCATAAGAATTGCCACAGAGTATGGTTCTTCACCTGAAGCACAACCAGCACTCCATATGTATATTTTTCCTCTCATTTTTAAATCAGGCAAAACTAAACTTTTTATTTGGTCATATGTACTTTTATTTCTGAAAAAATAAGATACATTTATTCCTATTTCATTAATGAATTTCTTTCTTTCTTCTTCATCATTTTCGAGCTTTTCTATATAAAGGCTAATGTCATTAAGATTATTTTTTCTCATTCTTACTCTTAATCTTCTTTCAAGATAGTTATCTCTGTAATAAGAAAGATCAATGCCCGTTTTTTCAAAGATTAGTTCTTTTACCTGCTTTAAGTTATACATTTACAGCTTTTCTTAAAATTTCTAAGTTTCTTTTTGCTACTTTATTTTCTGGATCAATCTTTAATAAATCTTCAAAGTATTTTAATGCAATTTTGTTTTTTCCTTCTTTCAGATAAATATTACCTAATCTTAAAAGAGCCTCCTTGTTCTGTTTATCAATTGATAGTATCTGTGTGTAGAGGGTCTTACTCTCATCGTGTCTTCCCCTTTCATACAATAAGTCAGCTAATGCGAGTTTATACTTTACGTTAGACGGGGATAATTTAATTGCGTTTCTTAAGTAATCTTCAGCTTCTTTAAACTTTTTTAAAGCTCTGTATGATATCCCTAAACCATAATTTACCTCAGGATTTTTGGGATCATAGCCCTTTAAGATTGAGAGTATTTCAATTACTTGGAGATACTTTTTTTCATTGTATAATTTCTGTGCTAACATGATATAAGGGGTTTTAAGAAAGGATCTTTCTTTCATTAAAGTTTTAATTATTTCTTCTGATTTTATTTTTTCATTTATTTTGTCAAAATAAATTGCTTTATTTAACAAAAATCTCTCGTCTTCGAATTTGAGCTTGTCAATTTCCTCTAAAATTTTTTCCGCTTCTTTAAGATTATTTGTTTCAATATATATGAAAAAGAGGTTGTTCATAATTTTGGGATTAGTTGGGTCTCTTTTTAGGGCTTCTTTTAAAAACTCTATTGCCTTTTGAAATTCTTTTTTGTAAATTGATAGAAGCCCTAGATAAAAGAAACTATCTGCTTTGTCAGGAATAATCTCATTTAATCTTCTAAATTCCCTCTCTGCTTCTTCAAATAATCCAGTTTTTAAAAAGGCATAACCTAAATTAATATGTTCTAAAATTTTTGTTTTAGATACTTCTTCATCCCTTTTTTTCTTTGGGATTGTGTCTATTACTCCCTTTAAAAGGAGATTCTTAAAAGTCTCAGCAAGCTCAAAGAGGTTTTTTCCAGCTTTCTCGAATACTTCCCTTACGGTTTTTTCTCCGTCTACAAATTCAATTATTATTTTTTCTTTCTCATCAACGGGCTTATATGTTTTATCTTTCAAGATACAAATTTCATCAATTGAAGGAATTAGTTCTTGAACTTTTTTCCATTCGTCGAAGGTTTTTGCAGACTCTATAAGTAAATAAGAAGGATCAAGAGATATTATTGGTCTTTCCTTTGGAAATTCATCTTGTTCAAAGTTAAAATATCCGTCTGACCAAGAAATCGCTTCCGAGACAAATTTTTTTATTTCTTCTTCATAAACTTTCTTAATTTCATCTTCAGAAATTCCAAGCTCAATTAGTGCTGATCCAAAGTTTGGTGCTCCCTTTTCAATTAAATTTTCAGCTTTTTTATAAGTTTCTTCGTTAATTACACCCTTAGATAGAAGAATTTCTCCAACTTTTTCTTTTCTATTTATCATTTTCCCAAATATTATTATTCCACCCTTAAAATAGATTTCTAGAAAATCTTCTCCGTTAGTTACTGAAAGTCTACCAGTTTTTTTACCCATAACCATTAACTGGACAACGTCTGAAAATGGAATTTCCCTAAGTGAACCTCTCATGGATAATCCTCAAAAATTCTTTCCTCTAGTATTTCAATATCAAAGATTATTTTCCTACTTTCCCCTTCAACCTCAGTTAAATATCCTGCAAGACTTTCTGTTTCCCTAACTTTTTCAAGTTCTTTTAAAAATTCTTCAAAATGCTCTTCAAATTCTTTTAGGTCAAAAAAATCTCTATTTAATATCTCTTTTTTTAGGTTCTCATCGATTTCTAAGCCCTTATTTTTTAGTTTTTGGTTTAAAAACTCGAGTAAGATTTTATTATCTGGCTTTTCAATGAAGGTAACTTTTGCCACTTTAAAAAGATTTTTAAACTCAGGGGGAAGAAAAATTTCTTTCATTTCTTTTTTAACTCCTATTAAAAACCTTTTTCCTCTATTCTTTTCTTTTAATATTATCGGAATTAATTTATCTCTTAAATCTTCTACATCAAAGAAGATTTCAGCATCGTCTATAATTATAAAGTTAAAATCTTCAAAGACTTTATTTAATTTACTTTGATTTTCAAAAAAAAGATCGGTTAAATCGCTAGAGTTAAAAAGTACTCTTTTAGGTTCAGGGTTAATTTCATAGGCATAAAGAAGGTGTGTTGAAAGTCCCCTTTTACCAGGTGAAAAGACAAAAATTAGTGAGGGCTCTCCTTGAGTTGCCTGTTTTCTTATATTTTCTAGAACATCCCTATTATAATCTGACTCTATAATTTTAAATTCTGTTTCTCTCAATTTCTGCGGCACTTCTCTTTTTCTTAGATGAGTTCTCTTTTCTTCTATGAATTTTTCCACTTCTTCAATTCTATCTGGATCAAAAAGAGCCTTTTCAATTTCCGGATCTTGTTCACCTATTTCTCCATAAATTTTTTGAAATTCAATTAATTTCATAATATCACTTACAAATCTTCTATACTCCCTTTTTATGCTTTCAATGTCCTTTATATCTACCAATTTTTTGAGTCTATCTGTTTTATAACCTTTCATTTCCCATATATATATTTTCTCCTTTAGTGCTGTTTTTAAAGCTTCTTCCTCTCTCGCAATTTTTTCAAATTTTTCTAAACTCTTTTCTATTTCTGGTATTATATCTGAAAAAAAGAGAATTGGTAAAGATATTCCGGTTATTTCTTCAATATCTTTTTCTTCAATTTTTTCTTTTGAGATGAATCTTAAAAAGATCCTATTTATATCTCCCTCAATTTCTCTTATATTTTTATAACCCTTTTTTGATATAAGATTTATGAATTTTTCTTCTATTAAAACTCCTCTTTTTGAGAGTTTTTCTTTAATTAGAAGTTTTATGTCCTCTTCATCTGGTGGTAAAATTTCAATTACAAGTCCACCTTTTATCCTTGATATTAATTCTTCCTTTAGGCCTTTTAGTTCATCTAATGATAATGAAGATGACAGTACTATTTGAATTTCATTAGCAATAATTACATCTATATTTTTTGAAAAGTCCTCTATTATTTCATTTTTTATTTTAGGAAAAGTTTCAAAATTATCAATGATGAGAAAGCCCTTTTTAAATTCGTAAATTTTTTCGTAATCTCTCTCAAATTCTTTTGGTGTTAAAAACAGTTCTTTTATGTTTTTTTCTCTTAACTTATGGGCAAGAGCTGTAATAAGATGGGTTTTACCCATGCCGGGTGCGGAGCACAAAAAAATGGGATTAAAAAGCAAAGGTTCTTCAATTATCGCTTCTAGGGCTCTCTTTGCCATTCTGTTTCCCTTATACTCGATTAAATTCTTAAAGGTGAATCTTGGGTTAAGAAGACTCATCTTCTTAGAATTTCAAGTATCCTTTTACTTAGTTTTTTTGCCTGTACTTCAACTATTCCAAGTATTGTTCTATCATCAAAAAAGGTTGTAAGTAAAAAGTCTTCCCCTACTAGTGTGTAATATATGTTCCAACTGTCTCCTTCTTGAAAAAAAGTAAGAAAATTTTTTTCTCCTATCAGTCTTGCGAGTTCTCTTGTGCTTTGAAAGATTCCTGCAAGGAGTGCTGAAATTGCAAGGAGATTAAAGGGAGTTTTAAAACCGGAGGAGACAAGTAGTTGACCTGAAAGTGTAGAAAACATTGAAGAGTATGTATTTGCTCTATAAGTAAAATCATCTAGTAACTTTTGTAGAGCAACATACTCCTCCACCCCTAAAATTAAAGTATCCCTCGTCACTTTATATATTTTAAATTAAATTTTTTATTTATTTCTCCTTTTCAAAAATCAAATGATAGGTGAGAGAAAATAAAAGTAATGTCCAGGTACCCTTTATATAAGTGTAGGGTTTAAAAAGATGGGGAAATTCACCACCTGATAATTTTAAAACTATAGCAATTATGAACGTTATAACAGCCAATAAGAATAAAATCTGTGATACTTTTACTTTCATTTTTATTTACATCTTGCTTTTAATAGGGATCGAACCTTATAATATTTTATACGTAAATATTTTAAAGTATTAAAGTAGCAGTATAAAAGAAAAAGGGTTAAAATCCCATATAAAAATTTATTTAAAAAACAGTTAGGAGGTTAAAAATGGAAAAAAGAAATCCCTTTGAGGTTGCACAGGAACAACTTGATAAGGCCGCAGCAGTGCTAAAACTTGCACCACATGTCCATGAGATGCTAAGATGGCCGATGAGAGAAATTAGTGTAACTATACCTGTAAGGATGGATAACGGCACAGTTAAGGTTTTTAAGGGATATAGAGTTCAATATAACGATGCTCTTGGACCAACAAAAGGTGGTATAAGGTTCCACCCTGAAGAAACTATAGACACTGTTAGAGCACTTGCTGCCTGGATGACCTGGAAGACAGCCCTTATGGACCTGCCCTATGGTGGAGGTAAAGGCGGTGTCGTTTGTAATCCTAAGGAAATGTCCGAAAGAGAACTTGAAGAACTTTCAAGAGGATATATAAGGGCAATTGCGCAAGTTATAGGACCAGAGAAGGATATTCCTGCTCCTGATGTTTATACAAATCCACAGATTATGGCTTGGATGATGGATGAATTTAGTAAAATAAGACAGTATAATACTCCGGGTGTTATAACAGGAAAACCATTGAGAATTGGCGGTTCCGTTGGAAGAATTGATGCTACTGCAAGGGGCGGAATGTATGTTCTAAGAGAAGCTGCTAAAAAACTTGGAATCGATCTAAAAAATGCAACTTGTGCAATCCAAGGCTACGGAAATGCAGGTTACTTTGCTCATAAGCTTATTACGGAAATGTTTGGAACAAAGGTAATTGCTGTAAGTGACTCAAAGGGAGGGATTTTGTCCAAGGACAAAAAACCACTTGTTTTTGAAGAAGTTTTTGAACATAAAAATAAAACAGGGTCAGTTGTTGGATTTAAAAATACTACAAAAATTACAAATGAAGAGCTTCTTGAACTTGATGTGGATATTTTGATACCTGCTGCTCTTGAGGAAGTTATTACAGGTGAGAATGCAAATAGGATTAAGGCAAAGATAATTCTTGAGCTTGCCAATGGTCCAGTAACACCTGAAGCAGACGAAATACTTCACAAGAAAAATATTCTATTTTTACCTGATTTCCTTGCAAACGGTGGTGGTGTTACGGTCTCCTACTTTGAATGGGTCCAAAACATAACTGGACTTTATTGGGATGAAGAAGAGGTTTATTCAAAGCTAGATAATAAGATGACAAAAGCATTTAACGCCGTTTGGGATGCTATGCAGGAATATAAGGTTGATCCAAGAGTTGCAGCTTATACTGTTGCTGTCAAAAGAGTTGTTGAGGCTATGACTCTGAGGGGTTGGGTCTAGTTGTCCTATCTCTGAGGTAAGTTTTTATCAAGGGGGGCGGAAAGCCCCCCTTTTATTTTTTAAAAGAGTTTTCCAGGATTCAAGATACCCTTTGGATCAAAAGTTCTTTTAATTTCCCTTTGTATTTTATATAAAATTGGATCTGTTTCTTTCCTAAATCCCTTTTTTTTCAGGTATCCCACCCCGTGTTCAGCTGTTATTGTACCCCCAATTTTAATAGCAAGATCCCATATTTCCTCTGAAATTTTTCTTATCAATCTCTCTTCGTCTTTTTTATATGTCAAGTTAATATGAATATTTCCGTCTCCTAGATGTCCAAATATGTAAGGTTCTTTCGAGTAATTTTTAAATAAATTCTTCACATCATTTATAAAGTTTTGAGCTGTTTTAATTGTTACACAGATATCCTCTGAGTGAACCTTAAATCCCTCTTTTTCTGTTTCATAAAACATTTTTTTTCTAATCTCCCAAATTCTATCTACAGAGCTTTTATCGTCGCCTATAAAAATTCTTTCTATTTTCTCTTTCTCCGCAAAATCATAAAGTTTTTCTAAGATCTTCTCAATTTCTTCTTCGTCTCCATCAAATCCTACAAAAAGCAACGAGTGTTCCTCAGGAAACATGTGTTTAACCTTTTTTCTGACAAGTCTTACGCATCCCTTATCCATGAACTCAATTATAGAGGGAAAAAATTTATTTTTGATAAGTTTTATAACAAAATTAAAGAGATCTTCATTTTCCTGAAAACTCATTACTGTTAGTACTTCTTTTTCTGGCCTTGGTATTAGTTTTAGTTTTATTTTTGTAAATAGGGCAAGAGTGCCTTCGGATGAGCAGAGCAAACTCAAAAGGTTATAACCTGTTTTCCACTTTTTCGTTCCCCTCCCCACGTTAACTACGTTTCCGTTTGGTAACACGCATTCAAGTTCAATCAGGTAATTTGATGTAACCCCGTACTTATAGGCCCTTGGTCCACCTGCGTTTGTTGCTACGTTTCCTCCTATTGTGCAAGAGTCAAGACTCATAGGATCAGGTGGATAAAATAGGTTTTCGCTTAAAAGGACTTTGTTTATATCACCTGTGATTATCCCAGGTTCAAGAGTAATCGTTTGGTTAATAGGATCAAGATCTATGATCTTGTTCATTTTTTCAAAGGAGATGACACCACCTTTTAGTGGAACAGCACCTCCTGAAAGACCTGTTCCCCCACCTCTTGGTGTTATATATATGTTCTTTCTAAAACAAAATTTAACAAACTGTGAAACATCCTCTACATTTTCAGGGATAAAAACAAATTCAGGTATTTTACCTTTTAAGGGGGACTCATCATATGAATATTTTACTAAAAGTTCTTTTTCTGTTAGTAATTTATTATTAAATTTTAAGGGGAAAATTTTTTATTTTTTCTTTAAAAAAGTCCTAATCCTTTTAAGCCAGCGACTGTTAGTGCTGCTGCTCCTATAAGTATAGAAAGGAAAAAGGCTATAGCAATTGGAATAAGAACTACTATTATTGCTCTGGCAAGGTCAAGTTGATGAACAGTTTGTGTGACTTTTACTGCAACAATGATCATCCAGATTGATGCAAGAGTAGAAAGAAAGCCACCAATAATTGGGATAACTGACACCCAATGTAAAATATAGGTCATTGCTATTGGTATATAGTATGGAATATATTCTCCTTTTCCACCTAAGATTCTTGCAACTACCCATAAAATTCCGACACCTATAAAAGATAAAATTACTGCAAGTATTGGCAAAGTTATTATGCCAGGAATAATTTTAAGTGAACCTATTGCACTTGCAATTCCAGCAATTACCACAACTAAAATTGCCCAGGGTAAATTTTCTCTTTTTTCAGAGACCTCTTTTATCGCCTCTTCCTTAAGCTGGATTATATACAAAACTTTTTCAATAACCTTTACGAAGTCCATTTTATAAGATTTTTAATACCGGATTAGAACCTTAAGTTATATCGAAAAATTTTAAATTAATTTTTAGTCTAAAATCAAAATTTCTTCTCTCACTGTTAAACTTTGGGTTATTAATGTATAGGGGTAGGTATATGTTGATCCGTATTTTGTTTTTGTAAAAATCTTTTCTAAAAATTAGGCCAAAATTCCAAAGATTATCTTCGCCCCATAGAATTTTTTCATAAAAAAAGCCTATATGTTTAAAGCTTTTTTCAAGTGAAAATAAAAATAACTTCTTAAATTTTAAGAGATTATACCCCTTTAAAAACACGCCTTCATTTACGAAAGTATAGTTACCGGAAAGAATAAAGTTTCTCTCAATCTTTAAGTCTAAGATATCGTAAAAAGAATTTGAGAAGTTAGAAATATATTCCTGTTTAGGAAAATTTCCCTCAATTTTTCCGTAATAAAAATTAAACTTAAGTTTAAGGGGAAAAAGCTCATTTACATCATCAGAGAAAGGTGATAGAGTACTTTCATAGATGAAGAAGATTTTTCTAAAACTTAGGTCGCCTGATACTTTTTGTGGATAAATTTCTGTAGAAATGCCGAGTCTATTGGAAAATAGGTCAGTTTTCGGAAATAGAGTAATTCCAAGTTTAAATCCGCCATAATTTACGTTGTCAAAAAATCTACTTTCTACTTTTGAGTCTTTGTATACAAACTCTAAATTAAAGTAAGCACTCTTTGGATCTTTTAAATGCTTTCTAAAGATCTTATCAAGTCCTGCACAAAAATAGTAGTTTTTCTCAAAACCCAAAGATTTTAAGTAGATTATATTCTCGGGTTTGATATAGGGGAAAAAGAAAGAATATTTGATATTATAGTAGAAGATCTTTTCTTTTGAAGAATAGTATATTTCTCCTTCAAAGTACGGATATCTTCTGATATAGGAAAAAATATAGTTAATTCCAGGAGAAAGCCCTGATTTTGGAGAATAAAATGCAAACGGAAAATAATTTAAATATAGACTCTCATCTTCAGGATTATGTATCAGTGAAAGTTTTTTCTCAAATCTTGTGGGATAAAAGTTGTCTATTCTTTTTATATCAAGAGAAAAATTATAGGGGTCAAGAGCATATCTTTTAGGCTCAAAATCCGTATAAACTTCAATTAGAGTGTCTTTTTTAAAGGGTTTTAACTTAAATTTCACTGTATCTTTTTGGTTTATAACGTAAACATCAAGGGGATAAAAAGTATTCCCTGAATTTTTTATTTTTATTTTACTCAGCCATTTATCTTTAGCTTTAATTTTTTTAACTTCTTTTATCCCAAAATCTGGAACAGGTAAACTTTTAACATAGTAATTTTTGATATATTCCAGAGTCTCTCCATATATTTTCTCAGCTTTATTAAAAAAACTATCGGTATCCGGATGTTTAAATTTAAAATCTCTATAGTATTCTCTTAAAAACTCTTTAAATTTCTCCTCTCCCATTATGTTTAAAAGCATTGCGTATATATGTGATCCCTTTGAATAAACAGTAAAGTAATAATTTTTGAAAGCATGAGCAGGGAGTAAAAGAGTATCATCAGACCCTTCCCTTATGATCTCGGTTATTTGTTTTGAATTTTTATAAAAGATCCCTAGATTCTTTTCTTTTTTAAATTCATAAAAATCTGTAATAAAGGTAGCACCTCCTTCATCGAGCCAAGCCTCATCTGCTTGGTTATTTGCTAAGGCCCCCATAAAATATGTGTGAGCCACCTCATGAAGTATTAAGGAAAAATCATCATCACCACACAGAATAACTCCTGGATACTCCATACCACCTTCTATTAATCCATCAACAGCCTTTAACCACTTATATGGGTACTCTCCGAATAATTCTTTTAAAAAAGCATAGGCCCTAACTGTTCTTATTAAGAAAGAGTCTTTATAAGCTTTGTTTTCTTTTTTATAAAAACTTATTATATGCGTACTATCTATCAAAGTATCCTGAAATAAAAATAGGGGACTACATGAGAAAAAGAAGTCAACTACATTATCTGCCTTAAAGATTACTTCCTTTTCCTCCTGGGTTACCAAGGTGTCGTTTTTTGATAAACATTCTCCTACTCCTGCAACTATGTAGTTACCTGGTAATTTTACTTTTACATAAAAGTTTGAAAAGTTGTGATAAAATTCGGAGAAAAAGTCCCATTTTCTATTGTGCCAACCTTTTTTGTCATATACACATAAAACAGGAAAAAATTGTCCAAAATCATAGTGTTTAGAATTTCTTCCAGCCCTAAACTTTAAAATTTTTGGAACTTTTGTTCTAAAAAATATTAAAAGATTTAATGAATCTTCAGGTTTTAATTTTTCAAGGAGCGGTACCCATAAGACTGTTTCGTCTATTTTAAAGTTGACTTTCTGGTTTCTTATTTTTATTGAGTCAATCTCTATAAAGGCATCTTCTATAAATTTTCCAAATATTTTTGAAAAAGAAAAAAGACAGTTTTTAAAAAGAACTTCTGTGGCTTCTGTATCGAAATTTTTTAAACCATTTGTATAGAGATAAAGATAAAGTCCTCTTAATGTATCGGGAGAGAAGTTTTTATATGTAATTTTTTGGTGACCCATAAGTATTTGAGTAAGGGTGTCAAGTTCTAAATCTATTTTATAATTAACTTTTTGTTCCCAAGAAAATACTAAAAATAGAAAGATTTTCATTTTCTATAAATTACACAAAAGTTTTCATCTTGCCAAAGTTCAACTTCTTTTACTGGAAAAATCTTACTTATTTCTTCAAAGAAGTATTCTGCTAAGTTTTCAGTAGATGTTGAAAAGGGATATTTTAAATTTAAATCTTCATCTTCATAAGGAATAAGTTTATCTATTAAGTTTTTTATATCCATAAAGTCAATTGTATATCCCTCTTTATTTCTTTCACCTGCATCAATGGAAACAATGAGTGTATAAGTATGGTAGTGAGGGTTTTCAGGAGATCCCTTATAGGATAGAAGGTGATGTTTTGCTCTGAAGCTTTTTTTATATCTAAGAACAAAGGGCATTATAAAAGGCCTCCCCTTTTTCTAAGATAAATTTCTAAAGAATAAAGCGCTATGAATATAAAAAGAAAAAATGGGCTTTCTAGTAAGAAAATTTCTTTCTCACCTATCTTTTCTAAATTTTTTCTCTTTAATTTTTCATATAAATTGTCCTCTAAATTGATTTTTTCTCCCCCTGTTATTTCCCTAGCTGTCTCAAGAAGGGAAATGTCGTAATACCTTTTTCTGACTTCCCTTTCAGCTACTATTAAATCGAAACTTTTGTTAAAGATATTTATCTTATATTTCCCCTCATTAAATTTGATCGGTGAGGACTCGTAAATATTATCTGCTACTTTTTTTAAGAAAAATCTTTTTTCATTTAATTTAAACTCAATTAGATCACTTATTTCTCCAAATTTTTTTATTAGAAATGATAGTTTAAATTCTCCTTCTCTTTCTATATTTGAGAAAAGAGGAACAATTTTAGGATTTAAGCTTGGTAAGAAGTTCTCCCTTATCACCTCAATTAGTAATTTTTCAAAATCTCCGTCTGTAGCAAGATTTATCTTCCATAGGTCAGGAGTTGTAAGTAAAATTCTTTCTCTATGTTTCAAAACAATAGGAAATTTTTTCTTATTACAATAAAAAGATAAGACCGTGTCACCCTCTAAATTTCTCCTTATTTCTATTTTATCGACGCCTAACTCTTTATTCGATTCTAATTCAAATTCACCTTCAAGTACTGTGTCCGGTGAAAATACTAAGATAGATTTTATATCTTCATTTAATTCTTTGAATATACTTACGTAAAAGTCTGGTTCTCCTTCTAATTTGTTATAAATCTTACCGCTTATTTCAATTTCAATGTTGGCATTTAAGTGATTTTTGAAGAATCTGTTTAAAAATCCAACTATAGGGTGATATTGTGAGGACGTGATTTTTATTTTAGTATCTAGGTCAAGATCAGTTACATAGAGGTTTTCTTCTATATCGTTAGAAGTAAAGGTTATTTTTCTTGTGGTATTTGGTCTAAATTCAGGAGTGTATAGATAATTTCCGTCAACTCTAATACTTTTCTTTTTAATATTGTTTTCAAAAATATCAAGTTTTATGTTTTTTCCCTCAATTAAAAAGCCCTCTTTGTTTTCTTTTCTTATAAGATAGGGTGGATTTATTTTAAAGTCTTTACCTTGAAATTTTTCAGAATAGAAGTAATTGAACTTTATATTGTTTTTTGACAAGAGGTTTAAAATTTCCCTTTTTCTCTCATAGTCAAATTTTCCTAAGTAAAATATTTCTGAATTGCTAATATTTTTTAACGAGTTTATTAAGTCATCTTCATTATCAATTTTTACTACGTTAAAATCTAAGTCTTTTACTCTCTCAGAGAATTCAGCTTCTAGATTACTTTCGAGGAAAAGCATAGGCTTAATTTCTGTTCTTTCCTTTACCTTTATTGAGAAATTTTGTAAGAAGAGGAAAAGAAAAAAAAGTGAAAGAGTTCTTAAAAAAATTAATTTTTTTGCCTTTTTTTCTTTGTGGTAAAGAAAAAGTGCTATAAGTAAACTTAAAAAAAGACTAAAAACTAATTTGTAGATCAACTTTGTGAAGATCTTGAAAAATACCTGAAGGTATAAAGGAGTAAAAAGTTGAGACTTTTTTAACTTTTAAGAAAATACCTAATCCAAAACCTGTAACAACGCGGTGAAGTCCCTCTGATTCTGCTGTTTCTCTTCTTCTTGAATCAAAGTTCATAGCTAAACTTATGAATCTGTTTAATTCCAAAAGAGAAGAAATCCTATAGGAAAATAGATTTTTTTCAACGGAAAATCCAAGTGACGGTATAAAGCTTTTTATTTTGTTTTTAAGTTCACTTGAAAGTGAAAAAGAGAGTTCATACGGTAAGGAGCTTGCCTTTCTGTTTGTGGGAATACCAATATTTCTTAAATCAAGAGAAGCCTTAAAAGGTAAGTTGTTAAAATAAAAGGCTTTTAGTATAGAGAAATCTAAGGCAAAGGCGAATGACGAAAACTCTTTTAATTTAACATAAAAAATTTTTAAACTTAATCCCTTTTCTAAATCAAAGAGTTTTTTTTGTGGAACAAAAGGCGCTCCTATAATAAAACCTAAGTGAGTGGGAGTAATTACTCTGCCAGTTTTAAATCCACTTGTATCAGTTTCCTCAAATTTACCTGCATTAAATGAAAAAAGCGCTATAGGTAATTTCTTAAAACTTAAAGATAGATAAACTGTATAGATATCTAGAAAGTAGGATGTATAGCCACTTGCTAAAAGGAATTTATCATTAAGGTTTTCATTAAATATAGGTCTAAAAAATATCTTTGAGGTTTCAAAGCTTTTAAAAAAGTGATTATCTTTCTGAAGAGCCTCAACTCCTGTATAAGAGATACGCACATAGTCAAAGGTCATAAAGGAAAAAATTAAAATTATTATTTTCATCCTTAAAAGAATAAAGTAAGAATACTGATTTAAGCAATGAGATAACTTATAATTATTAAAGGGGAAAAATGAAATTTTTGATTTTCTTTTTTCTTATCTCCGATTTAAAAATTAACTTTCATACTATAAGTTTTGATCCCCTTAAAGATGAAATTCCTAAAGTTTTTCCAGAACTTGAAGGTTCCTATAGGGAAGGCGTAAACTACATCTTAATTCAATTCAAAGAGATACCTCTTCCACAGGAAAGAGAGGCTCTCTCCTCACTTTATAAAATAGAGTTTACTCCATGGTACGTTCATGAAAACACCTTTATTGTTAAAATTGATTCAAAGGAACCCCAAGAAAAGATAAAGGAGCTATCACTGATTAGGAATGTAAGATGGGTTTCTCTTTATAAACCCATTTATAAGTTTACAGGTGAAGCTTTTGATTTATATATTAGAGAAAAGGACATTAAGCACAGATTTTACGTTCATGTTTTTGATGTATCCTATCTTGATGAAGTTGTTTCTTTGGCGAAAAACCTTGGGGCAGAGATAGAATATGTTGGTTATAGGAAAACTGAAGAAGAAAGGCACCTCTGTTCCTTTGGTTTAAAAATAGAACCTTTTAAACTCTCAGAAATTGCAAATCACCCAGGTGTCTATGTGATTGGTAGAGAGTATGATAAAACTACATTTAATGATGCTTCAAGATGGGTTATTCAAACAAATGTAAGTGTAGATACCTCAATATGGGCAAGGGGAATACGTGGTCAGAATGTTATTATAGGGCATATGGATAATGGGCTCGATACAAATCATTGTTTTTTTAGGGGAACTGTAGGGGGCCTAAAGAAGGTGGTTAGGCTTTTTGATTATGATGGGGGAGGTTTTGCAAATGGTGATCATGGAACTCATACAGCTGGTTCTGCCTGTGGCGGAACTGATCAACAAACTTCAAATTTACAGTACAGGGGAATGGCTTATAAAGCCCGTCTTGTTTCTCAAGAGCCTATAGGAGCAAATCCTCCTGGTTTTTATACTGCATTGCGCGACGCTTATAATGAAGGTGCAAGGATTCATACAAACTCTTGGGGTTACGTTTGCAATATGATTCTAACTCGTTGCTCAGCAGGTGGTTATGAGGGGGAAGCAATTGATATTGACAATTTTGTTTGGAATTACATTGATATGAATGTCTTTTTTGCTGCTGGAAATAGCGGTGATTGTGTTCCACCTTTAAGTTGTGGAAATGGAAGAAGAATTTCTCGACCAGCTACTGCAAAAAATGATGTAACAGTAGTTGCAACAAGGAGAGCACCCAATCAGGAATATAAGACAACTTGGAGTTCCTATGGAGCACCTAATAACCTTGGAGATAATCGTTTGGGCACAGATATAACAGCACCTGGAGAAGATGTAAACTCGGCCGATAATGGAACTGCGTGTGCTGTCATTGCATACTCAGGAACATCAATGGCTACACCAACAGCAGCAGGGGCAGCTGCCTTAGTTATACAGTATTTTAAGGAAGGTTTTTACGGAAACGGGACAAGAAACTCTGCACCTTCTCATAATCCCTCATCTGCTTTAGTACGAGCTGTCCTTGTAGCATCTGCAAGAGATATGCTGTATGATATTGATGATGACGAAGGAAGCGGTAATTCAGGTGTTCCAAACATTTATGAAGGTGCAGGAAGGATAACACTTGAAGATGCCTTATGGTTTGGTGAATCAAGAAAACTTTTATTTGTTGACGGTGACTTACCTCCAGGTGATAATCAGTTTACGACAGGTGATTCTATTGTGTATAGATTGAATGTCTTGGGAAGTGGTTTCCCATTAATTATAGTTCTTTCATGGATTGATTACCCTGGAAGTGCAAATACCTATCCTGTTATTGTCAATGATCTTGATTTAAAAGTTATAAGTCCTACTGGCACTATATATAGGGGAAATGTCACTTCAGGAGGATGGTCTACTCCTGGAGGTTCTTTTGATAGATTGAATTTATGGGAACTTTTTAGGCTTCAGAATCCAGCTGTGGGTGAATGGAGGATTGTTGTAAGGGCTTATAGAGTAGTGCAGCCGAAACCTGCAGGAACTAAATATCCTTTTGCTTTGGTTGTAACAGGAAATGTTGGTCAAATTCAAAAGCTTTCTTCTGTGGAGAGTTTCTTTGCTTTGTCTTCAGTTTCTGAAGGTATTTTAATAACCTTTCATTATGGAGGTATTGTTAATAGGTTCTTATTATACAAAAAAGATGGAGAGGATTTTAAACTTATTTCTGAAAATCGCTTCTTGAAGACGCCCTTTAGATATATTGATAGGAATGTTGAGGAGGGTAAAGAGTATGAATATAAGGCAATAGCTGAGACTTCTGAGGGAGTTTATTACTACGGTCCTTTAAAAATAAGATATGATTTTAAAGTTAATTTTGTTAAGTTTAATGCAAATGTTACAGGTTCAAAGCTTAGAGTTTTCTTTACAATGCTTTATCCTGATGAAATAGAGATTAATTTATATGATGCAGGAGGAAAGAAGGTACAAAGATTGATGAATAGATTCCATTTTGAAAAAGGTTTATATAGTTTAGAGTTTGAATTGAGAGATTACGGGATAAAACCTGGTATATATTTTGTTGAAATAAAAGGAAGAAAAGGAGCCAAAAAAGAGAAGATAGTTTTCTTTTAAAAAACTATTTTAAATCAAATATAAATTTTGAATTTGTAAAAATTTTTATTTAATAAATTAGAGCAGGGAAAATTTAGATAAAATTAATAAGGGGTACTAATTTTTTTATAATAAATAAATTTTAAAGGAGGCCTAAGGAATGGAGGAAATAAAAAAGAATAACGAAGTTTTTTGGAGGACTCCTCTTGATTATAACGAAATAAAAAGAATAAAAGGTAACGTAATTATCTTAGAAGACGTCTGTAAGGGTTGTTCCTTCTGTATAGAATTTTGTCCGACAAACTCCCTCACGAGATCTCCTAAACTAAATTCAAAGGGATATCACTTCCCTATATTTAACCCCGAAAATTGCACAGGATGCGGTTTCTGCGAGAGAATATGCCCTGAATTTGCTATTATCGTTGAAAAAGTCGAGGTGAAAAAATGAGCGCAAAAATACTTACAGGTGTTCACTATATGCTCGGCGACCATGCTTGCGCCGAAGGCGCAATAGCCGCTGGATGTAGATTCTTCGCAGGTTACCCTATAACTCCTTCCACAGAAATTGCAGAATGGATTTCACTCCGATTCCCAAAATTTGGAGGTGTCTTTATACAAATGGAAGATGAACTTGCCTCAATGGCCGCAATTATTGGAGCCTCCTGTGGCGGACTAAAATCTATGACCGCAACCTCAGGTCCTGGTATGTCACTAATGCTCGAAAATATTGGACTTGCTGTTATGCTTGAAGTACCCTGCGTGATTGTAAATGTCCAAAGAGGAGCCCCATCTACCGGACTTCCAACTCTTGTTGGTCAAGGAGATATAATGCAGGCAAAATGGGGCTCCCACGGCGACTATGAAATTGTTGCCTATGCTCCAGCTTCATGTCAAGAAATGTTTGACTTGACAATCCAAGCCTTCAATACAGCTGAAATTTATAGGATACCAGTTATAATACTTACTGACGAAGCTGTTGGACACTTAAGAGAAAAAGTTGTTATTCCAGATGAGTCAGAGATAGAGATAGTTAATAGAAAAAAACCAAACGTCTCTCCAGAAGGATACCTTCCGTACCTACCTGACGAGGATCTTGTTCCAAGAATGGCCCTAGCCGGTGAAGGCTATTTTGTTCATATGACAGGCTTAACTCACGATGAAAGAGGCTACCCAAATATCACTGCTGAAGCTCATGAAAGACTTGTAAGAAGATTACTCGATAAAATTCAGAAAAATAAAGATAAAATAATAAAGTATGAAGAAGTTCAAACAGATGATGCTGAAATATTACTTATATCTTACGGGATAACAGCAAGAAGTTCTTTAAAAGCTGTTCAACTTTTAAGAAAAGAAGGAATTAAAGCCGGACTATTTAGATTAATTACAATTTGGCCCTTCCCCTATGAGAAGATTGAGGAGCTCTCAAGAAAAGTATCACTTATCGTTGTTCCTGAAATTAATTCAGGACAGGTAAGAGGGGAAGTGCTAAAGGCCCTAAAGAGTGATTTATCCGTTTTAGGAGTAAATAAACTTGGGGGAGATTTAATTACTCCACAAGAAATTGTAGAGAAGATAAAGGAGTTTTTAAAAATTAGAGTTTAAAAAGGGGGAAGAAATGGAGGTTCAGGTAAAAAAGGAGGTTAAACATAGGTTATCAAGGTGGATCAGGGAAGAGAGATGGCCTCATATTTGGTGTTCAGGTTGTGGCCTTGGAATTGCAATGAGTAGTATGCTTTATGCTTTTGAGGAATTAAATCTTGATCCAAAGGAAATTGCTATTGTAAGCGGTATAGGATGTACTGGTAGAGTAGCCGGTTACGTTAAGGTTGACTCTTATCACACAACTCACGGAAGGCCTATTCCTTTTGCTATAGGTCTTAAAATTGCAAAACCAGAAATGAAGGTTATCGTATTTTCAGGTGACGGAGATATTATAGCAATTGGAGGTAACCATTTCATCCATGCTGCAAGAAGAAACTTTGACCTGATCTGTATATGTGTAAATAACTTTAATTATGGAATGACTGGAGGCCAATTCGGTCCCACTACGCCATATAAAGCTAAAACAACAACAACTCCCTATGGAAACTTTGAGTATCCCTTTAATCTGCCCTATCTTGCAGCATCAGCAGGAGCAACTTTTGTTGCAAGATGGACTTGTCTTCATGCCTATCATCTAAGACAAAGTATTAAAAAGGCTTTACAGAGGAAAGGATTTAGTTTTATTGAAATTATTTCTCCTTGTCCAACTGGCTTTGGTAGACCAAACAAAATCGGAGAAGGTCTTGATGAGATGAAGTATTATAAAGAAAAAAGTATTATCAAAAATGGAATCGATCCAAAAGATGCCGAGTTATCTTTAATGGGAGGAAACATAGTTGTTGGTGAGTTCGTAGATATAAATAAACCCTCTTATTTAGAAATTTTGATGGAAAATAACGAGAGAATAAGGAGAGAAGAAAAATGAAAAGGTCAATAAGAGAAATTCAATTTGCTGGTTTTGGTGGCCAAGGAATAGTTTTATCAGGTTATATTCTTGGTCAAGGAATAACAATTTTTGAGGGTAGAAATAGTTCTATGACACAAAGTTATGGTCCAGAAGCAAGAGGCGGAGCATGCTCCTCAGGTGTTGTTATAGCAGATAACCCTGATGAAATGGTGCCCTATCCTAAAGTTACAGAACCAGATGTTCTTGTTTGTATGTCTCAAGAAGCCTATACTACCTATCTTCATAAAATTAAAAGTGGAGGAATTCTAATTTATGACTCTGATCTTGTGACAATTGATAATAAAAGATACGACATAGAATATATTCCGATTCCAGCTACAAAAAGAGCTGAAGAGCTGGGAAATAAGCTGGTAGCAAATTCAATAATGCTTGGTGTTCTTCAAAGAATCACAGGTGTATGTTCAGCAGAAGCCTTAAAAAAATCGATAGAAATTTCAGTTAGAAGGGACTATGTGGATATAAATATAAAAGCCTTTGAGGAGGGAATAAAACTTGCTGAGGAATTTTTAAAAGAGGAGGTTAAAAGATGAGGCTAAATCCCTATTTTAAAGAAGAAATAAGTCGAGAACTGAAAGATCACAGCATTTTAATGTGTTATCAGTGCGGTAAATGCTCATCCTTTTGTCCAGTATTTAATTTAAGTCCAGAAAAATTTAATCCAAGAAAACTGATTGAAATGGTTTATATAGGAGCAGAGGATGTTTTAAAAACAGAGGATATATGGAGATGCACAACTTGTTATGAATGTTTTGAAAACTGTCCCCAAAAGGTCAATTTCGTTGAAATTATATTTTTACTTAGAACAAAAGCAACTGAAAGAGGCTATGCTCCAAAAATTCCTATGCAAGAGCTTGTACTTGTTAGAAAAGAAGGCTTTTCTGTTCAGATCTCCCCAAGAGCAAAAAAATGGAGAGAAGAGGTTATTAAAATAGGAGGCTAACTATGAAAGATAACTTCGTTTATTTTCCAGGATGTCTTGCCTTAAGAAAGTTTCCGGGTTTTGACTACTCTACAAGGTTTGTTCTCGATAAGTTAGAAATAAACTATAAAACTGCAGAGGATTTTGTCTGCTGTCCGGATCCAGTATGGATTAGATCTTTGTCTTATAAAGATTGGAAAAACATTGGCTTAAAAAACCTTGAAAAAGCGAAAAGTTTAGGATCAACAATGTTTACTATATGTAACGGCTGTTTCGAAACACTTTATACCATTAAGAAAAGTTCTGCTAATTTAAAGTCATTTAGAGTAGAGCACCTTATTTACACCCTGTGGAAAAATAAAAAAAATGAAATAAAAAGTAAAATAGTTGTTCCACTTAATGGAAAAAAATTTGCAGTTCATGAAGGTTGCCATTTTAAAAGACCAAGCGCCCTAATTTCTGAAGAGTTTGGAGAGCTAAAAAAAGTGAATATATTAAAGGAAATGATTGAACTTTTGGGGACCGAGGCGATAGTTGCTAAAGATGAATGCTGCGGTTATCCTAACTCACTAACAGATAAAGAACTTTCCTACTTATTAGCAAAGAAAAGAATTGAAAGTTTTGGGGAAGTTGATGGAATAGTTGTTATATGTCCTTCTTGCTTTTCCCATTTTGAGAATGTGCTTGTGCATGAAAAAAGAGAATTACCCGTTTACTTTTATTTTGAACTTTTAGCTTATTCACTTGGACTTGATAAAAATAAAATAGGTTTTGAATTTCATAGAATAAAACCTTTGACAATTTAAAAGAAAGGGGGAAAAATGAAACAGAGCGGAGAAGAAATAAGAATAGGAGTATATGTGTGCCATTGTGGTTTGAACATAGCAGGAAGTGTAGATTGTATAGATGTTTCACAGTTTGCGTCTACTTTACCTAATGTGGTTATAGCAAGAGACTATAAGTACACCTGCTCTGAACCAGGTCAAGAGATAATAAAAAGAGATATTAAAGAATATAAACTAAACAGAGTAGTTGTAGCATCTTGTTCACCAAGGCTACATGAACCCACCTTTAGAAAGGCAATTGAGGAAGCAGGACTTAATAAATACTTGCTCGAGATGGCAAATATCAGGGAACACTGTTCATGGGTTCATCTTTATGATAGGAAAGCAGCTACTGAAAAAGCTAAAGACCTTGTTAAGGCAGCTGTAGCAAGAGCAAGGTTTTTAAAAGAACAGAAGGAGCCTAAAGTCCCGATAATCAGAAAAGCTTTGGTAATAGGTGGTGGAGTTGCAGGTATTCAAGCTGCTCTTGATCTTGCCGATACAGGTTACGAAGTTTTCATGGTAGAAAAGGAGCCTTCAATAGGAGGAAGAATGGCTCAGATTGATAAGACTTTCCCCACTATGGACTGTTCAATTTGTATTCTTGCTCCTAAGATGGCTGAGGCTGGAAGACATCCCAACATAAAGATCTTTACAAATTCTACCGTAAAAGAAATTACAGGTTATATAGGAAACTTTCATGTTAAAATTGAGAAGAAGGCAAGATACGTAACAAAAGAGTGCACAGCCTGCGGAGATTGTTCAAAGGTTTGTCCTCAAGAGCATCCCAATGAGTTTGATGTTGGTATGGCGACAAGAAAAGCGATTTATATTCCCTTCCCTCAGGCTGTTCCAACTCAATACATAATTGATCCAAAACTCTGTTTAAACATTAAAGCAGGTGCCATAGTTTGTGAGGAGTGTCTTGCAGCCTGTGAAAAGAAGGCAATAAACTTTAACGATAAGGACGAGATAGTTGAAATTGATGTTGGAACGATAATAGTTGCTACCGGAATGGATGTGTACGATCCAAGGGAAAATAACGATTATGGCTATGGAATCTATGAGAACGTCATAACCTCTCTTGAGTTTGAAAGACTTATAAATTCAGCAGGTCCAACCAAAGGAAATCTCATAAGACCCTCAGATGGTAAAATTCCAAAGATTGTTTCCTTTATTCAATGTGTAGGTTCAAGAGATCTTAGAACAAACAAGTACTGTTCAAATGTGTGCTGCATGAACACAGTTAAGGATGCCCTCCTTATTAAGGAGCACTGGCCCGATACCCAAATTTACGTTTTCTATCAAGATATGAGAGCCTTTGGTAAAGGTTTTGAGGATCTTTATAGAAGAAGTAAGGAAGAGGGAGTGATCTATATAAGGGGATTACCCTCACGTGTTGAAGAGTTGCCTGATAAAAGACTCAAGATATATGCAGAGGATACGTTACTTTCAAGGACAGTTGAGCTTGAAACCGATATGATAATTCTCTCTGTTGGTCTTGTTCCACGAAGAGATAGGGATGAAGTTCAAAAGAAACTTGCCTTAAGTTTATCAGAAGATGGTTTTTATTTGGAGTCACACCCTAAGTTAAAGCCTGTTGATACAGCAATAGGTGGTGTGTTTCTTGCAGGTTGTGCGGAAGGGCCAAAGGATATAAAAGACAGCGTAACTCAAGCATCAGCCGCAGCAGCAAGAGCAGGTATTTTAATGGCGAAAGGAGAGGTGACCGTAGAAGCATTAACTCCTGTTATAGATCCTGAAGCTTGTAAAAGATGTGGTATGTGTGCAAATGTTTGTCCATATAATGCATGGATTTGGAGTAAAGAAGAGAGGAATGTTCCTAAGCTGATTGAGGCTTCTTGTGCTGGGTGTGGAGCTTGTGGTGCTGAGTGTCCATCTGAAGCGATAGATATGAGGCACTTCCCGGATGAGGCTATATATGCGCAGATAGATGCCCTTTTGGAGGAGAATCCCTCAGAAAAGATTATTGTTTTTGCTTGTAACTGGTGTTCTTATGCAGGTGCTGATCTTGCAGGTGTTTCGAGGTTCCAATATCCACCAAACGCAAGAATAATTAGATCGATGTGTTCAGCAAGGATTAAGCCTGATTTTGTAATACATGCTTTAAGAAAGGGGGCAGGTGCAGTTTTATGGTCAGGTTGTCATATAGGTGATTGTCATTATAACTATGCGAATTTGAATGCAAAAAGAAGATATGAGAATATGATGAAAAGGCTTGAAAGATTGGGAATCAGAAAGGAGAGGGTGCAACTGGATTGGTTCTCTGCAGCTGAAGGTATACAGTTTGCAAATAAGATAAAGCAGATGGCTGAGATTTTAAAAACTATAACACCAGAGGAAATTGAAAAAACAAAGGAAGCTCTTTCTCAGTTTAAAATTCCTGAAAAATATAAAAAGTTCTTATCTACTATAAAGGCGGAAGAGAAAGTTCTTGTTTAAGTAGGGGAATTTAGGGGGCTCAGGGGGATTTGAAGGATTAAGTGCTTTCTGTTTTAACAATAAAGAGTTGGACTTAACTTTTTTCAATTAAAAATTTAGGTTTTATTTTTGAAATGAGAATTGGTATCAAAACTAAGGAGGAAAGAGAGGAAGTAATCATAGTAATAAAAGTTAAAATTCCGAATCTTTTTATGACGATTAGGTCTCCAAGTGCTAATACGAGTAATCCTAATCCAACTGAGAGAGCGTTTATGATTACTGCTCTTCCTGTAGTTTTAAAAAGATTTTCGTACCTATTATCGTAATTTCCTATTTTAAAATCTTTTTTAATTCTGGAAATAACATGAATGGAGTAGTCTATACCAATGCCTATTATAATTGGTGCAATCATTACATTTGCTGCATCTAAAGGATAATTCAGAAAACCTAAAAGTCCAAAGTATAATAGTGCTGCAAAAATTATTGGTACTACTGTAATTAAACCGCCTATTATTGATTTCCACTCAATTGAAACAAAAATAAAGACCAAAATTAAAACCATTAAGAGACTTTGCATTTGGCTTTTTAAAAGATTCTCATCAAGTTTTGTATAAATTTGAGGGACTCCCGCATCATAAATTTTGAAACTTACAACTTCTCCATAAGCCATAAATTCTTCTTCGTAAGGGATAATCCATCTGTCTCCAGTAAATTCATAGATATAATCCTTTATTTTTTTATCTAAGTTTAAACTGTTTATAAAACCTAATCTTTTTGCTTCTTTTAAGATTTCCCTTAATTCAGAAGCTGTTTCTTCAACCTCCTCTTTTTTGTTACTAAAATACTTCATTAAAACACTTTTAACATCCCCATCCACTATTATTTCATTGATAATTTTTTTTCTTAATTTTTTATCTAAAATTACTATGTAGGCTTCTTCACTTTTAAAATACTCCTCCAGCTTTTTAAAAGCTTCTTCCTCCGCGTATTTTTTGAAATTATTTTCATCTGAAAAGGAATAAAGAGTTTTAAAAATTTTTACAGAATCTTTTATATCAAAAACATCACATATTATTTTTGTATAAAATTCTGTATATTTTCTAAAAACTTCTTCTCTTTTATTATCACTTAAATTTTTGGGATCAATAATTAAGTACTTACCTTCTATTTTTTTAACGGTACCTTTAATGTAATCCGTTACCTCTCGAGCTAATTTTGTTTTTCCGATCTCTGAGACTACTTGTATCAATGCCTTTTTACCGTCTTTTTTTACTATCATATCCAGTTGAGGTTGACCCTCTAAAAGAAAATAGAGGTTATTTATTTTTTCTTCCGTTTCTGGTATTGATTTATACTCTGTAAGAAGTTCATTCATTTCGGCAATCAAATCTGCAATTGATTGAGGATTATGTATATACTGAGATTTTCTCAGTAAATCACCTATATATTTCATTAGCTTTAAAATTACGGGATTTTTAATATTATTAGCTTCAAAGACTATATAGGAAGATGCATGCCCCCCAAATTTTTCTCTCACAAGCTCTGCAGAGATCCTTAAGGGATTGTAACGAGGAAAATAAGCAATCATATCGACCTCTCTTTTTATCTTCAGTATCCCTAAGACACTAAAAAAAAGAAGAATCAGACATAATTTTGTTATTATACTTTTGTATTTATCAACTAATTTAGAAAGTAGAGAAAAAAGTAGAGATGGTGGAAAGGTAAACTCTTTTTGTGAGGAAACTCGTAGCTTACCGTAAGAGAGAATAACTGGAATAAAAGATAATGTTAAAATAAAAGAAAATATAACACCTATGCTTAAAAAAATGCCAAATTTTCTTATCACATCAAGTTGAGTAAATATAAGAGATAAAAAACCAAAAAAGGTTGTTATTGCTGACATAAATATAGGGACCCATATATCATTAACACTTTTTTTAATCCTATCCCTATCCTTTTCAAACTCTCTGTATTTGTTTAAAAGATGTATTCCATAGGCAGAGCCAACAGCTAAAAGAATAACTGGCATAATATTTGAAACTATTGAAAGCGGCACACCCAGAAACCCCATTAAACCAAGAATCCAAACTATAGAAATTACAACAACACTTATAATCAGTATAACACTCTGAAAATTTTTGAAACTTAAAAATAAAATCAAGGAAATTACAATTAGCGAAAAAGGAATAAGCTTTATCATCTCCTTTCTTATTGTTTCATTAACAAATATAACTACAAAGGGAATTCCACTATAGTGAATCTCAAAATTTTCTTTTAGTTTTTCCGTAGTTTCCTTTATCTTTAGGGCCGTTTTCTCTCTATCATACTTCTCTGAAAACCTAATAATAATTGACGCATACTTTCCATCCCTTGAAACTATTACTCCCTTGAATCTTTCCTTTGACATAACGTAATTTTTTAAACTATCGTATTCCTGCTTTGTTTTCGGTATGTAACCAAAGGGCAGAAGTTTGCCAACCTCTATTCCATCCTCTATTTTTTTGATGTCCATTATATCTGTTAAACTCAAACAATTTGAAACTCCCTCTATTTTCTTATACTCCTCTGTAAGCTCATAAATTTTTCTAAAAGTTTTTTCATTAAACACATCAGGTGTTCCCCTTAGAATAACCATCCCAATAAGGTTTCCCTCAAATTCCTCACCTATTTCGTTAAACACCTTCACGTAAGGTTCCTCAGGTGGAAGAGCCTTTGAAATATCTCCTTGTACCTTAAGTTTTGTAATTCCAAAACTAAAAAGAAAAGTCAAAATAATCAAAGAAATTAAGAATAAGGTTCTTCTCTTAAGCAAAAAATCAACTATTCTTTCCATATCTACTTTATTCTTTTTAACACTTCTTTTAAATCATTTTTTATCTCCTTTAAGTCTTTCTTTATTTCATCTATTTCTTTTATTTTTTTCTCAGAAATTCCTAGTTCTTTAAGTATTTCTCTAAGGATAGTCCTAATTTTTTCTTCGAGTATCCTTTCTCTTTCCCTCGCAGATTCAATCAGTAGATTCTTTAACTCTTCTGCCTCTTTTTCGCCAATTTTCTTTTTATCAACTAAAGTTCTCACAATTTCTTTTGCCTTTTGTTCAGTTAAAGAAATTGCGTTTACTGAAGCAATAAGTGAATTTTTTATAAATTCAATTACAGTTGATTTACCAGATTTTATGATTTCTTTTAATATATAAGGAGCTGATGAAAACTCTTTTCTATCTTTTACAGTTTCCATCAAAATCTGAACTAAAGTTAGATCAGTTATATCGTCACCGGTCTCATTGTCAATCACTATAAACTCAATTCCCTCTTTTACATAGTTTGAAAGTTCTGAAATTGTAATCATTTTTGATGCCTCTGTATCATAGAGCTTTCTGTTAGAATATTTTTTAATTATCCTCTTCATTAAAAATTTACTTTTAGGTTTAGATAAAATTGATCAAAATTTTTAAAAGAGTAAAATAGACTTGATGGTGAATTTCCGTGTATATTTATGAGTCCAAAATTTATATCTAAATTGTCATCAGGCTTATAACTTACTTCAGGATTTGTCACATAACCACTTTTTTTTCTAATGTCTTTAAAACAGACAATTTCATAGATACCAGAGAGGCCTATTTTTAAATTCTCTCTTAAATATTTTTTTTCAATTCTCAGAGCAAGGTAACTATGTAGTGAATTTTCAATATCTGGGCTATATCTTTCAAAGAAGAAACCGTAGTTATACTGGAAGTTAATGTATAGACCATTTTTAAAAGTATAGTCAAGTCCAGTCGTATACTTTAAATAGGGATCCCTTATTTTTACAGTATCTACAGGGATAAAGCATCCTAGCTCTGCCCATACTCCTACATCTTTCACTTCACCGGCGAGGTCAAAGCCTATCATATGAATTTTTGGGAAAAAGTAAAAAAACTTAACTGTTGTATCTTTATCTATCACAGGTTTGGTTTCTTTTAATAAAGGAAAGTTGTCAAATCCATAAAAATAGGAAAGTGAAAAATTAAATTTTAAAAGCTTTCCATAGAGTTTTGAGGCAAACATCGGATTTTTAAGAGAAGGGAATATGATAGTATCTTTTATATTATCAAGATCAAAGGTAAAAGAATTTAAAAAGAATTTGAAAATAGAAATATCTTCTGGTAAAAGTGGAGGTATGAATTTAGGTAAAAGGATTCCTTCTAATGTGAATTCTCTTGGAAAATATAAGTTAATTAAAATTGCCTCTGACGGAATTTTTCTGCCAAAATCAAGTAGGTTCTGAAGATCATAAGGATTTATTATATCTGTTGGATTTAGCCTATCAGCTGTTCCCCATGAAATCCTTTGTTTGCCTATTTTTATGTCAACATTTTTAAATGGAAAACTGTATATATTTACATAGAATTCCCATATGTGAGCTTTTAGCTTATAGGAAGGCTCTTTAAGACTTAAAAGATTACTTTGAGTATTTTTGGACCAAAGTCTAAGTAATAAAGACGTTTCATATTCGTATTTATCTTTTCTATCTTTTAATGAAATTTCAAACTGATGGAACATATAGGGTAGAGGTATAACGCTGTCAACTGAAAAAATATCTGGTTGAATTAAATAGAAGTTGTTAATTTTTGCCTCACTATTTATTTCAATAGAGTAAGCTATACAAAAGGAGAGAAAAAATAAGGTTATTTTTTTCATTTTACTTTTCCTATTCTGCTTTTTTAAGATTTCTTTGAGTAAAGATCTCGTCAGAAAGACCTAAATCGTAATCTTGCTTTATTGTTTTCATAATAGTTTTATGTTTATCTTTAACGTTTTCCATTTCTATCTCAGGGATTGACCAGTAATTTTTTATCTGAACGAATTTTTTGTTTCTCATAATTTTCAAAAGATTTTTACCTTTATCAAAAAATTTAACTGAATCGGGAAGAAAGATTTTTTTATTTACAAACATTGTAAGTTTTGAATATTCTACATCGGAGCCAGGTTTTGGAGTAAGTTCAAGAACATATTGATTTTCGTTTTCCTCTTTAATAGTTGCATTGTAATTTTTTGTAAATTCACTTTTTGCAAGATCATTGTATGAAAAGTCTGTTCCCATGAAGGATTCATTTTTGACATGAGAGGCAATTCTTCTTATTTTTTTGAAAGCAGGTAAGTAAATATAAAGTTCGTCATCTGAAAGCACAAGAAAACCAACGCCCTTTACATCAGCTGGAGATTTAAAAACAAAAAGTTTTTTATTTTTCCCCTTCATCCATACTTTCATCTCTCTTTCTTTTTGGGTACCGTCAGCCTCAACAAGAATCATCTTTAATTCAGATATTCTATCTGAAGGAGCATTATAGTTATCCTCCACCTTTTTTAGGATTTCGTTACCATTTAGTATTGAAAAGATTAAAATTAACTTCATTTTTAACCTCCTTTTTTACAGATTTACGCATTGAATTTACGCATTGCATATATAATATTATAAAAGGTTTTTCGAGTTTTTTCAAGATATTACTTCTAATTACTTTTTAATTTTTGAAAAATTTAGAGTTTAGGAGGGTTAGTTTAAATCATAGTTATGTTGGTTTCAAAAGGGGAAGAGGAGGATAAAGATGTTTTACTAGAGCAAAGGGATAAAGGTAGTGCTTGTGCCTAAAAACTTGCAATAGAACTTTACAAAAAGTATGATAATAATATGAAAGAAACAAGTGGCATATTCAAAGATCCGCAAGCGATAGAATTATTAAAAAAATAGTTGAGGAACTTAAAGAAATTAGGGAAGGGGGAGAAAAAATAGGAAAGGCGCTATGTGAAACTATAAGTGATATAAAGGAGGAGAAGAGGAAAACAAGGGAGGCGTTATGTGGAGTTATAAGGGAGGAGGGGAAAAGACAAGAAAAGTCACATAAGGGAAGAAGGGGAAAAGACAAGGGAGGTTTTAAGGAGTGTTGCTAGTATGTTTTCTACTTTACCTGATGAGTTTGCAGGAGGAGCTGCCTTTAAAGCTTTGTAGACTTTTTTGAAGCTTTTAGGGTTTAAAAAATTAGAGTTTATATGTAGAAGAAGTGTTAAAAATTCCCGGAACCTCAAAATATGCAAACTTGCTAATAAGGGGCGAAAAGGATTATAAAGAGTATCTATTTTACATTGATGTGCACCCAAAAGCCAAAGAGAAGGATATAATAGAGTTTAAAGAAGCAATAGATGTTGTCAGAGAAAGAGAAAAAGATATAGAGATCATAGGTATATTTGTAGCATCACACTTTGACCAAAAAGAAAGAAAACTCGCCCTTGAATAATGAAGTTAAAAGGACCACTCCTAATGACCGTAGAGCAAACCTCAAATCTTACTAGATCATAACCTACATTTGTCATAGTGATTTAAAGACCACTTTTTTGGATCACTTTCATTTTTAACCCGATGCCACTTTTTACCCTTTGAAACAAATTTGGCCTCTTTTCACACAAAAAATTGAATTGTAAAAACTTGAAAAAAGATTTTTTTAACAGATAATTCTTTAAAATGAGGAGAAAAATGAAAAAATTAGGGGTAATTTTAATAGGCTTAGTAAGTTTATATGGGAGAGATACACTTGTTTATGTGGGTTCTTTTTATCCTGGAAATAGAGTACTAACAGATATAGCGGTTGTTGGAAATAAGGCATATCTTACTGCACATGGTTCTCCTTTTGATACTACAGGAGGGATAATTTTTTAGATTTAACTGATAGAAAAAATCCTCAATCACCTTTTTTAGTTTCTCACTCCGGGGTCAGAAAAAGTTGTGTCCTTTTGAGATTTTATAATGGTATACTTTATGTAACAAACGAGCCCTTCTATGCCTATCTTAATTCATTTGATGTGACTAATCCATCAAATCCCATATTTCTTGATTCTATCGGAGTACCTAAGTATGATCCTTTTTCGCATAGTTCATTAGTTAGTTTAGATGTATATTCAAATTATGCCTATTGTGGTTCAGATTCTGGGCTTTGGATAGTAGATATTTCAGATCCAGCAGATTTAAAAAGAGCTAACTTGCTTGTTTTTGATGGATACGCATTGAAAATAAGGGATACTTTACTTTTCACAAATTTTGAACGGGAAATGGTAAAAGATCTTTCTATTGATCCTATAAATCCCCCTGAAATAGCAAGAACAAATTCAGGTTGGAGTAGTTGGAGAATTTTTGTGGATTCTGCCTATTATTATTCTCTAACGTTTATCTGGCAGCCTGCTCCACTTTTAATTTTTAAACTTCAAGAGCTTAAAATAGAGGAGAGATTTAAAGAAAAATCAGCTATTTATTTGGATTTTAAAACTCTATCAAGATATAAGGTGAAAATTTTGTATGAGCTACCCTTTTCGCAGTATGGAAGAATTTACATTTCGGATAAATCAGTAAGGATTTTAAATGTTTTTAGAGAGGGTATTTTAAAAGGGTGAATTTCTATGGCAAGCCCCTACCTCAGAAATTTACTTTTTAACTCTGGAAATAGATAAAGAAAAAAATAACAAAAAAGATATTGATAAAATAGAAATGGAGGGGCTAAAATGAAACTCTTAATTTTTTTACAACTTAGTATTTTATACTCCTGTATACAATGTTACACATATTTCAGATTCTGTTATTTCAAATAGAGTTATTCAAAGTTTTAAACCGAACTGTGACTCTTTATATTCAGTTATTTTTACAATTCACTATACTTCACAAGATTTAGATTCTTTGAAAATAAGTATTCTTGATGAAAGACAGAGTTTAATAGTAACACGGAAAATTCCTATGTTGTTTGGTAAAAGAGAATATAAAGTTATATTTTCACCACCTGTAGGGGTTTGCAGGACTTTCTTTGGCACATAGATATCACTCTGGTACTTCACGTATAAACGTTACAAATTGTTATTTTATAAAAAATTGTGTCGGAATAAGAATAGGAAGATATGGGAATTCTCCTTTGTACGCTTTATATGATATAAAAGTTTCAGGATATGAATTCGAATCTAATTTCTACGCACTTTCTTTTCACGGAGGACATGTTTCACATATAAATTCTGTATTTAAGAGAAATAAATTAAAAAACTCGGACTCTTCTAATATAATGATTTTTGTGCCTCTAAAATCTGTTGGATTAAAGTTAAACCTTGGTAATCTCGAAAATAATGATACGATTGACGATGGAATGAACCATATTTTAGGGAGTGTCTGGTCAATTTATAATTTTTCCTATGATACTATTTATGCACAGGGAAATTTATGGGATTATCAAGATTCAACGTTAATAGATTCAAAGATTTATGATGATAATGAGAACCCAGCTTTAGGTAAGGTTGATTTCAAATATTTTTATAGAGCAGGAAGGATTGATAGAGATTTAATAGTAAAGGGTAAATTTCTTATTTCTGGTGATATAATAATTCCTGAAAGTGTTAAGTTAAAAATAATTCCACCTGCTGAGATAATTTTTGCAAAGAACTTTGATATTTTAAGACAGGGTAATGATACAAGTAAGGCAGAATTAATTATTTATGGTGATTTAAAGATAGAAGGTGAGGGAAAAACTACATTTACCTCTGATGGTTTTATAAAAGAAAAGGGGGATTTTTATGGAATAGTATTTAAAGAAAAAAAAGAGATGAAATTATGAATCAAGTTTTTGATGAAAAAAGTAACATATACTTTAGGAATACAAGGATTGAATATTCCAACAAAGGGGTAGAGTTTTTAAGAGATAAGAAATTAAAGTTAAAGGACTTGGAGATTTCAAATTCAAATTATGGAGTGTATTTTAAGGGTAGGGAACTTGACTTGGGAACTTCAGTGATTTCTTTATGTGATACAGGGATTTATCTTTTAAAAGGCAAGGGTCATATAAAAGAGACAAATGTAAAAGAAAATGAAATTGGTGTTTTATATAAATGAACAACGGAATAGGAATATATGTAAGTGAAAATTCAAAGCCTAAATTAAAGAATGGACATAATTATATATGTTACAATTCAAGTTATAATCTTTATAACAACACAAGGTTTGATATAGAAGCACAGAAAAACTTTTGGGGAACACAAGATGTAGATTCGATATCGCTTTTAATTTATGATTTTTATGATGATCCTTCAAAAGGAAAAGTATATTTTGAGCCAATTTGGGTACCTAGAAAAGAAATTCTACTAACTATTCAAGGAGAAAAAGGAAAACCGATTGATTTAATTAAAATAATTGAATTTATTTTAAGTAAAAAATCAGAGATTTGTTTGAATATTTATGATGTTTCTGGGAGAAAGATGAGGATCATAAATAAAAATTTAGAACCGGGTACTCATAGGCTGAAAATAAATAATCTTAAAAAGGGCACTTATTTTATAGATACTAAAGTTAATGGAATAAGAAGGAGATTTAAGGTTTTAAAGATTTAGGATTAAAAAGATGCCTTTTGCAAGCATTTATAGAGGTTAACCTAGGTTTGTCATCATTATTTGAAAAAACACTTTTTCTCAATTACTTTCAATCTTAATTTGACACCACCTCAAATAGCTCACTCAATTTTACCCAATTAAATCTTGTGTCAAAGATAAAACCCCTTAAACAAAATTGATTCAACCAATTTTAAAGATTTAAAGTTAAAAATTCGATTTTTTACATAAAAAAGCGGTCAATTATCTGAATATCACCGATTTAAAGGTGTAATAAACTTTTATGGATATTTGAAATTCATATACCCTATAAGTTAGAATGTCATTGTGGATATAAGTGATAGAAGAGGTGAAAATTTTTGATTTAAAACAGGGGGGCGGGTAGCTCAGCCTGGTGAGAGCGTCGGCTTTACAAGCCGAAGGCCGTAGGTTCAAATCCTGCCCCGCCCACTCCCCCTAAAATGAAAAACTCCCTAAACATCTTCGAATCTAAAATCAAAACCCTTATTCTATACTCAATCCTATCGCTTATCTACTTTTTTGACCCCCTTTTAACACTCAAACTGATGGCTGGTTCTGATTACCTACTCGGAGGCTACGCCTCAAGAGAATGGCTCTCCTTTTGGCTAAAAAAACTTTACCTACCCCTTTGGTACCCAAGCGAAAGACTAGGATATCCACTCCTTGAGGAATTCTGGATGGATATCTTCACACCAACCGGACTTTTAAGACTCTTTTTACCTACTCACATCCACTTTAACCTTAGCTTTTTTATTTACTCAACCCTCGCAGGATTTGGAACTTACCTTTTTCTCAGGGAATTAAATATTAAACCACTCTTTGCCTTTGTCGCTGGTGTTTTTTATCTATTTTCAGGTGCCCTAATAACAAATACTTCAGCAGGACATCTAAACAGACTCGTAAGTTCCTCTCTTTTACCCTATGTTCTCCTATTTCTCCTTTTAGGTGTTAATAAAAGGAAGCTTTTCTTTTTCATTATTGCAGGCTTTTTTGCCGGATGGCAATTCCTCGGCGGACACTTCCAATTTAACTACTTCTCCTTTTTTATTTATATTCCCTTCTTCTTTTTCCTCCTATTTTCAAATCCTTACAGTGTAAAAGAAAAAATAAAGTTAACTTTTTATGCAGCACTTGGACTTTCACTTACCTTGATGCTTTTTTCAGTTTATTTTTTACCCCTTTTAAAAAGTCTCAAATTTGTAGCAAGGGGTATTGAAAGAGGGTATGAATATTCTGCAAGTTGGCCCCTTTTTCCACTTGAAACCCTTGATATAATATTTATCTACTTTGCAGGTTTCTTTGATACCTACTGGGGCCCTAACTTTTTTAGACTCAACCATTACTATATAGGGCTTTTCCCCTTCATATTTTTTATACTTTCCTTCTTTTCCAAAAATAAAAAAACTGTTCTGTTTTTCTTTATTATTTTCCTAATAACTCTCACTTTTGCCTGGGGTAAGTATTTTATAACACACAAGATTTTTTATTATATTCTACCTGGTATAAGTAAATTTAGGGGACCCTCAAACATATTTTTCCTAACCACCTTTTGCCTTGTTGTTCTATCAGCTTTTGGTCTTACTTACTTTTTTGAAAACTCTGAGGATAAAAAAGTAAAAACAATACTTGTGATCTTTTTCTTTTTCTTCATTTTTTTAATTTTATTTTTATCGCCAATCAAGGATTTTCTTAGAGCTATCGTACAAAAAATCGCAGAAAGTCAAAGAGAACTCAACGAGAAACTGTTTGCCCTTGATAGGGTAATTCCACTTTTCAGAAATAACCTTATCCTTTTAATTTTTGAAATAATTCTCGTCTACTTTTCCTTTTTTCTATTGAAAATTAAATTAAAGAGAGAGTTTCTTTTCCTTTTGTTTCCACTTGTTACAGTTTTCGAAGCTCTCATTTTTTTAAAACCCAACTTTTTAAAGTCTATTGATATTAAAGATTTCCTAAAAAGCGACGAAGTGATAGACTTTCTCAAAAAAAGAGAAGGTGAATTTAGAGTTTTTTATTTTCCTGGTCTTTATGAACATGATAATGACGGAATTTTATCAATTTACGGGATTGAAGATGTGGGAGGATATGTAGCTAGTCCAATTCAAAGATACCAGGACTTTATCGGTGCAGGTCAATCAGTTATGTTTAACCCCCAAAATTTAATAAAAAATAGAAATTTATTGAATCTCTTAAATGTAAGATATTTGATTTTTCCAGCTTTTCCCATGGATACACTACAAGTTACCGGTAACATAAGAAAAATTGTTAAGTTTCTCTCCGATTACACACAGGGTATGGATCTTGTTCTAAAGGGAAATAAATACTATGTTTTTGAAAATAAGAGCGATTTCGGTAGATTTTTTGTAAGAGGGAAAGTTTATGTAGCAAATAATGAAGATGAGGCATTAAAACTGACCTTAAAAGAAAGTCTTTTCGATACTCTTGTAATAGTTGAAAAAAAGTTTTTGAATGATGAACTAAAAAATTTTGGAAGAACTTTTCCACAGATTGAAGAGCTAAAAATTCTTGATAAAAAACCCGGATACTATAAAATTAGAATAAAAGTAAATCAAAGGGCAATTTTAGTATTTTCAATGAATTATCACGATGTATGGAACGTGTTTATTGATAATAAAAAAGGCACAGTATTTCCTGTAAATTACACCTTAATAGGTACTCTAGTGCCTGAGGGAGAGCACGAAATTATCTTTAGGTTCGGTTCCGCCCTCCACTACGCTGGGATTTTTACTACTCTTTTAGGACAACTTATTTTTTTATCTCTACTTGCACTTTTCATTTTCAAAAGATAAAATTAAAATCTTAAAAACGGGTTCAACGCCCCTTTTGTCTAAAGAGGAGAGGAAAAAATGATTTGTCCTGAGTGTGGCTCAACAAAAATTGAAGAAATAGAGAAGGGGTATTTTTATTGCCTTGAGTGCGGTTATGAATTTTCAGAAGAAGAAGAATATATCAACGACTCAGAATACGAAAGCACTGTTCTCGAAGATGAAGAGGAAGAGGAATACTACGATTACGATGAGGAGGAAGAGGAAGAAGAATTTTGAGTAAACTAAGACTCTTTTTTGGTATTCCTATAGAAGAAGACAAAAAAAATAAAATTTTTGAGTATTTAAAAAAACACAACGTTTTTAAAAGAGACTATAAGTGGGTTCCAAAAGAAAATTATCATATTACTCTAAAATTTCTTGGTGAAGTAGAAGAGAAACTAGTAAAAGATCTTGATAAAATTGGCGAGGAAATAAGTCTTCTGTTTAATAGTTTCGTAGTCCACACTAACGGTTTTTCAGGGTTTCCTAATAAAAAGAAAGCAAGAGTTTTTTTCTTAGATTTAAAAGAGAAAAGGGAAATAGCCAAAGTATTTGAAGTTCTCGAAAATAAGGTTTCAAAGCTTAACTTTAAAAGAGAAGATAGAGAATACCATCCTCACATTACTCTTGCAAGACTAAGGCATCCCGAAAGCATACCAGAATTAGAACCCCTTGAAATTGAACTGAACATAGATAGATTTTCATTGTACCAAAGTATTTTGAAAAAAGAAGGCTCTTTATATAAAATTTTAAATATCTATTTTTTTAATAAAAAAGTTTTTTAATTTAATAAAAAAATTATGGATAAAGAAAAAATAATTGAAAGAGCGAAAGACGTATTGAAACTGGAATCTGAAGGGATAAGGAAAATAATTAATATGTTGGATAGCGAGTTTGTTAGAGCTGTTGAACTCATCCTGAGCACAAAGGGAAAGCTAATTGTTACAGGTCTTGGAAAATCAGGAATAGTCGCAAAGAAAATTGCAGCTACCTTCACTTCTACAGGAACACCAGCAATGTATCTTCACCCCTCAGAGTCATTACACGGAGATCTTGGAGTTGTCTCTGAAACAGACACCGCCTTTTTTATATCAAAAAGCGGACAAACTGAAGAGTTACAAGTTCTATTCCTCTTTTTTAAAAGAAAAAATATACCTATTATTTCGTTAACAGCTAATAAAGAATCAGATCTTGCAAAAAATTCAGATGTTGTATTACATGTCCCTATTGACAAAGAAGCTTGTCCCTATGATATTGCTCCCACTGTAAGTACAACAGTTTTTCTTGCCGTGGGAGATGCACTCGCTATTGTTGTTATGGAGCAAAAAAACTTTAAGGCAGAGGACTTAGCCGCCCTGCACCCAGGAGGAGTAATAGGAAAAAGGTTCTGGTTAAAAGTAAGAGACATGATGGTAAAGGGTAAAGATGTACCTATAGTTCATAAAGACTCACCTATGAAAGATGTGATAATCGAAATGACTCAAAAAAGAGGAATAACTAGTGTCGTTGATGATAACGGTAAAGTTGTAGGAGTTATAACTGATGGGGATTTAAGGAGATTGTTAGAAAAAAGTTGGGAAAAAATTTTTACTTATAAGGCTTATGAAGTTATGACAACTAATCCAAAAATTATTGGGCCTGATGCTTTAGCCTATGCTGCGGCTAGAAAAATGGAAGAGTATAAAATAACAGCTCTCATAGTAGTAGATAAAGAAAATAGACCAATAGGAGTAATTCATCTACATGACCTTATGAAAGCAAATGTAATTTGAAAAAACTTTATAAGAGGGTAAAAAGAGTAGTTATCTCCTTTTCGATTCTTTCACTCGTTAAGTTCTTCTATTATTATCCCATTAAATTCTATAAGGCTTTAGCTCTCTTTTTTTATTTTTTTCTCTCAAAATTTAGAAAAATTGGACTTAAGAATCTAGAAATTCTAAATTTTAAAAAGAAAATTTTGTGGAAGAATTTCTGCTTTATGACCTATTGTGCTCTTAGATTCATAAAGTTAAGGAAAAAAAGTGAAGATGAAATAGTAAATAATGTAGAGGTTTCAAATCTCCAGATTTTAATTGATAAAATGGATAAAAAAAGGGGAGTATTTGTCTTTACGCTCCACTTTGGATTTTGGGAAATTATCCCAATTTACTTTTCTCTTAAGGGTCTTAAAGTCTGTGTAATAGCTTCAAAAGTCTATACAGACTCTATAAACAATTTTATTAACAATATAAGAAAAAAATTCAATATAGAAGTTTTTCATCCGGAAAACGCCTATGCTTTGATAAAAAGACTTAAAAAAGGCTATGCAGCTGGAATTTTGATGGATCAAAAGCAAGGTGGAAAAAGGAGCTTTGTTAATTTTTTTGGTAAAAAAGTCGAGGCTCCAATAGGTCCACTGGAAATTGCTTATAAACTAAAACCTGAGGTTTTATTAATGAGAACCCTAAACCTAAAAGATAAAGATCATATTTACATTGAAAACTTCAATTTGAGCTATAATTTGAATTATGACCTACAATGTATATATAACAAATTTGAAGAATGGATAAGAGAAAAACCTTGGCAATGGATACTCATACATCAAAGATTTTAATAACTTTTCTTGCTATTTTCCTTTTATATTGTGAAGAAAAAAAAGTTAAAGAAATAAAACTAGTCGAAAATCTGGAGGAAACCAAAAAAGTCAAAATTGTTGAGTATAAAGAAAAAGAAAAAACCTTTGAACTTTACTCTGAGGATATAATAACAAAAGAGAACGTAATTAGGGCTAAGGATGTTGAAATTGTTGTGTATAACAAAGGTTTAAAAACTTTGTTAATAAAATCTAATTTTGCAATTTACAGGGAAAAAGAGGGAATTTTAATACTTGAAGATAACGTTAAAATTTGGAATTCAGAGGGAGACACCCTTTGGGCAAAGGAAATTATCTATGATTACGAGAAAGGAATTATAAAAAGTAATTCACCGTGTGAACTCTTTCAAAAAGGTAAACTCATAAAAGGTGAAGGTTTTGAAAGCAAAAAACCCTTCAAAAAGATTAAAATCCTCGGAAAAGTTAAAGGCATATCCCGATGACTCTTTTACTTTTTATTATCTTTTCTTCAATGGACTATTCAGCTGATGAAGTATTTATCGAAATTAAAGATAATGTAAGAATAATACACGCTAGGGGCAATTTAACTTTTAAAAAAGAAAACTTTGAAACACTGGCTGACTCTGCTATAATTTTTGAAAGTAAAAGCGTTGATTCTCTCTATATCTTCAAAGACATTAAGATTCTTTCAAAAAATCTAAACATATTTTGTAATAAAGCTTTTTATAGCCCTGTTAAAGAGTATGCAATTTTAGAAAATAGTGTAAAAATAGAAAATGACACTTTATTAATTGAATCAGAAAAAATTTTTTATAGTAGCAAAAAAGATTCAGCCTTTACTGATAAGAAAGTACTTATAAAAAATAAGTTAAAAAATTTAAAAATAGAAGGCATAGGAATGGTTTATCTCACAGGGAAAAAATACGGTAAAGTCGATTCGCTTATTCAAATAAATATAGAAGAAAAAGAAAACACAATAGAAATAACCGGAAAAAATCTTATCATCTTTGATAAAAGTTTCTATGTTACAAAAGATGTAGAGATTAAATCAAAGGATTTCTTTGCCGAATGTGATACTTTAGTTTGGAAAGATGATGAAATACTTCTATTTGGCCAGAGACCCTCAATAAAAACGCACGACTCCTTTCTTGAAGGTAACCTCATTAAAATTCTTTTAAAAGATAAAAAGTTAAGTAAAATAATTTCAGAAAGAAAAAGCCTTTTAAAATCCGTTATAGAAAAAAAAGACACGCTTTCCCTTTTATCTGATTATCTCGAAATTTTTCTTGATGATTCACTGAGAATAGAAAAAGTAGCAGCTTTTAAAAACGTTGAAGGTATTTTAAAAAGATGACTTTAAGAACAGTAGGACTTGTTAAGATCTATAAAAAAAGAAAAGTAGTTGATAACGTCTCAATAGAGTTAAAAAGGGGAGAAATTGTCGGACTTTTAGGACCTAATGGAGCCGGAAAAACCACTACCTTTTATATGATCTCTGGTGTAATAAAACCAAACAGCGGTAAAGTCTTCATAGAAGACATAGATATAACAGATTTTCCCATGTATAAAAGAGCAAGAATGGGTATATCCTATCTACCACAGGAACCCTCAGTTTTTAAAAAACTGTCGGTCTTTGATAATATATACGGAATTCTTCAAATGAGAGGATACGATAATAAATTAGCCTACCAAAAAACAGAGGAAGTTTTAAAAAAGATGGGAATCTTTCACCTAAAAAACTCTAAAGCCTATATGCTCTCGGGAGGAGAGAGAAGACGATTAGAAGTAGCAAGAGCCTTAGTACTTGAACCGAAATTCCTTTTACTTGATGAACCCTTTACAGGAATAGATCCAAAAACAAGAGAAGAAATACAGTTTATAATTTTATCTCTCAAAAATGAACAAATAGGTGTTTTAATAACCGATCATAACGTAAGAGAGACACTTGAAATAACTGACAGAGCTTATATAATATATGAAGGTAAGGTCTTAATTTCAGGTAAATCAGAAGAACTTGTTAAAAATGAACTTGTTAGGAAAGTTTATTTGGGAGAAAAGTTTAAGCTATGAAAGAAAAAATTAAAATTAAGCAGGAAATAACTTTAAAACCTGTTCTTTTGCCTCGTCTTGTTCAACTTGCGAAACTCTATTCTTTAAATCTTCTAGAGTTGAAAGAATATCTAAATAATGAACTAGAGAAAAATTTTATCTTAGAAAAGAAAGAAAAAGTGTTATCTGAGGTAGAAAGCGAAAGGGACGACTTTGAGTTAAGGGAATTTTTTCAAGTTTTTTCTGAACCTGAATATAATGAAAGTAAGGAAATGGAGGAAGAAGAAGATTTCTTTTCCCTAATTCCTTCGAAGGGCCCCTCACTTTATGAAAGATTGGTCTATCAAATAGAATACGCATTTAAGGATAGAAAAGAAAAAGATTTAGCCCTAAAGTTAATTGATTTTATAAACAAAGACGGTTACTTAGAGGTTGATATCAAAGAAATTGCAAAAATACTTAATGTTAGTGTTGAAGAGGTTGAAAAGGTTAGAAAAAGATTGCTTCAGCTTGATCCTGTTGGTGTAGCTGCAGTTGATTTAAGAGAGGCTCTACTTGCTCAACTTGAAGTAAGAAAAATGGAAAATACTCTTGCCTATCATATAGTTAAAAACCACTTTGATAAACTTAAAGAGTCTAAAGAAGAGCTTTTAAAAATTTTAAATAAAAAACCAGAAGAAATTGAGGAAGCACTTATATTAATAGGGAAACTAAACTTTAAACCCGGAAGTATTTACTCTGAGGAAAGTCCAGAGTACGTCATTCCAGAATATGCCATAAAAATAAGAAATGGTGATCTCGTCGTTGAAGAAATAAGAGGATTGATACCCCAGATACGTTTAAATAGGTGTTATCTCAGGTTACTTGAAAGAGAGGATACCCCACTTAGTGTTAAAAAGTTTATCAGGGATTATGTAAATAAGGCAAGGGCTTTTTTTGAACTTTTAAATGAAAGAAAAAGAAAAATTGAAGAGGTTTTAAATTTTATAGCTAATTATCAAAAAGAATTTATTACAAGTTCTGAGGGTAAACTAAAGCCTATTTCTCAAAGTGAAGCTGCCAGGAAACTTAATATTTCTGTTTCAACTTTGAATAGAATAATAACAGGTAAATATGTGGCAACTCCAAGAGGTATATTTGAACTGAGGTTCTTCTTTCCTAAGGGACTTAGAACTAAAAAAGGGGATATAGTTGACAGAGAAGAACTTAAAAGTTTCATAAAAGATCTAATTGAAAAAGAAGCTCAAGGTTCACCCCTATCTGATAGTCAAATAAGAGAAATCATAAAAGATAAAAAAGGGATTGAAATAACAAGAAGAGAAGTTTGTAAGCTAAGGAAAGAGTTAGGTATAGAAAGCTCTATTAAAAGAAAATTAAAGTCTGTTTAAAAGAATTCCTGAAATAATAACTATAAGTCCAATTATTGAGCTTGACATAATTTTTTCTTTTAAAATTAAACTTATCAAAAAAAGTGAGATAAAAGGAGAAAGGTATATTAAATTAGAAACGAGGGCGATATTTTTTGACTTTTTTAAAGCGTATAACCAGATTAAATATGTTATACCCATCTCGAATAAGCCTATGTAAATAGAGCCAATAAGACCCTTTAAAGAAGGAATTCTTATAGAATCGGTAAAAATCTGTGTTAAAAAAATATATAAAAAACCGAAAAAGAAATTCATCGTTAATTTTTCTACTTCACTTCTTTTATCCTTTAAGTTTAAAACCCAATACAAAGCAAATATTAGAGAGCTAAAAAGAGCTAAAAATACCCCAAGTTCACTTTCAACTTTTATAGTTTTAAATTCTCCCTGAGTAGCAATAACTATTACTCCTAAAAAACTTATAAAAAGTGCCAAAATATTTTTAAAACTAACTTTAGTTTTTAAGAAAAAAGATGAAATAAAAGTTAAAAGTATTGGCCATGTATAGTTTAAAGGTTGAGCAATTTGGGCTCTAAGAAGTGAGTAAGCCTTAAAAAGAATAAGATAGTAAAGATAAGGATTTAAAAATCCCAAGATTACTGAACTTAAAATTTCACCTTTTGATATTCTAAATAGACTTTTCTTTCTCTTCCTAGACGTAAAAAGATGAATCAAAAATAAAATTAAAAAAGATGTTAAGGAAGAATAAAAAAGCATTTCCCTAAAAGTTAGGTATCTTAGAGTAAGTTTAAACGCGGTAGCAACCGTTGACCACAAAAAAGTAGCTAAAACAGAAAGAACTAAACCTTCATCCATTTCCTGTAAAATTCTTCAAACAAGTAGACGTCTCTTTTAAAATTATTTCTATCATAATTCCTTAAATAAAAAAGAAGATCACAAGCCGAATAATTTCGACTTTGGTCTTCCCCTAACTCTTTTATTAAATTTCTCACACTCTCCTCAAGCGTAGTCTTTTTGTTCTCCCTCTGCATAAAAAACCTTATAAATCTGAAAACCTTTAGCAAATTAAACCATAAGTAAAAGTTCCTAACATAAACTTTCTTACTCTTTGTTCTTGCCTTTATATTTTTTATTTCTCTTTCAACTCTTTCTTTTATAAGAAACTCTCTTAAAAGGGGATGAAGTTCTTTAAGCGATTTTTCACCTATAACAAAATATTTTAAATTTTTAAGTTCCTTAAAGGGATCTAATGGTATTGAGTAGTAGAATTTTTCTTTACCTTCAACATAATCCTTTAAAGCTTTACCTGTTCCAAAGGGAACTCTCTCTGAAATTCGCGCCCTTGGATAAACGCATGTATTGACTATATCAGTAAATCTAACATGCGGCAAAATTTTTTGCACAAAATAAAAATCTTCACCTGCTTTTCTTTTTGATTTAAATCCTCCAAATTTTGAGTAAGTATCAGCCCTGAATGCAAAACAGGATCCAATTGTGTACGATACAAAAGGATAATCTGAATATAAAAGTGAATTTTTGTAAAATCTCAAAAAAAGTTCATAGTAGATTATCCCATCTTTTAATTTCTCATCATCTAAACTTTCAAAGGGATGTTCAAAATAAATATGCGAGAATTCAGACTCTGAAGTCTTAAAAGTTTTAATAATTTCCTCAAAATAATTATCTTTAACAAAACAGTCAGCATCAAGTGTGGCGATTAATCCCCTTTCATTTCCTAAATAATGATATCTAAAAATAGCTTCATCACATAAAACTTTCCTTGCATTTCCTATACCAAACTTTTTCCTCGGAATGTTGTCTAGGTATATGTTATATATTCTAAAATTTCCCTCTTCTAATTCTTTCTTTTTTAAGTTTAAAAATCTTACTATCTCTATGTGTTTTTTTCTTAAAATTTCTGACGCATTTTCTGGCTCATTAACTAAAAAAATTATCTCAATTTTAAATTCTTTTTTATAAGCTTTTATTAAGGACTCAATTAAAACCTCTAAACTATTAATATCCTCGTTATACACTGGAACTGTGATGATAAGGTCAAGCCCCTTAATAGGTTTTTCTTCGATAATGGCTTTACGTGAACAAAATTTCTTTAGATAACTTTCAAGTATCAAAGATATTTCAAAACTTCTTTTACATGTCCCTCTACTTTCACATTGTAGAAGGCTTTTTTTATGATTCCCTCTTCATCTATTATAAAAGTAGATCTTACAACTCCCTTTTTGACTTTTCCTCCCCTAGTCTTTTCAGAACACACTTTATAGGCTTCCGCAACCTTACAATCTGGATCTGAAAGTAAGTAAAAATTTAAGTTATATTTATTTTTAAAATTAAAATGCGATTTTATTGAATCTTTACTTACACCTACCACCACTGCGCCCTTTTTATTTATCTCTTCCAGATTATCTCTAAAGGAGCAGGCTTCTTTTGTGCAACCAGGAGTATTATCTTTTGGATAAAAATAAAGAATAACCTTTTTTCCCCTAAATTCTTCAATAGAAATTTCTCTTTCCAATCCCTTTTCATCAATTCCCACTAATTTAAAATACGGTGCTTTTTCTCCCTCCCTTAACATTTTAGTCTCCCTGTAACATTCTAATTTTATCTTTTCCTTTTTATCTTATGCAAAATGATTACAAAGACTTTATAAATTTTTTCTGTTTTTCCTCATAATCTCTGATCCTTTCCTTAAACTCAAATTTTATTTTACCGTTTACTATATCTTCCACAATATCATTTATATTTTCTAATTTATCTAAAAGTATTCCAGATCCAGTTGTTTCTAAAAATTTTGTGTTGCCCATCTCTTGGCCAGGAAGTGGATCTATGGCGACAAAAGGTTTTAAAAGATAGTTACATTCTGCTACCGTACTTCCACCCGGCTTTGAAATTATAGCTATAGCCCTACTTATAAGTTCATATATCTTCTCAGTATACCCAATTACCTCAATTTGATGTAGTTTCTCTTTCTCCCCTATTTCTAATAACCTTTTTTTAATTTTTATATTAGTTCCACACACATAAATCTGTTTAAAATTCAAATTTTTTAGTTTCTTAAAAATTTGGAAAATTGGACCTGCACCCCTTCCTCCACCCATCACAAGAATATAATCATTACTGAATGAACTAATTTTTCTAAATCCCCTTCTTACTGGATATCCTAAAACCTCAAAGTTTCCCTTTATAAGTCCCTTTTTTTCAATCTCAATTTTTGAATATTCAGAAGGAAGCCAAAGCAAATCATAACCCTCTACAGTCCAAGCCCTGTGAATTTCACCAAAATCAGTTATAACAGAAATAATCTCAAACCTATATTTACACTTTAATTCATAAAGTATAGGAACATAAAAAGGATGGGTAGAAAAAATAATCTTTGGTCTTACTTCTTTAATAATTGATCTTATTGCATCTCTAAGAAAAAAGTTCTGGAACCTTAAAAATTTTTCATAGCTTTCATTATTAGTAATATAAAAGAAAGATTTCCAAAGACTAGGATAATCTGCCAAAAAGTAATAGATTTTATCAGAAATCGAATATGGAAACTTAGATATTTTCAGGATATCCACAATTAAGGGCCTTTCATCTCTAAGATCCTCTAAAATGTCCTTAATAGAGATTCCTGCTATTTTGTGCCCTGCACCAGTAGACGAAATCAGTATTAAAAATTTTCTCAATTTATCTATTATTTTAATTATATTGAAATTTTATATTAATTTTGTTATAATTATAAAGAGAGGGGAGAGGTGATCTAAAATAAATACAATCGAGCTATTGCAACATCCTCAAATTTCCGTCCCCTGGGTCTTTCAAAATCCCTCTCCCCTTTACTTTTTATTTATTTTAATATATAATTAAAACTATGGCAAGTGAAATTATCTCTGTAGCCCACCATGTGCCAAAAAACATCTTATCTAATTTTGACCTTGAAAAAATTGTTGAAACCTCCGATGAATGGATAACCGAAAGAACAGGAATAAAAGAAAGAAGAATAGCAGAACCAGGTATTGCAACAAGCGACCTTGCCAAAGAAGCAGCTCTTCTTGCCCTTAAAAGAGCTAACTTGTCCCCAGATGATATAGACGTTATAATTGTCTCAACTGCAACCCCCGACACTTACGTAGTATCAACTGCCTGCCACACCCAAGATAAAATAGGAGCAAAAAGAGCCTTCGCCTTTGATATATGGGCCGCCTGTCCGGGATTTATATACGGCCTAAAAATTACAAAGAGTCTTATTAATAGTGGAGAAGCAAAGATTATCCTATTAATCGGCGCTGAAACACTCTCAAGATTTCTTGATTGGGAAGATAGAACAACCTGTGTCCTTTTCGGTGACGGAGCAGGCGCTGTTATAGTCGGAAATTCAAAAGATGACGAAAAAATCATAGATGTCTATCTTGGATCCGATGGTTCCCTAAAAGATCTTCTAATTATGCCCGCAGGTGGAGCACTAAAACCCTTTTCCCCTGAAGTTTACTATAAAAGAGAATGCTTCATAAAAATGAAAGGTAGAGAAGTGTTTAAAAACGCTGTTTTAAAAATGGAAGAGGCCGTAGACATAATTTTAAGTAGAAATAACATTAAACCTGAAGAGATCGATTTTTTTGTACCTCACCAAGCTAACATTAGAATTATAGAAGCTCTAAGAGAAAGATTAAAATTACCTAATCATAAAGTTTATGTTAATATTGAAAAATACGGGAATACCTCAGCAGCATCAATTCCTATAGCCTTATCAGAGATGGAAGAAAAGGGCCTTTTAAAAAGAGGTCATCTCCTTTTACTTGTAAGCTTTGGAGCCGGGTTTACCTGGGGATCAGCACTTATCAGATGGTAAAGTCAATCTTTTTTACAGGTCAAGGTTCTCAGTTTGTTTCAATGGGACTTGATCTCTATAAGAAAAGTAGTACTTTTAAAAATATAGTTGATAGGGCAGAGGAAATCCTTGAAATGCCTCTTAAAAAACTTATGTTTGAGGGGCCTGAAGAAGAGCTAACACTTACAAAAAACGCCCAGCCCGCAATTTTAACTGTTGGAATCGGAAAATTTGAAGTATATAAGGAGAAAAATGGTTTAGAAGGTATAGAGTATGCTTTGGGACACTCCCTTGGAGAATTTGGAGCTCTCTATGCTTCAGAAGTTCTAAGCTTTGAAAGTGTTCTGAGATTAGTTAAAATGAGAGGTTTACTTATGAATCAAGCAGGTGAAAAGACAAAAGGAACAATGGCAGTAGCTCTTGGTATGGGAAAAGAAGAAACTCAAGAAATAATAAATGAAATCAAAGATGAAAACCTTGTTATTGCAAATTATAATACGCAAGAACAGTACATTGTTTCAGGACCAGTTGAAAGTATCGAAAAATTTATAGAACTTTCAAAAAAAAGAGGTTATAAAAAAGTTATAAAGCTTAATGTTTCAGCTGCTTTTCACTCACCCTTGATGAAAGAGGCTGCTATAGAGTTCGAAAAATACATAGATAAAGAAGAGTTCAAAAAACCTATCTTAAAAGTAATTCAAAATTGCACAGGAAAAGCTCACGATGACCCACTAGAGATCAAAGAAAATTTAAAAAAACAAATTTTATCTCCTGTTTTATTTATTGATTCTGTCTTATGTTTAATAAACTCAGGAGCAAAAAGTGGAGTAGAGTTTGGTCCTAAGCCTATTTTAAAAGGATTAGTTTCAAGAATAGATAGTAGTTTTTCTATAGAATTTTTTGATGGAACTTAGTTTTACCCTAATTATTACTTTTTTAATCTCTCTTTCTTTTTTATGTTCAGGTTTTGAGACCGCCTTTGTCTCACTTGATATTGACAAAATCTTTATGGCTTCTTCTAAGTATGCAAGAAAAGTTTTACTAAGAAAACCTAGAGAAATATTAAATACTATTTTACTTGTTAATAACCTGGTAAATGCTTCTATTGCAATACTTTTTACTAGTTTTTTCACAAAAACCTCTCCGTTATGGAAGGCTGTTTTCTCTGGAACTTTCTGGTCCTTTTTTCTTATTATAATAGTTGGAGAATTTCTACCCAAATACGCTGCCTCAAAGTTTCCCTTCCAATTTATAAAATATGGACATCATATCATATTTTTTTTCTATTTCATTTTTTCTCCCTTTATAAACACACTTACAAAAATTTATCATAAGCTTTTAAAAGTTGAGTCAGAATCAAAAAGGGATGAGCTTTTATGGCTTATTTTAGAGAAGGAAAGGATGGGAATAATTCCTCCTGAAATAGCAAGAGCTTTAAAATCTTCTCTTTACTTTAGCGAAAAAGAAGTTGTGGAAGTCTTAAAACCACGAACCGAACTTGTAGCAATAAACATAGATGATCCCCTTGAATACTCAAAAAAACTCTGCTCAAATTTAGAATACAACAAAATTCCAGTGTTTAAAGATAAACTAGATAATATAATTGGTTATATTCAAAAAGAGGATATAAAAGATTGCCAAGATGTAAATGATTTGTCCTCTAAAATTAGAAAAATTCTTTTCTTTACTGAAAATACTAAACTTGAAAGAGCAGTTAGAGAGATGAAAAATAGTAATATTCCTATTGCTATTGTTGTAGATGAGCACGGAAATATAAAAGGCTTTTTTACAATAGAGGATGTTGTCTCTGAGTTAATTGGAGAATTTTATGAATTTGAAAAAGATCTTATAGTAGATGGAAAAACAAGAATTGATGACTTAAAAGAGCTGTATGGAATTATTTTTCCAAAGGGTCGTTATGAAACTCTAGCCGGATTTTTAATAGAACTTAAGGGTGACCTTCCAAAAGAAAACGAAGTTCTTGAATTTAATGATTACAAATTTCAAGTAATATCTAGAGATCAAAAAAGTATAAAAAAGATTCGAATTTCCCTTAAGTAATTAAATTAAATTTAATCAATTTTTAATACAACCTTACCGAAAACCCTTCTTTCCTCTAAAAGTATATGGGCTTCTTTTACCTTTTCAAGTGGCAAAACGCAATTGATAACAGGTCTTATTTTTCCCATATTTACCAGTTTTAAACCCTCAAGAAGGTGTTTTCTTGCCCCCATAGTTGAACCTATTAAACTTATCTGCTTAAAAAAAATGTATCTAAGGTCAAAAGTAGCATCAAAGCCTGATGTGGCTCCACAAGTTACTATTTTTCCACCCCACTTTAAAACCCTTAATAGGCTGGGTAAAAATTCCTTCCCAACATGATCAAATATAACATCAATTTTTCTCCCCCTTAGTTTCTTTTCCCAGTCTTTTTCTGAGTATTTAATTATCTCATCTGCTCCAAGCTCTTTGGCTTTTTTTAACTTATCATCACTACTTGAACCTGCTATTACATAGCAATTCAAAGCTTTTAATATTTGTATAAGCATCACACTGACCCCACTTCCAGCTGCCATAACTAAAGAGGTTTGAAAAGGTTTAATTTTACTTTTTTTTACCATTTGCATGGCAGTTAAAAGGGTAAGAGGTAAACTTGCTGCCTCTTCAAAGCTAAGATCTGGTGGATAGGGCATTAAAAGTTCCTTTTTAACAACTATATACTCCGCATTTCCTCCCCTTACATTTTCTCCAAGTATTTTATATTCTCTACATAAATTCTCCCTCCCAGAGATACACTCTTCACAATTTCCACAAAAAGTTGCTGGATAAAGAATAACTTTATCATTTTTTTTAAAATGGAAATTTTCATCGCCTATTTCTTCGATAACTCCAGCAATGTCGGATCCTAAAATGTGAGGGAACTGAATTTTAAGATTTGGTAATCCCTTTCTTACCCATATATCAAGATGATTCAAAGCGCAGGCTTTAATTCTAACTTTTACCTCTCCTTCCTTAATTTCAGGTTCATTAATTTCACCAACTCTTATGACTTCAGGTCCACCGTGACTTTCTATATAGGCCGCTCTCATTTTATGTTTTTTCTAATTTTATAAACATTCCAAGATCCCTTCGTGCTATACTCTAAAGAGTTTACAATTTTCTTTAATGAGTATAAACCTAACCCCCTTCCCTTTTTTATAACTTTTTCCCAATCAATTTTATTTTCACTATCTAATGGGGGTTTTTCACCCCTATCCATTATTTCAATTTTTACGTGTTTTTTAAACTTCAAAATTTTAATTTTAATTTCTCCCTTGTTACCCTTATAGCCATGTTCCTCTATATTTGAAACCATCTCGTCTATTACATAAACAAGTTGATGGGATAAGGTAGAATCAAAGTTTTTTTTTAAAATCCTCATTATTTTTTCCCTGAATTTGTCCTTTTCCCTTAAAGGTATGGTGATCTGCTCATTGTAAAGGACCTCTCCCCTTAACATTTTAAAATTATAAGTTCTTCATATTGAAAAAAGCCAATTTTAAAAGTATATATATATTTATAAGTTAAGTCAATCGAACGCTATGCGAATATATAACTCTCTATTCTTATCGGGTATTCCCAAATTCAACGGCCTTTTCCTAGACGAGAGGGTTCTAATCCCTTTATTTTCTTTGGAGGTATAAATAATGTCTAAAAAGTCGAAATTTCCCGTTAGACCCCTTGCAGATAGAGTTGTAATTAAAAGAATAGAAGAAGAAGAGGAAAAATCACCTGGTGGTATAATAATACCTGATACAGCTAAGGAAAAGCCCCAAAAAGGAGAAGTTGTAGCAGTTGGACCAGGTAGATTAGATGATAATGGAAATAGAATACCTATGGAAGTAAAAGTAGGAGATAGGGTACTTTTCTCTAAGTATGCAGGCACAGAAGTTAAGATTCAGGGAGAAGAATATTTAATTATGAGAGAAGACGATATACTTGCCATAATCGAAAAGAACGACTAAAAGGAGGATAAAAAATGGCAGCAAAGGATATTCGCTATAACGAAGAGGCAAGAAGAAAACTTTTAAGAGGTGTTGAAATTCTTGCAAAGGCCGTAAAGGTAACTTTAGGACCAAAGGGTAGAAATGTAATCCTCGAGAAAAAGTTCGGATCTCCTCAAGTTACAAAAGATGGTGTAACAGTTGCAAAAGAAATAGAACTAAAAGATCCCTTTGAAAATATTGGAGCTCAGCTTGTAAGAGAGGTGGCATCTAAAACAAGCGATGTTGCTGGAGATGGAACCACAACTGCTACTATTCTTGCAGAATATATTTTTAAAGAAGGCCTAAAGATGATGGCTACAGGTGCAAATCCGATGGAGGTCAGAAAGGGAATTGAAAAGGCTGTTAATACCGTTGTTAACGAGCTTAAAAAACTTTCAAAAGAAGTTAGAGACAGGAGAGAAATTGAACAGGTTGGTACTATTTCAGCTAACAATGATGAGGAGATTGGTAAAACGATAGCTGATGCAATGGAAAAGGTTGGAAAAGATGGAGTTATTACTGTAGAAGAAGCCAAGGGAATTGAAACTTACGTTGAATTTGTTGAAGGTATGCAGTTTGATAGAGGTTACATTTCACCCTATTTTGTCACTAATCCTGATAAGATGGAATGTGTCCTAGAGGATCCCTATATTTTAATTCATGATAAAAAGATTTCATCCTTAAAAGATATTCTGCCAATTTTGGAAAAGGTAGCTCAGAGCGGCAGATCTTTGCTTGTTATAGCTGAAGAGGTTGAAGGAGAAGCCCTTGCAACTTTAGTTGTGAACAAATTAAGAGGCACTCTACTTTCTTGCGCTGTTAAGGCTCCTGGCTATGGTGAAAGAAGAAAGGCAATGCTTGAGGATATTGCTATACTTACAGGTGGTCAAGTGATTTCAGAGGAAAAAGGTCTTAAGCTTGAAAACGCAAGAATAGATGATCTTGGAAGGGCAAAGAAAGTTATAGTTGATAAGGATAACACTACAATAATTGAGGGAGCTGGTAAAAAGGAAGATATCCAAGCAAGGATTAAACAGATTAAGATGCAGATAGAAGAAACTAAGAGCGACTACGACAGAGAAAAACTGCAAGAGAGACTCGCAAAATTAGCAGGTGGTGTAGCAATAATATATGTTGGAGCAGCAACCGAAACTGAAATGAAGGAGAAGAAGGCAAGAGTTGAGGACGCAATGCATGCTACAAAGGCAGCAGTCGAAGAGGGTATTGTACCAGGCGGAGGTGTTGCCTATCTGAGATGTATTCCAGCTTTAGAAAAACTTGAGGCAACTGTTGAGGGAGATCAAAAGCTTGGAGTTCAAATTGTTAAAAGAGCTTTGAGAGAGCCTGCAAGATGGATTGCTGAAAATGCAGGTTACGAGGGAACACTTATTGTGGAGGAGATTCTAAGAAGAGGTGGTAATATAGGAATGGATGCAAGAGATGGACAATTCAAGGACATGTATGAGGCTGGTATAATTGATCCAACTAAAGTAACAAGAATTGCTCTCCAAAATGCAGCTTCTGTAGCAGCTCTGCTTTTAACAACTGAAGCTCTTGTTACAGAGGTAAAAGAAGAAAAGAAAGAGTCTTCTTTACCTCATACCCCACCGGTTGACGAATACTAATAATAGGGTATCGAGGGGGTAGGGGGAACATAAAGCTCCCTATCCCCCTTTTTAAGTAGGATGAAGATTGAAAACAAAAAGGAGGGTTAAAATGCCAATTTTTGAATTTATGTGTGAAAGATGTAATAACGTTTTTGAGGAGCTTGTTTTACCATATGAGGCTGAGCCTGATAGCTGTCCTCGATGTGGTGAAAAAAGCATAAGAAAGCTCTGGAGAGGTAGTGTAGGACTTGTTTTTAAAGGTTCTGGATTCTACGTTACCGATTATGCAAAAAATAAAAAAAGAGAGAATAGGGAAAAAGAAGAGAGTAAAGGAAAAAAAGAGGGTAATAACTCCTGTTGTTCAACCTGTTCCTGTTCAATTTAAAGATGTCTAAAAAAAATAAAGTTAAAGTTGGAGAAATTGAGTTTGGTAAAGATGAATTTATATTTATTGGTGGTCCCTGTGTAATTGAGGACGAAAGCTCAACTTTAAAAGTTGCTGAAAAGATAAAAAAGTTAGCAGATGAGTTAAACATTCATTTTATTTTTAAATCTTCTTACTTAAAAGATAATCGCTCCAGTGAACTTTCTTATCAGGGGCCTGGTCTTGAAAAAGGCTTAAAAATTTTAGAAAGAGTTAAGAAAGAAGTTGGTGTCCCAGTTCTTTCTGACGTACATACTCCCCAAGAGGTAGATATGGTAAAGGAGGTGCTTGATATCTTACAGCTTCCCGCTTTTCTTTGTATGCAAACCTCTTTAACTTTGGCTTTAGCTAGAACAGGTAAGCCCATAAATATAAAAAAGGGACAATTTATAGCTCCTCAAGATGTTAAAAAGATTATTAATAAGATAAAAAGACAGGGCAATAGTAATATCTTAATAACTGAAAGAGGTACTTTTTTTGGTTATCACAATCTAATAGTGGATTTTCGTTCATTTAAAATTATAAGTGAAAATGGTTTTCCAGTAGTGTTTGATGCTGGGCACTCAGTTAGGAACTACGGTATTCCTTCTGAAGATCCAAGAGGAGGAGACAGGTCTTTTATTCCCTTACTTATAAAGGCAGCTCTTGCAACCGGATATGTTGATGCTTTGTTTTTAGAGGTTCATGAAGATCCAGAAAATGCAAAGTGTGATGCCTCGACTCAGTGGCCATTAAAAAATCTAAGAAACTTACTTAAAGTAGCTATAGAATTCTTCAAAAAAGGAAAAGAAAGTTTAAAAGAAAATTCCTTTGATATCTAAAACCCTATTTCTTTTTGCTTTTATTTATCCTGCATGTTGATATTTTAAAGGGAAAGTAAAGAGGGCAAAATCCGATAATTCCAGTTATAAGAGGGATAAGACCTAATAGTCCCCATAAACTCTTATAAAAAAGTCCAATAAGCAATATTACTATTCCTAAAATTATTCTTATCCATCTGTCAATCGTTCCTACGTTTCTCTTCATCTTCTTACTTCATTTCAAAAAGGATTGGAACCTTTTGATTATAAAATGATACTACATTAGATTTCTTTTTTCAAGCTTTTGTCTCTATAATTTTTTAATTTATGGAATGCATTTTTAAAAAAAGTTATGAAGCGGAAAAAGATTTAAAATATCTTTTAGAAATTTTTAGAAAAAAATTAAACGTAAATTTTCTGGGAGTTAATGTTTTTGATCTTTTATATTATTCTCTTGCCTGGAGAATCTTCCCACTTATAAGAGATGAGATTTTTTACAGTAAAGTGAAAGACAAAAATATAAGGGATATTTTTGATAAAGTTAAAAAAAGAGAAAAATTACTTAAGTATAAACTCATTCTAAAAATTATAAGAAATCTGATACTTTTTGCCATCTTTTTATTTCTTAGAAAAAGAAAGTCTTCAAAAATTTTGAGCTTAGTTTACTTAAAGGATTTTGATTTTGTTTACTTTACAAGTTCATTTGGCCTCTTTTTGAAAAACAGAGAATCTTTTTATTTCCCAAAATACATTTTCTTTTTGAAGAATTCTTATAGTATTTACTTAGATTCAAGAAAAATATGCAAAAAACTTTTTTACAACTTACCTAAAAAAATAAGGCAAAAATACTACGGAATTTTAAGTTATTATCTTTTTTACAGAATTCCCTTCCTTTTTTCATATTTCAACTTTTTTAAAAAAGAGTTTAAAAGATATGAGTATTTTTTGACCTCTGAAGAAGTAAGCAAGTTAATGGTAATTTTCAGATCAATTTTTAAAAAATTTTACTGTTTTCAGCACGGTCATGTATGGACAAAGGGATCGATTCCTATGGGTGATCTTGGTTTTTTCCCAATTAGAAGTGATAAGGTTTTTCTTTGGGGTGAAGAGTTTAAAAAAATATTCTTAGAAAGAGATGTAGATGAAAAAAAACTTGATGTAGTAGGTTCAATATTACATGTAAAAGTTTTTAAGAAAAAGAAAGAATTTGAAAGTGAAAGTGGTAGAGTTCTTTTTATAACTCAGCAGTTTGTAGGTGTGGAAGATGAACTTATATATCTTTTCTCAAGATTTTTAGAGGGTTTTAAATTAGCTTGCAAAAAAAGAGAAGATCTTAAGCTTATTTTAAAGGCACGAAAACGCGAAGATTTAAAAGTATATAAAATTCTTTTAAAAAAGTTTAATATAGAAAATTTTAAAATTTTGACTGAAAATCTAATAGAAGAAATTCAAAAGGCTGAATCAGTTTTTTCTATTTATTCAAGCGCCCTTTATGAAGCTATTCTATTTAACAGACATATTTTCTGTGTTTTTCCAGAAAACTGTATCCCCTTTTTCCCATATAAGTTTTTTGGTATTCCTTACTCCGATAATCCCGAAAAAATCGGTAATTTTATCATTTCTCCATTTAGCTTTAATTTTGATATCTCTCAATTTAAAAATTACATCATTAATGTTGATGATCCCGAAATAGTCTATGTGAAAATAAAAAGATACATAACGTAAAATAATTTATGTTCTTTGATACTCATGCTCACTTAAATGATGATGCTTTCTTAGAAGATCTTGAATTAGTTATAGAAAGGTCTTTTAAAAATAAAGTTGAAGGAATACTTGTAGTTGGTTATGATGTTAAGTCTTCTGAAAAAGCTATTGAAATCTCTCGTAAATTTAAGGGAAAAATCTTTGCAGCCTGTGCTATCCATCCCCATGATGCTCAAAATTTTGAAAGTGACTTTAAAATTATAGAAGAATTATCAAAAGAAGAGGAAGTTGTTGCAATAGGAGAAACAGGACTTGATTTTTATAGAAATTTTTCTTCAAGGGAAGCTCAGATTGCCTCTTTTGAGGCCTTTATTGACCTTGCCATCAGAAGAAATTTACCACTGATTTTTCATGTTAGAAAAGCCTTTCCAGAAGTTTTTAAAATCTTAGAAAAATATAAGAATTTAAGAGGAGTTTTTCATTCCTTTTCAGGTGGAATAAATGAGCTAAAAAGAGCTATAGAGCTAAATTTCTATGTTTCCTTTTCTGGTTCAATTACTTACGGTTCTAAAAAACTCGAGTTGAGCTTAAAGAACATCCCACTAAATAGGCTGTTGTTTGAAACCGATTGTCCTTATCTTATTCCCAGACCTTTAAAAGGTAGAAATGAGCCCTCTAACCTTCTTTATATCTTAAATTTTGCATCCTCCATCTTAAATATTTCTGCTGAAGAGTTGGGTAAAATATCTACTGAGAATGCCCTAAGACTTTTTAACCTTGAATAAAAAGTTTTTAATTTTACTTAAGATTTTCTTCACAATTTTTTTACTTGGGGTAATTTTTTATAGGATTGACATTAATGAGCTTTTGAAATTATATAAAAGGATCAATTTTAAGTATTTAGTTCCAGCAATTTTAGCTTATTATTTTGCTTTTTTATTTTTATCTTTAAGGTGGAAATTTTTACTTCTGGAACATTCAAGTAAAGTGAGACTTTCTGAAATATTTAAGGTTTATTTACTCGGGATGCTTATAAATACAGTTTCACCAAGTACATTAGGAGTTGATGTTTTAAGGGGTTATTTGATAGAAAAAAAGATAAAGTCTGGAAAATCCTTTGCCTTTGCCTCTGTTTTAATTGACAGAATTGTTGGGCTTTTTGGTATTTTTTCCTTTGCTCCTTTTGGTCTTCTTTTTATAAAGGGAATCCCCAATTCACATATTCTTCTACTTTTTTGTATCTTTATATCCTTTTCTATAATTTCTCTGCTTTTTGTAACTCAATCTCACTTTTTTGAAGTAAACTTTAAAAAGCTTATTAAAAGTGTACCCCTTTTGGGAATAAATAAAAAAATAGAAAACTTTTATAACTCTTATAAAACTTATTCAAAGTATAAAAAACTTTTGTTTTTCTCTTTTATTTTAACCATTTTTTTGCAAGTCTTTTTTTCAATTCAGGCGTACTATTGTGCAAGAACCCTATCTTTTAACATTTCTCCCTTTGTATTTATTTTTATAATTCCTCTAATAAATGCCTTGAACCTTATTCCTCTTACAATTTCAGGATTAGGAGTAAGAGAAGCAGGTTTTTATATCCTTTTCAGTAAGTATTTTTCACCGGAATCTTCTGTCTCCATTTCTCTTCTTTATTTTCTTTCAGGAGTTATAGCAAACTTACCTTTTGGTATATATCTCTTTAAATCACCATTTAAAAGTGAAAAAAGACCAAAAAATTATTTATAATTAACTTTAATGGACATAAAAGAATTATATGAACCTGTAAAGGAGGGGTTAGAGAGAGTTAATTTAAAAATAAGGGAAATTTTTAAGGAGAGTTATTTACCTAAAGTTGATGAGAGGCTTTTAGAGGGGAAAAGATTAAGACCTTTACTTGTCTTGTATTCTTCTTTAGCTTTTAAAGAATTAAGTGAAGAGAAGGTGAATGTGGCTTGTGCTGTTGAACTTATTCATTTTGCATCTTTGATTCATGATGATGTTGTAGACGGGGCTAAAGAAAGAAGAAAAACTTTTACCCTTAACTACCACTATGGCAATCGTATTGCAGTACTATTAGGAGATTTTGTTTTTTCAAAAGCAATAGAATTTTTAAGTAAAGTAAAAAATCCGTATCTTTTTGAGATTCTCTCAAGAACTTCTATAGAGATGTGTGAGGGTGAAATAATCGATGAATTTCTTGAAAGGGAGAAAAGGTTTGATTTAGAAGAATACTTAACTCTAATTGAAAAAAAAACTGCCTCACTTTTTTCAGCATGCTGTGAGATGGGTGCCCTATTATCAGGAAGCTTAGACCTAATAAGTATGAGAAACTTCGGCTTAAAATTTGGTGTTATATTTCAAATTCTTGATGATCTCTATGACTTTTATAATGAAGGAGAAGATATAAAAAGGAGTAAGATAACTCTTCCCCACATTTTATATAAAGATTTGATAAAAGAAAGATTCCCAAGATTTTTTAAAGAAAATAATGTAAGTTTAAGTAGAAAGGTAAGAGTTTTTCTAATTAAAAATGGTGCTTTAGAGAAGTGTTATAATTTTATAGACACGTATTTCAATGAGTTAAAAGATATTACTACAAGATTTGATAAAATAATTCGGGATTACTTATACTCTTTTGTAGAGTACTTAGAAAAAAATAGGATAAATTTATTTGAGGAGAAAAAAATGGGTTCAATCCCAAAAATTTTTTAAGGGGGAATGATATCTAAACTATTAAAGCCCGAGTATGTTATACTTGATCTTAAGGGTAAGACAAAGAGTGAGGTTTTAAAAGAGATGATAAATGTTTTACCAATAAGTGAAGAGAAGAAAAAAAGTGTATATGAGTCAGTTTTAAAAAGAGAAGAAATAGGATCAACAGGAATCGGTAAAGGCATAGCAATTCCCCATTCAAGAAGTGTTACCCTTGATGACGTTTATTTAGTTGTTGGTATAAGTAAAAAGGGAGTAGAATTTGATGCTATAGATGGCAAACCTGTTCATTTAATTTTTCTCTTGTGTGCCACACCAATAGATCCTGATTCAAGGTATTTAATAACACTTGGAAAGATTGCACATCTTGCACGTATTCTCTCAAAGGATAAAAGTTATTTAAATTTTGAAAATGAGAAAAAATTTATTAACTATATAAAAGAACTGGAGTCTAAAGGTGGCTAAAGAAAAAATAAACAATATTATCAATATTTTAATAGCAATTAACGACTTAGATTCACAGCTTTCACTTCTTGAAAATCCCTATTATAAGGAAATTGGCTTTGAAATAAATGAAAAGAAAATAGAAAAGTTAAAGGAAGTTAGAGAAAAAGAGATAGAGAAGTTACCCCTTGAAATTAGAGATGAATACGAGATGTTACTTAAAAGATATGGTAGAGGAGTTGCACCTCTTATTGAGGGTACTTGTCTCAACTGTTTTGCTGTTCTTCCCACATCTCTTCTTACTGTAGAGGGTAAAGATCTAATTAGATGCCCCAATTGCTCAGTTTTTCTTTATAAGGTTTAAAATGGAAGAGAAAGATTTTGTTTCTCAACCACCTATTCAAATAGAGCTTCCTGAGAAGGAAGCAGAAGGAATATACTCAAATTTTGTTATGATTATTCATTCTCCATCTGAATTTATTCTTGATTTTGCAAAAATAATGCCAGGTATTCCAAAAGCAAAAGTTCAAGCCAGAATAATTATGACTCCTCCTCATGCCAAATTATTACTAAAAGCTCTTTCTGACAATATTGAAAAATTTGAGCAAAAATTTGGAGAAATAAAAATTCATGAACAAGAAGTGAAAAAAATAGGCTTTACTCCAAGATAAAAATAGCTTTTCCTTGAATTTTAAACAAATATATATTATTATTAAAAGATGAAAGTTTTCTTAAAAGAACTAAAAGAGGGAAAAACACCATTTTCCTATGAACTAAGGGGAAATGAGAGCGAGAAATTATTTGAAGATTCTGAGATAAAAAAGGTCCATTTAAACGTGTCGGGTTGGATTCAGAGAAAGGGACTAGAGTATGTTTTTTATATATCTGTTGATGGAGAGGGGTTGTTAGCATGTTCTCGCTGTCTAAGTGAATTTAAATTTCCAATTAAGGAAAATTTTACGTATAATATTCTTATCGGGAAAGATCCATCTTTATTAAAAAGAGATTATAATTTTACAGATCAAGATGTTTCAACAATTTATGTTGAAGATTACGAACTTGATACTATGCCATTATTAAAAGAGATGGTGCTTCTTTCTTTACCGCTTAAACCTTTGTGCTCTGAGGACTGTAAAGGTCTATGTCCTATATGTGGTGTTGATAGAAATAAAAAAGACTGTGGACACAAAGTTGGTGGAACTCGTTCACCCTTTTCAGTATTACTTGAAGAGTTTAAAAATAAGGGTTCAAGTCCTAAAGTAGAATAAAAGATAGAAAATGCCTGTTCCTAAAAGAAGGCACTCACGGGCAAGAGGAAGAAAAAGAAGAACTCATTATAAAATTAGGCTAATGGGCCTATCAATATGTCCTAACTGCGGGGAATCAAAACTTCCTCACAGGGTTTGCCCTCACTGTGGATACTACAAGGGAAGACCCATCATTCATATAGAGGAAAAAGTAAAAAAAGCATAAATGAGAATAGTTCTTGATTTACTTGGTACTGATAAAGCCCCTTATCCTGAGCTTAAAGGGGCTCAGTTATTTTTAAAGGAGAATCCAAATTGTTTTTTATATCTAGTTGGTACAAAAGATTTAAAGGGTGAAGTAAAGCCAAGTGATAAAGTAAAGTTTATCGAAGCAGAAGATAGAGTTTTCTCGGATGAAAAGCCCTCTGATGTTTTAAAAACTAAAAAAAATTCAACAATCGCTATAGGACTTAATCTTTTAAAAGAAGGGAAAGCTGATGTATTTTTCAGTGCTGGGAATACAGGAGCTGTACTTGCCTATTCAATAAAAATTTTAGGAAGACTTAAGGGTGTAAAAAGGCCCGCCATATGTGCTCTTTTTCCTACTGAAAAAAACTATTGTGCAGTATTAGATGTTGGTGCAAATGCCGATTCAAAACCCATTTTTCTTTATCAGTTTGGTGTAATGGGAAAAATTTTTGTTGAGGAAGTAATGGGGATAAAAAATCCAAGAGTTGCTCTTCTTTCAATTGGAGAAGAGAGAACAAAGGGAAATGAACTTATAATGAAAGCAAAGGAAATTTTTGAAAGAGATAAAAATTTAAATTTTATAGGTTTTATTGAAGGAAATGAAATTTTAAGAGGTAAGGCAGATGTAGTTGTTACAGATGGTTTTACAGGAAATTCCCTCTTAAAGTTTGGTGAAGGACTTGTAGAATTTACATATGATTTCTTTTCTGGTTACATAAAAAAGTCGATTAAAAATCAAATTGGCTTTTATTTGATGAAAAATGTTTTTAAGTCCTTTTTAAAGAAGTTAAGCTATGAAGAGTTAGGGGGAGCACCCTTACTTGGGATAAATGGTTCTGTTTTTATAGGTCATGGAAGAAGTTCAGAGATTGCAATCAAAAATGCTTTAAAGTCTGCCTTAAAGTATAGTGATTTAAGTGTTGGTTTAAAAATTGAAAAATCTTTAATTGAATATGAAGATGTAAATTTAGAAACTCATAAGTTTTAGATAATCAAATATAGGTCAATTCCTAATATTAAAACAAAAAATTTTATGAATCGTTATTATACTCTAACTTTTTTATGGGTTCTATTCAGTACTCAGGAGGGTATAAAAATTAAAAATATTACTTCTAATTCTGAAATAAATTCTGATTGGCTCGCCAAAGCAATTGAATACATAAAGAAAGATGAATATAGACCCAACTATCTTGATATGTGTAATGGTGTTATTTATAAGGAAAAGAGGTTGCATGTTTGGAACAGAGAAAATGAATTTCATGCTTTTTTTGATGCTGATAAAATAGAAATGCTTTCGAGAAAGATATCAGAAAATAAGAGGTATCCTTAGAACATAAAGGTTATACTTTCAAATGAAGATAAACCAGAATTAAAAGATGATAAAATAAGATATAAAAATTTAGAGATTGAAAATACCGAGGAAGGCTTAATTATTTATTCTAAATGGATAAATTTTTCTCCCTCTGATTTAACGGTTTATGGAACTAATTGGAAAGCAAAAATAGAGTATGAGAATCTGACAAAGGAAGTAGAGGAGAAAGAGATTGTATTTACCTTTGATGGTGAGAAACTTTTGAAGTTTGATTTGATAATGGTTTGATTAAGATAAACGCTTTTAACAAAAAAGAAACAAGATACGAAGTCATAGGCGAAAAAGGTTTATCTCCAAATCCTAACCGGACATCTGGCCCAACTGACCAAGGATACGCCTACTTTGGTAATTCAGTTTCAACAGCAGGTGATGTTAATGGTGATTGCTACTCTGATGTAATAATAGGTGCTTATGGTTTTGATAGTCAGCAAGTTGATGAAGGACGAGCATACCTGTATTATGGAGGTGAAGGTGATGGGCTTCATCTTATTCCTATGCAGGCTAATCAACCGGGTGCAAGAGTTGAACTACTCGGTACATCTAACTACAATGGTATTAGGCTCAAACTAAGAGGCAGAAGTATATTAGGCAGGGCAAAAGTGAGACTTGGAGCAGAAATAAAGGAATTTGGTGTTCCCTTTAACGGCACAAACACTTATTTGACAAGCTTTTATGATACAGGAGTAGAAGGAGCAGATATAAACTACCTATTCAGTGGTTTAGAGCAAAATAGGGCTTATCATTGGCGAGCAAGAATAGTATACCATCCTGTTTATTATCATGCAGGGTTAAAAGCAACAAGATGGGTAACAATTTTTGGTAAACAGTCAAGTGGTTGGAATGAGCAGCATTTTAAAACAGGAGCCTTGACAGGTATCTCTGAAGATATGGTAAAAGACACAACTTATAAGTCCCCGCCAATTTTAGAGTGTAAACCTAAGGTATAATCAATATAACTTATTCAGTTCCTAAAAGAGGGAGGGTAAGCCTAATACTTTATGATGTCTCAGGAAAAGTTATAAAGATTCTTTTAAATGAAGAGAAAAAAGAGGGGATACATAAATTGGAAACAAAGCTCAATTTACCCTCTGGTGTATACTTCCTTTCACTTGAAACTGCTGAGATTAAAAAAATAATAAAGTTTGTAGTACAGAAGTGATGAATAAAGTAATTTTTTGAAATTTAATTTTTAATTAGAATCCCATTAATTTAGCAAAACTTTCAGCAAAGGAGCTCATCTGAATTGTAAGTGGTAAAATAAGAGCTCCCAAACAGTTAAGTCTTCTTGTACCAAAAAGAGGTGGCAAAAGTCCTACAGCACTTGAAACAAATAAAATCAAAAGACCTTCAAAACCTGTCATCAAAAAAGTAAGAATTATAACAAAAATTAAAATTATTATTGAGAGATTTTTATAGGGGATTCTATGTATGTTTTTTGCTATTATAATTGAAATTTTTATAGTAAAATAAAAGGCTATAAAGGAACTTATAAGTAGATTTCCTATTATCAAAAAGTATTCCGAGAAGGTTTGAGGAGTATAAATTATATTAAGCATCCAGGCTGCCCCCCCTCTTTTTATATGAAGGTAGGGAACAAAAAATAATAAAAAACCTCCAACATAATATAAAAATCTATTTGCTCCCTGTCCAATTAAAAAAATATCATCACCTCTTTGTGCAGTGGCATGACCTGCAAGAAAAGCACCTATGCCACCAGTTATAACAGGAAAAAAAGCTGCAATTCCACCACCTAAGGATCCTGCAAAAATTCCCCTTAAAATTCGTGGATAATTTGTTATAACTTTGTTTTCAGTATCCTGAATTGGTATTATAGGTCTTGAAACTATATTCATTGTTAACCAAGGAACAGCAAATAGACCCAGGAAAAGTGGCATAAGATTTTGAAAGGATGTTTCAGGACTCATTAATCCCCCCCTTAAAACTATATACCCAAGAATACCTGATAGAACAAAAACTAAGATTCCTATTATTAGAGAACCCCAAGCCTCTTTTAATCTTCCAAGGGGCGTTTTTGGTCTATCAGTAGTTCGTGGCCACTCCGAGAGTATCATAAATGCTCCTATTGAAGCAATTATCCAGGCCATATGGGGAGTTAGTAAATCCCTTAAAGGAGGTAAGATAAAAGGTAAAAAGGCTGTTGAAATTAAAACTATAAAGGCTGCACCTATAGATCCAATTGTAGATAATAAGACAGCTTCATGAGCTCTTCCGTAAAGTAAGAATTTTTGCGCTGGTAATAGATAAAAAAGAGTAGAATCATCATTAGTTGAAAAGTAAACAGCAGGTATAATCCCTGTAAATGCATAACCAACAATGGCACCTATAAAAAAATAGGGTAAAAGGTTTAAAGGTAAAATATAAAATTCACTTTCAATAAGGATAACTAGTGCCAAAATGTTATAAATATGAAGTGCCGGTATCCACGAAAATAAAATACCAACAATTGTCCCAATAAGAGAAACAAGTAAACAGAGAAGTATATTCATTTTATGGGAATAATATCATAGTGAACTCTTGGAATAATTTCTTTCTTGCCCCTAAATTCCTTTAGTTCACCTATTACTCTTATGCTATCGCCTTCACCAAAAGTTCCTTTAACTTTATCCCAAATATCTTTCCATATCCAAACTATAAGTTCGCCTGTTTCATCCTTTATGATCACTCTTGTTCCTTTCTCAAATTCTTTAATTTCCTCTACTTTTCCCTCAGTTTTTAGGAATTCCCCAATATTTCTGTTTAGTATATCAGAGATCTTTGTAACCTTTTCCGGATATGAGATTACTCTTAAACTACTTACATTTTTTTCCTTTTTGCCTTTGTATTCTCTCTCATAAACTTCAAATTCTATCATAGATCCAGTGAGAATTTTAATTATTTCATTCTTGTACTTTTTTTCAAGAAGAGATTTCCATAAAAGCACTTCCTCAATCCCTTCTTCTGTTTTTATTTTTAATTTTATACTCTTTTTAAAAGTTGAGCCTTCTAAAACTTCACCCTTAATCTTTGTAGTTTCTCTTTTTTTACTAATTTTTATCTCTTCTTTTCCGATAACTAAAATCTCATCTACGTAGTGAGGTATTATCTCAAGGTTATCCTTATATACAAAAACAGCCCCCCTAACTTTAATTTTTGTTCCCCTTTCAAGTCCGAGAATTTTTTCTTTTTCTTTATAATAGTTAGGAATAAAAACAGTTATGAAAGAACCCAAATCACCTATTCTAATACCTATCGATTTATTTTTATATTCATTTACAGAGTATATAGTTCCTTCGGTTTCAACTCTCTTTCCTATCAGTGTATCTGTTATTTCTTTAATTTTAACATTAATATGTTTTGGAATCTTGATTTTTAAATCTTCACTTTTTTCTATAGTTATTAAGAAGTTTTCTTTTATATAGAGAGTGCCTTTTAAAGAAACTGAATCTCCTATTGTGGGATACATATTTTTGTCAATAATTTCTTTTGCTACGTTTTTGAAAGCTCTTACTTTAATGTTTCCTGTGCCATCGTCGAGCCAAAAAGAAAGATAACCTCCTTTTTCCTCATCATAATAAGGAGAAGACTTTACTACTCCTTGCATTTTTACCTTTGCAAAGTTCATAGTTGGTTTTAAGTCTATAACTTTTACTAAGGGGGCCTCCTGGGTTCTTGCGGATATGAATAAAAAGAAAACACCTGAAATAGCCACTATTAAGCTAGTCCATTTTAAAAATTCAATTCCAATAGGTTTTAACTGTTCCTCGCCGCAATAGGGGCATCTATCTTTTGCCCCTACGTATCTTCCACAGTTAAAACATATAGTTCTTTCCTCCATTTTCCTCCCTCACTTTTAAAATAATTATAAAATTTGAAAGAATTATTTTTAAAATCTTAAAATGATTAATGCTAATTCTTGGAATCTCGGGATCCCCAATAAAAGGAGGGAAAGTAACAATTCTTTTAAATACTGTTCTTGAAAAAGCAAGAGAACTAGGGGCAGAGACAGAAATGATTTTTCTTGTTGACCAGAATGTACCGTACTGTTTAGGTTGTTATTCAAAAGATAAGTCACTCTGTAATCCACAAGTTTTTAAAGAGGTGTTACCTCAAGTTTACGAAAAAATTATCAAGGCTGATGGGATTGTTTTTGGTACTCCAGTCTACTGGTTTGGTCCTTCAGGTCTTATGAAGAATTTTTTAGATCTATTAACAGCTTTGGATAATGTGGAACCACTTCTTGCGGGTAAAGTAGTTTCCTGCGTTATTTCATGTGAGGAAAATGGTGCTATAAGTACAGCCTCATCTATACTTATTCCCTTAAATTTTATGGGAGCAATAATTCCACCTTATTCTATTACCTATGCTGTAGGTCCTATTGAGAAAAATGTAGATACGTTATATGAGTGTGACAGAATAGCAAAGAATATGGTTGAGATAATAAAAAGAATAGGAAATTTAAAAGGGGAGTTTTGGTCTAAGCCTTAAATTTAGGTATGAAAGTAAAAAGTATAATACTAAATGGTTTTAAATCATTTGAAAAAGCAGAAATAGTTTTATCTGATAAAATTTCTCTTATAGTTGGTCCAAATGGTTGTGGAAAATCTAACATTTTTGAAGCTGTTAGGTTTGTTCTTGGAGAAAATAGATTAAATAAATTAAGAGTTAAGGAGCTTAAAGAACTTATCTTTTGGGGGACAAAGGAAAAAAGGGCAGCACCCTTTGCAGAGGTCTCAATTTGGTTTCAAAACGAAAGTAAAATCACAAAGTTCACAAGAAGAGTATATAGAGATAATTCTCAGGAGTTTCTTATAGATGATAATAATGTTTCAGAAAGAAGTTATAAAGAAGAAATAGAAAAATTTTTTGGAAAAAAAAGCTATGCTCAGTTTCAGTGGGAAGATGTGGAAGAACTTATAAGAAAACCAAAGGAAAGAATCAAAGAGATGATTTTTGAAGCTTGTGAACTTTATGACTTTGATCATAAAAAAAAGGTTATCGAAAAAAGATTAGAAAAAACCGAGAGAGATTTAAAGGCCTTTGAAATAGTCTTAAAAGATAAGGAACAGAGAATGAGAGACTTAGAAGAAGAGATGAAAAGAGCACAAAGATATAGAATTTTAAACGAGATCTTAAAAGAAAAGAGAAATTTGGTTTTAAAGGCTGAGTACTCAAAGTTAATTAGAGATAAAAGTAAAAAAGAAAAAGAATTAAAAGAAAGCGAGGAATTTTTTAAAAATCTTGAAAGTGAGGTTTATGTCTTAAAAGAAAATATTAAAAAAATTATTGAGGAAAAAGAGTATTTTCTAAAAGAGTTAGAAAACTTAAGAAAAGAAAGAGAACCGCTTTTAGCTCAAAAAGAAAGGCTTTTAACAGAGTTAAATCGTAAGTACGGTGAGTTATCAACTCTTAAAGATAGAGAAATCTTTGTGGGCTCTTTAATAGAGGAAAATAAAGAAAAGCTAGTGAATTTAAAAAAGAGTTTAAAAGACTTAGAGTTATATTCAGCCTTTAACAGAGATGAAGTTGAGAAAGTTAAAAAAGAGTTGGAAAAAATCGCTAAAACTGTTCGAGAAAATGAAAAATATCTTACAAGGTGTAAACTGAGACAAGAGGAGATAGATATTAAAATTAAAAGTATACAGGACAGAAATAGGGAGTTATTAAAAAATATAGAAGAGATTGAAAATAACAGAAAATCAAGGGAGAGGGAAATTGAAGAACTTAAGCTTGAAATAGAGAAATTTAAGAGCTTGCTCAGTGAATTAGAGAGCAAATCAAATTATTTATCTCTTGAAGAAAAAAATAAGAGAGAAAATTTATTCAGATTAGAGAGGGAGATAAATAAATTAGAGGGAGAATTAATTAAATTAAAGTCTATTTTAAAGATTGATGAGGATACAATCCCAGAACTTGAGTTTCTATATAGCTACTTAGACTTTTCTAAGAATGTAGATTATTTCATCGCAATTGAAGATATTCTTGATGCAAAAGTTCTAAATAATTATGAGTTAGATGCTAAAATTCAAGAGTTTCTTGATAAGGGGGGAAAAGTTATACTAGAGAGAGAAAAATATGAGGGCTCCTCAATTTCAGGGTTTAAAAGCACTGAAGGCATCGGAAATATAATCAAAGAAAGATTTAGTAGATTGAAGATTTTTGATAATAAAGAAAAAGCCTTAGTTTCTTGGAAAAAAAATGAATGTGATTACGCTGTTTCAAGGGATGGACATTTGATAACAAGAGACGGCGTACTAAAAAAAATCGTCTCTAATAAGATTGAATATAGTAAAAGAGTAGAAGAACTAGAAAATATATTTTCTGTAATGAGACAAGATTTAAATTCAATAAAAGATGAGTTTGCAAAGGTAAAAAGGGAGTTGGATGAAGTCATAAGTAATAGAGAAAAAGTTAGAAGTAAAATTCAAAAATTAAATTTAGATTATGAGAAAATTAAGTCCAACTTAAATTTGATGGATTTAAAGCTAAATAGTTTAAAGGATGAGTATGAAAAAAACGTTCGAAACCTGAGGGATTTAGAAAAAGAACAAGAGGAGACTAATATAGAAGTAACAAAAAGAGAAGGGGAGTTAAAAGAATTAAAAAATTTAGAAAAAAGAAAGTTGAAAGAATACGAATTGCTAAGGGCAGCTGAAGAAAAATATAAAGAATATGAGAGTCTTAAAGAAAAAATTAAATTTTATGAGAGTAGTTTACTTGAAAGAGAAAAAGAATTGGAAGAAATAAAAAGAAAAATTAATGATACTGAGCGTGATATTAGGGACTTTGAGGACAAAAGAGAGGCTCTTGAAAAAGTCCTCTACGACTTAGGAGAGAAAATCTCTCGGGTTGAATCTAAATTGAAAGAGATCGACAAAGAATTAGAGGAGAAAAAAAGTTCCTTAAATATCAAAGAAAAAAATCTTGAACGAATGTTAGAAAGAATATTAAAGTTAAGACAGGACATTCACGAGATAGAAAAGAGCCTAGAGCTCTATCCAGTTGGAATAGAGTTTATCTCTGAAAATATTTCCGTAAGAAAATTAAAGGAGGAGATTAGTGAAATTGAAAGAGAAATAGATAGAATGCATGATGTCAACTTGTTAGCAGAGAAAGAGTTCAAAGTTTTAGAGAGTGAATATTACGAGAAGATAAAGGCTTATAGAGATCTTGAAGAAAGCGTTGCTAAATTAAGAAATTCACTATTTTTAATGGAAAGGGAAGCAAGGGAAAAATACCTTGAGTTTTTGAATCTTTTAAAAGAGGAACTCAAAGTTATTTCAGCAATTTTGCTCGGTGGAGACATAAAAATAGAGCCACACGATGAGAAAAATCTTCTTGAGTCCGAACTTTTAATTGAGGTTTCACCGAGTGGGAAAAAGATAAGATCTATTTTATTACTTTCTGGAGGAGAAAGAAGTTTATTTGCTTTAACCTTTCTTTTTGCTCTTGCGAAGCTTTCACCTTCTCCCTTTTTTGCATTAGATGAAATTGATGCCTCTCTTGACGACTCAAATACTCTGAGATTAACTAGCTACATCGAAAAATTATCCGAGAAATCACAACTTTTAATCATAACACATAACAAAAGAACTATGGAAGTAAAAGGTAGAGTCTACGGAATAACTATGGATAGAGGTGTTTCACAAGTATATGGTGTCCAATTTGACTAAATTACTTTAGTAAAATTGATGCTAAAAGGAGATACGAGAGAGTCCCTAAAATATCAGCAATTGTTGTAACAAGTGGTGCACTAGCCGAAGCCGGATCCTTTCTTAGTTTTGTGAGTATAAAAGGTAATGATAAACCAACTAAACTTCCAACTAGCACATTTATAATCATAGAAGCACCAATACATAAGGTTATGATTAAAGATTGACTCCTAAAAAGACCAATTAAAGATATTCCTAAGCCTAGTGTTAATCCTAAAGCAGATGAAATTAGAATTTCCTTAAGGATCAAGTAGAAGAAATCTTTAAATTCAACAGTTTTTAGTGCCATGGCTCTTATTACAAGTGTTGCAGATTGAGATCCAGCGTTTCCAGCAGTATCAATAAGGACAGGTAAGAACGTAACAAGCACAATGTATTTTGCGATGGTATCCTCGAATCTTTGAATTATTCCACCTGTTATAAGGTTTATAAAAAGTAAAAATAGGAGCCAACCGATTCTACTTCTATACAATTTTTTTATCGGAATTTCCTTAATTTTTGTCATTAACTCAAGACCAATAGTTTCTGGATGTATAGCAGAGATTTTTGCTATATCCTCAGTTTGCTCCTCTTCCATTACGTCCATTATATCATCCACAGTAACTATTCCTAAGAGGTGATTCTCACTATCAACTACTGGTAAAGATATCAAGTTATACTTTCTCATGATGTGTGCTGCTTTTTCTTGATCCTCATAGGGAGTTATTGAGATGAAGTTAAAGTCCATGAGAGATTCTATTTTATCGTTTGGATCAGCAAGTATGATTTTTCTTAGGGGAATATCATCGAGTAGTCGCCAATCTTCATCAACCACATATATCATGTTAATTGTTTCTGCGTCTATACCGTTTTTTCTTATATGTTCAATCGCTTTTTTGATTGTAAGATCCTTTTTCAAGGCTACATAATCTGGGGTCATAAGTCTTCCTACGCTTCCCCTGGGATAACCTAAAAGGGTTAGGGCTTCTTTTCTTTCTTCAGGTGTAAGTAAATTTAATAGTTTTCTTGTTAAAGAGGGAGAAAGTTCTTCAAAAAGTGAGGTTCTGTCGTCTGGTGAGAGCTCTGAAAGTATAACTTTTATTTCTTCTTCTTTAAGGCCCTTTATAATTTCTTCTTGAAAACTACTTGTAAGTTCTGAGAATACCTCGGTTTTTAAATCTTTTGGTAACATTAAAAAGATTGAAATTGCCTCTTCTTTGTTTAGCTCTTGGAGCAATTCAGCTATATCTGCGGGTTCAAAGTTAACTATTGCTGTTTTTAATTCTTTATAATTTTTTTTCTTTATTAATTCCCTTACTTCTGGTTTTAAAAGCTCTGCGACAGAGATGTGAGATTTCTTTTTTCCCATTTTCGGTGAGGCCTTATAACGGAAGTTTATTATAAGTTTCTTTTATGCGTTTATTCAAATTGTTTTTTATGTAGATTATTTTTTTATGTAGATTAGTTTACCTGTTATTTCATTTATATTTCCCGAGAAGTCTTTAGCTATTAGTTTAAAGTTACTTTCTTTTTTTTCGATTTTTCTATAGACTCTGATTTTTGCCACTTTGGTTGATGAGTTATAGCTAACGGGTTCCCACTCCTCGTCGATGTAAAATTCAATATCTTTTAATGAAAAATTATCTTTAACTATGAATTTAATTTCAAGTTTAGAGGGATTAACGTATAAATTCTTTTTGCCTACAATTACAGGTTTAACTGTGTCAACTGCTATGAAATATTTGCCCCATGAGTAAATTTCGAAGATTGAATCCGAAGTTAAAAATTTAGGGGAGGTTCTATATCCTCGTGATCTTAAAATTATTTCTTTATCTTTTTTATTTTTAACCTTTACTTTTATGGGATTTTTAAAGAGAACTTCGGCAGAGTAGACAAGGAGGGTCTCTTCTTTTTCTTTTAAAAATATGGGATAAGGAAAGAATTGAAAATTTTGTGGTAATGTTAACTCAAATTTTTCTAGTTTTACATGATAGTTTTTTTCAGGTAAGGGGAATACGTAAATATAATCAAAAATTTTACCTGATTGTCCTGGTTCCAAAAAAATCTTTCTTTCCACTGAATCGACTATTACCATACCATCAAAAACAAAATAAATTCCCTTTTTTCTTTTGATTTTTTTATTTTTATCAATTTCTTTTTTAATAAATATTCTTACGGAGTCACTATTGCTCTTAAAATCGTATACAAATATTCTAAGGGGTTTTATATTATCAGTTTCTAAATTTATAAAAGTGTTTCCTTTCCAAAATGCCTCATCTGATAAAATAGGATGGATAAAACTTTCTGATAGAGGACCTCCTGTTTCTGTATAAAGGGCTCTTGCAAGAAAATTTTTATCAATATCTATACTGTCGTATTTTAATTCGCAGATTAGTGAGTCTCCCCAAAAGACTTTTAAAGAATAGATACTCATTTTATCTGAGTTTCTTTTCTGAAGATCAAAGGCAGATATCCATAAGAAAAAGTCAGAGGTAATCTTTAGTGTTTCTGGGAAAGGTCTCTTTAGCTCAACCGGTAAAAAGCTAGAATAAACTAAAGTTTTTCCGAGTGGATAAATTTTTATTTTTTCTATGACAGGTTTTACAGTGTCTACTACTTCATGGAAAAATAGGGGGTTTAAAGCTTTGTTAAGCTTTCTTCTTACTTCAAGGTGTATATGAGGAATTGCCGTAGAGGTGTTTCCCGAGTACCCTATAGTATCATTTTCATTTAATTCTATATTCGTATTTATCTCTATTTCGTTTTTTTTAATTTTTTTCTTCTCGTAGTAAATATACTCTTCGATATCTCTTTTAAATCCGTTCAGATGGACGTACACATAAATGAAATTTTCGCTATTTTCTATGTAGAGAGCCTTTCCGTATCCCCTCCATTTATCCACTACTTTTACTATCTTACCCTTGAAGGGGCTTACTATAGGAATACCCACCTTTCTATCTGTTGAGATGTCTATACCTAAATGAAACCTCGTTCCCCTATTTTCTAAGAATGAAGAAGTTAATACCTGCGAAAAAAGTAAAAGATATATCATCTAAGATTTCAATTTTTTCCTACTGAGTAAAGGTCAGATTTTGATTCGGTGAAATTTGGTAAGTATCTGTTACTCATGATTTCAATAAGAGAGAACTCTATTGAGTAGAGTATAGGCTCTCGCATTTTTAAATCTTTATCTTTTTCATCTTCTAACAGAAATTCCTATGTTAAAATTTGTTGAGCGGTCATATTCTTCTCCGTATTTGTTCTGTGAAAAGCCGATTAGTAAAAATAAATTTTCCTTTATTTGCATACTTATACTAAATGTGTTAAAAAGTGGGTAGGCCCAAAAATAGGAAAAGCTCGACTTTTCGGGATTAGGCACGCCTACGATAACTCCGATTTTAACAAGGCTTGGAAAACTTGGACCAGCTTTAAATGCTAGTATGCCATCAGAAAACGGAAATGAAAGTTTTAAGAAAGAATAGCCCACATTAAAGGGAAGAAACTTACCTTTACTGTCTTCAAGATATAGCCCAGCTCCCAGGGAAGCTTCAGCTCCTATGGCAACGTTTTTGGAAAATCCGTAGTAAGCTCCTCCCGTAACTATACCTCCATAGTACTTAAAATCTTTAATAGTAGTTTGACAGTTTGATGATTCAGTATATGTACCCTTAGCATAAAATCCCTCTGCACCAAAATAAAAGTTAGCACCCTTGTTGGTCGCTGCCTTATCGTAATTCAGGGGCGCTACACAATAGTAGGCCAAAAAGGGTAGGGATACAATTATCTTCCTCATGATATATTATACCTTTTAAAATTTGTTGAATTTCAAATCTGTACTGGTACAAATCTATTGGTGATAACTCTGGTATCTAGCAGTGCGTTCGAGGCTGGGAAAAAGAGAGTTTGAAGGCACTTTGATAATTTTTGTCTCTGCTCCCTTTATTAAAGACACAGTGACGAAACTACTAATCTGTAGATGTTAAACTTACGGAGTCGCGATCAAGAGGGGTCTGTGAAAAAATAAAAAGGGTCTTTCTATTTTCTAATAAATGTGATCCCCAAGTGAAAATTCGTTGAATGGTCCTCCCCATTGAATCTGATGCTGGAAAAACCAGTGGATAGAGCAAGATTCTCTCTTACCAATATGTTTATACTAAGTGTATTAAACTGTGGGTAAGCCCAGAAATAGGAAAGAGTAAATTTTTCAGGATTAGGTATTCCAAGAAGGACTCCTATTTTAAAAATTTGAGGAAAACTTACTCCAGGTTTAAATGCTAATATGCCAAAAGGAAATAGAAAGGCAAATTTTAAAAATGCATAACTTGAATTATAGAGTGAAGCTATAGCCCTCTCGCCTTCAGAAATAAATAATCCACTTGCTAAGGAGGCCTCAGCTCCTATGGCAATATTTTTAGAAAATCCATAGTAAGCTCCTCCAGTTGCTGTTAATCCATAATATTCGAAATCCCTAATAGCTGTATAACCACAACCTGCTTCAGTATATTTGCCCTGGGCGTAGACCCCTTCTGCACCAAGATAATAATTAGCACCCTTATTAATTGCTGCTTTATCATGATTTAAGGGTGCTATACAATAGTAAATCAGAAAAGGTAGAGATATAATTAGCTTTTTCATGATTATATTATACTTTATGTTTCTAAAATTTGTCGAATTTCAATTTTATATCAATGCAAATTATAAGTTTAATCTAAAAGAGATAGTTCTTCTCGCATAGTCAAAAGGACCGAATATTCAATAATTTTCATTCCTGTGCCCTTTACAAAGGATGCAATGTATGAGGCTATAGATGCAGGTATTAAACTTATACTTAAGATCACTAAGGGAATACCAGCTCAAGATATGGTTGAAATGCTAGAATATGTCAAAGTGAAAGATATAATAATTAGAGGTTCAAACTGTCATGTCCGTTTATCAACTATTTTTACTATTCTGCCTTTGAAGGGACCTACTGATGAAATCTTGTTCCTTATTTTCTAAATGATAAACCCAATTTAAAGGTGGCTAAGAACATCTTACCTGCTCCGAAACAGGAAAGACCAGTTGCTAGAACAAAATTTTTTGCTATTAATATGTTTATATCAAATGAGTGTAGATATGGGAAAGCCCAGAAATAAGAAAAACAAAATTTTTCAGAATTAGGTAAACTTGAAAGAAATCCGGCTTTAAAATAGTTAGGATAACAGGCACCAATTTTTAATGCTAATATGTTATCAGAAAAGGAATGGGAAAATTTTAAGAATGCATAACCTAAGGGAAAGAAAGTAATATTGCATTCTTCTACAGTAGGTAATATAGCTCCTCCTGAAACTTCGACTCCTATAGCAACTCTCTTAGAAAATCCATAGTAAACTCCCCCGGTACCTATGGCTCCATAACCTTGGAAATCCATATATGGAGAACCATTACAAGCTGGCACAGTGTATTTGCCTTTGGCATAGAATCCTTCTACACCAAGATAATAGTTAACACCCTTATTAATTGCTACTTTGTCATAATTTAAAGGTGCTATGCAATAGTAGATCAAAAAGGGCAAAGGTGTAATTATCTTTTTCATAACATATTATACTTCTGAATTAAATTTTCTTTAAATGCGCATAAATCTTATAATTAAAAAATCTTTAAGGGAGGAGTATAAAAATGGCAATATTACTATCCTATGACACAAGAGTTTTAGTTCAAGGAATTACAGGAAGGGATGGTTCTTTCCACGCAGTCAAAATGAAAGAGTACGGAACAAAGGTTGTTGCTGGAGTTACTCCAGGTAAAGGCGGACAGAAGGTGGGCGATATTCCGGTATTTAACAGTGTGCTTGAAGCTGTAGAAAAAGAAGGCCCAAATACCTCTATAATCTTTGTCCCTGCCCCCTTTGCAAAAGACGCAATGTACGAGGCTATTGACGCAGGTATTAAACTTATAGTCACAATCACTGAGGGAATCCCAGCTCAGGATACCGCTGAAATATTAGATTATATCAAAGGGAAAGATGTAAGAATAATAGGACCAAACTGCCCTGGCATAATAGCACCCTCTATTGCAAAGGTTGGAATTATGCCTGGCCATATTTTCAAAAAAGGACCAGTTGGAGTTATCTCACGAAGCGGCACTTTAACATATGAAGTAGTATATCATTTGTCTAATAATAACTTGGGACAATCCACAGCTGTTGGAATCGGTGGTGACCCCATTATTGGAACAAGGTTTATAGATTTACTAGAGATGTTCGAGAAAGATGATGAAACAGAGTGCATTGTCTTAATTGGCGAAATAGGCGGGACAGACGAAGAAGACGCGGCTGAGTACATAAAGCATAATGTAAGAAAGCCTGTTGTAGCCTTTATAGCAGGCAGAACAGCTCCACCTGAGAAAAGAATGGGACACGCCGGAGCTATAATAGAAGGGGGAAAAGGAACAGCTGAAAGTAAAATAAAGGCCTTAGAGGAAGCTAATGTTTCAGTCGCAACTTTACCCTCTGAAGTTGCAATTTTAGTTAAAAATAGACTATCTAGATGATAAAAGTCTTACACTTAATTTTATTTTTTTCAAGTTGGCAAAAAATAAGCGATTATTACCTTAATAATGTTAAAACAATTTATGCAGAATTTACTGAAATTCTAATTTCAGATGAAGATAGAAGAGAGTTTGAGGGAGCCTTGTGGGCAAATAGAGAAGGTTACTTGAGATTTTCAATCACAAAACCTGACTCACAAATTTTATTCGTAAGAAAAGATAGAGTTTTCATATACGATTTTGAAGAGAAAAAAGAGTCAGAAATTTTCTCATCTCCTTATTTACCAGAGTTTTTCCTCCTTAATTTTGAAAATTTCTATAATCTAAAGGAAGGAAAAATTAAAGCCGATACCTCAATTTATATTTTTGAAAGAAGAGATTCAAGTCTAGTTTACGATACTATTGAAGTATTAATGGAAGATAAAAACAAAAAACCTTTTAGACTGAATATCATTTCAAAAGATCTTTCCGTAAAGTATATAATAATTTTTAAAAACTTTGTGATTAACCCTATTATTAGTAAAGATATATTTTTTAAGGTTCAAGTCCATCAAAGAAAATAAAAAAGTAAGATGGAAGATAAAATTAAGATAGCACAGGAAAAGTTTGCTGAAATCCTGAAAAAACAAATAGAAAGAGTTGAAAAAATTAAAAGTGCAGAAGATTGGATTGACTACACTAAAATAAGACCAATCATAATAGGAGTGGCAGGAGGAGACGGAATTGGACCTTTTATAACAGATGAAGCCCTTAGAGTATTAAAATTTTTATTGCAGGAAGAAGAGAAAAACAAAATTGTAGAGTTTAGAAAAATAGAAGGATTAACAATTGAAAATAGAGCAAAAGCCTGTAAAGCAGTTCCAGATGATGTACTTGAGGAAATAAAAAAATGCCATGTGCTTTTAAAGGGACCTACCACAACACCAAAAGCTGGCGATCCATGGCCTAACATAGAAAGCGCAAACGTCGCACTTAGAAAAGAACTTGATCTTTTTGCTAATATAAGACCTGTAAGAGTTCCGTCAGAGGGAATCGATTGGATCTTTTTTAGAGAAAACACAGAAGATCTATACGCCGTAGGAAGTGAAGGTATTGATGTTACTGAAGATCTTTCAATTGATTTCAAAGTAATAACTACACCAGGAAGTGAAAGGATCATAAGACTTGCCTTTGAGTATGCAAGAAAAAATAACAAAAAGAGAGTAACCGCAGTAACAAAAGCCAATGTGATTAAAAAAACCGATGGTAGGTTCTTAAAAGTTTTCTATGAAATTGCAAAGGAATACCCTGAAATTGAAGCTGACGATTGGTTTGTAGACATTATGTCAGCAAAACTGATTGATAAGCAAAGAAGAACACAGTTTCAAGTTTTAGTAATGCCTAATTTGTATGGAGACATACTGACAGATGAGGCTGCTGAATTTCAAGGTGGTGTTGGGACGGCAGGTAGTGCAAATGTGGGTAAAAGATACGCAATGTTTGAAGCAATACATGGTTCTGCTCCAAGAATGGTAGAGGAGGGAAGAGCAAAATTTGCAGATCCTTCAAGTATTATAAGGGCTTCAGCAATGCTTTTAAGACACATTGGCTATGTTGAAAAAGGTGATTTGCTTGATATGGCTTTAGATATTTGTGGGCAATATGAGAGAAAAGTTGTTATTACAGGTAGATCCACAGGGGCTACAACCTCAGAGTTTGCAGATTATTTAATTGATACACTCAAAAGAAGTGATTTAAAAGAATACTGGAAATCCTTTCAAAAAAGTCCTTAGTGTCTGAATTTTCAAAGTCATTTACTAAAATTGCCCAATTCTATGATGAGTTAATGAGTAATGTTTCCTATAAGGAATGGGTCGATTATGCTGTTTCTTTTCTGAATATCTTTAATATTAAAAAAGAGAAATTTCTTGATCTTGCTTGTGGTACAATAATTCCAACAATTTATCTTTCTGAGTATTGTGAAAAAATTGTCGGTGTTGATAAATCAATTGAAATGCTTAAAGTAGCTAAAAGGAAAATAGAAAAACTAAATAGTAAAAAGATTTCTCTTGTTCTCTCTGATATAAGAGAATTTCATTTCAAATGGAAGTTTGATGCAATTTTTTGTTTCTTTGATAGTATGAATTACCTTTTAAACATAGATGATCTTTATAAGTCTTTTTACTGTGCCTATCAAAATCTTAAAAGTAGGGGAATTTTTTTATTTGACATGAACTCGATTTTTGCACTCAAAGAATTATGGGATACAAGGAAAGATATAAAAATTCATAAAAACTTTATTTCAATATGGGAAAATGAATGGATAGAGGAAGAAAAAATTTCAAAACTTGTGATTACAATAGAATGGAAAGAAAACGGCAAAGAAAGATACGTTAGAGAAGTTCACTTTGAAAAAGCTTATCACATTGATGAAGTTGTAGATACTTTAAAAAAAGCTGGTTTTGAGGAAGTTAACGTATATGAACACTTGAAATATAGTTTACCTAATTCTTATACTACAAGAATTCAATACGTCGCTTTGAAATGAATTATTTTATAGCAGATATTCACATACATTCCTCCTATTCAAGAGCTACAAGCCCTAATATGAATCCAACTTTTCTCTCGAGGTACGCAAAATATAAGGGAGTTAACCTGCTTGGAACCGGTGATATACTTCATCCTGAGTATAAAAGAGAACTTAAAAAAGTCTTAAAAGAAAGGGGAGACGGTTATTTTGAAATAGATGGAACCTTATTCATCTTAACAACAGAAGTAAATCTTGTTTTCACAAGAAACGATAAAATCAAAAGGATTCATATTGTTTTAACTTTTCCTGATTTTTTAACTGTTGAAACACTTGAAAAGAAAATTTCTCTTTTCGGGTCCTTAAGTGCAGATGGAAGACCTACTCTTTCTTTAGATACTATCAATTTTATTGAGTTAGTTAGGGAAGTTTCAAAGGATATTATGATTATACCAGCTCACATTTGGACACCTTGGTTTTCCCTTTTTGGTTCTAATTCTGGTTTTGATTCTCTAGAAGAAGCCTTTGGAAGTTACGTTAAAGAGATACAGGCTCTTGAAACAGGACTTTCATCTGATCCACCTATGAATTGGATGCTTTCATCACTTGACAATTTTTCTCTTGTTTCAAACTCAGATTCACACTCTCCAGATAGAATAGGACGAGAAGCTAATGTTTTTAAGACTTACCTCTCATATGAAGAGTTGAAAAATGTTTTAGAAAAAAAAGATAGAGAAAAGTTTTTGTTTACAATCGAATTTTTTCCCGAAGAGGGGAAGTACCATTATGATGGGCATAGGAGCTGTGGAATTTCTATGCATCCCGAGGAGTCAAATAAGCTAAATAATATATGTCCAAGGTGTAATCGACAGCTTACAATAGGTGTCTTATCTAGAGTTTATAAGTTAAAAGATAGAAATTTTGGAGAAAAGCCTGAAAATTATATTCCTTACAAAAATCTTGTTCCACTGAAAGAGATAATTGCTCAGACGATAAATAAAGGAGAAAACTCTAAAGAAACAGAAAGAATTTGGGAGTCTCTCATAAAAAGATATGATAACGAAATGAATATTTTACTTAATGTGAGTTTAGATGAGCTTTCAAAAAATGTAGATACGAGAATAATAGAGGGAATAAAAAACATGAGAGAAGGTAAAGTAAAAAGAATTCCGGGTTATGATGGTGTTTACGGCAAAATTATCGTTTTTGATGAAGAAAGTAATAAAAACTATAATAAAAATTTGAGTTCCCAGATATCCCTTTTTTAAGCTATGAGGTACTTTCACGTAGGTCTTGATAAATTAGATACTGAGGAGCTTTGGAACATTGCAAAGGGAAAAAAGATAAAAGTTGAGTCAGAAGTTTTAAAAAAGGTAAAGGCAAATAGAGAGGTTTTAGAAAACTTAATAAAAAAAGATGAGATGTACTATGGGATAAACACAGGGGTAGGCAGATTTGCTGATAAAAAATTGAGTTTAGATGAACTGAAAGACTTCCAGAAGGACTTAATTATCTCCCATACTTCAGGTTACGGAGCCCCTCTTAAAAAAGAGATTGTTAGGATGGCAATGTTTTTAAGGTTATATATGTTGTCAAGGGGATATTCAGGAGTAAGACCTGAAGTAGTGCTAAAACTTGAGGAATTTTTGAATAAAGACATTGTTCCCTATGTTCCCTCTTTTGGATCAGTGGGTGCAAGTGGAGATTTAATTCCCCTTTCGCACATAGCTATGGCTTTAATCGGTGGGGGAATGGTATTTCACGATGATAGACTTTTGCCGACTTATGTTGTTCTTAAGTCTACTAATACAAAACCACTTGAAATGGAATATAAAGAAGCACTTGCTCTTATAAATGGAACTCAGGTTTCGTTAGCTCTTTTAGTTTATGTTACTAAGTACCTTGAAACTATCTTATCTTTTTATGATAAAGCATTCCTTCTTTCTTTTGTTGCAATAGATGGTAATCCGGATATTTTTAACGAAAGTCTTATAACTTTACGTAATTCAAAGAGTGAGAAAAAGTTTGCTAAAATCTATAGGGAATTCTTAAAGGATTATAGATTTGAAAGAAAAAAGAAACTCGTACAAGATCCTTATTCTTTTAGATGTATGCCACAAATAAGAGGCTCAACTGATGAAGTTTTTGAATTTTGCAAAAAAATAATTGAGGATGAAATAGAGTCTGTCTCAGATAATCCTTTAATATTAGATGAAAAAGTTATTTCAGGAGGAAACTTCATAGGAATAAGACTATCTTTTGCTGCTGAAAATCTAAAGAAAATCATTTCAGTCTTATCAAATGTTTCTGAAAGAAGAATTAATCATTTGATGGGTAGTGAAGTGGTTGAAATGCCGAAGTTTCTTTCAGCTGAACCAGGAAAAAAATCAGGTCTTATGATCTTGCATGTTCTTGTTGCATCTTTAGTTTCTTATATAAAAACTCTAACATTTCCTGATCTTTCAGACTCAATACCTACTTCACAGAATCAAGAAGATTATGTTCCGATGACTATGAATTCCTGTTTAAAACTATTAGATATTCTAGATAAGTTTAAGGTAATAACTCTCTCAGAGTTATATGCAAGTACAAGAGCTCTTTTATTACTTAAAAAGAAAATTCCATCAAAACTTGATGATTTTCTAAGTTCAAATTTTGAGGATTTGAAGATATTTACTGATGATTTAGCTCCCTTTGAAGTACTTAGAAGGATTGAAAAAATATTAAATCTTGAAAATATTTAAAATTTTTATTTAAGGTGAAAGTCAAAGTCCTTCTTTATAAGTAAAATAGTTTCTTTATCAACTATCTTTTTATTTCTTGTAAAGGCAATAAATAGGGCATTAGAGCAGATGCTGTTAATTAACCTGGGATAACCTTTTGTGATTAGGTAAATTTCTTTGATTGCTTCTTTATTGAATATATTTTCGTCTCCTCCAGCCACTTTTAATCTATGTTTTATATAATTTTCTGTTTCAATTTCAGAGAATGGATTTAAAGTATAGGCAATTGCGACCCTTTGCATAATTGCTGGGTGTTTTTTTAGTTTCTTTTTAAGCTCCAGTTGTCCAAAAAGAACTATTTGTAAAAGTTTTCCCTCTGGTACTTCCATATTTAAAAGTAACCTTATTTCCTCTAACATTTTAGAACTTAAAAGTTGAGCCTCATCAACCAGTACTACGAATCTAAAGGGATCACTCTTAAACTTTTTTTCTAAATCATTTCTTAAGGCTATTTTACTTTTTTTATAACTTTCAATTTCTAAAAAGTTTTTAGCTAAAAGGTTTAAAAAGGCTGCTGGTGAAATAAGAGGATCTGAAAGAAGTAGAGTTTTTTTCCCTTTTTCTCTTAGATCTTTTTCAATTAATTTAGAAAGAGTAGTTTTTCCGCATCCGATTTCACCAAGAATTAAAGAAAGGCCGCCCCTTAATTCAAAAATTTGATAAAGAATTCTAGCATAGCCCTCCTTTATATTTTCAGACCAGAAAAGAAAATCTAAGTCTACGGTATTTTTAAAGGGCGATTTCTTAAGACCAAAGAATTCTTCAAACGTTTTCAAGCCTTTCAATTGCCTTTTGGGCCCATTTTGAGTCAGGTGCTATCTCTATAACTTTCCTATAACTTTCCTTTGCTTTTTCATACTCTTTCTTTTTTTCATAAGTGATACCTAAGTGATATATAGCCTCAACAAGGTTTGGCCCTTTTTCAAGTGCCTTTTGGAAAAATGAAATAGCATCGTCATACATTTCTCTATCAAGATAAATTAGTCCCAAATAATAGAGAGCGTACAAAGTGGCAGTGGGATTATTATTAATTCTTATTACTTTAACTAAGTGTTCTATAGCCTCACCATATATTCCCTTTTTATAACATATATAACCTATATCTTTCATAGCCATTGTGTTCATAGGCTCAATTTGGAGAACTTTTATATAAAGAGGAAAAGCATCATCGTACCTTCCTGATTGAACATAGGCCCAGCCAAGAAGGTTTAAAACTTTCACATTATCAGGAGCCTTTTCTCTTACACTTTCAAGAATTTTAATAGCCTCATCGTAATTACCTTTTGCGATCTCATTCCACCCTTTCTCTATAAAGGTAGTAACATCTACATCTGTTATTTGAAGTCTTTGAACAAATTTCAAAGGGTCCCGTACCTGAGTATCTCTTTTTAATTTTAAAGTTTCTCTTTTTATCTCTTCTAAAAGTTCTATAAGTGAGTCAATTTCATCTTTGACTTCTATATAAAGCTCCTTTAGCTCCTCTTTTACTTCTTCAAAGGTAGCACCAACTTTGATTTTACTTTTAATGTTTTCAAATTTTTCGTATAATTTGGTACAGTATTTACTCTTCACAGTCTAACATAATACAAAAGGCAAGTGCATATTTTCCATCGTGGGTTATTGATATTGAGAATTTTTTGTTTTTAAATCTCTCTCTTAAGTCTCCGTGAAGTTTTATTTCTGGTTTACCGCTTTTATCTCTTATAACTTCAATTTTTTTAAAGTAGACTCCTTGCCCAAAGCCACTTCCTATAGATTTCATCACGGCTTCTTTAGCTGCAAAACGCCCGGCTAGATGAATAAAGGGGTTTTTATTTTTAAAGGCGTATTCAATTTCCTTTTCAGTGAAAATTCTTTTTAAAAATTTTTCACCAAATTTCTCATAAGCCTTTTTTATTCTTTCAATTTCTACTAGGTCAACTCCAGTTTTAAGCTCCCTTATTTTCATTTAATTTCTTAACAATTTCGATAAGTTCAAGAGGATCATCAATTTCAAAGTCAGCTCCTGAATTTTTTGTACCGAAAGTATCTCCGTATCTTGCAAATACTGTGATCATTCCTACTTCCTTTGCACCGTATATATCTCTTTCTGCCCAATCACCAACCATTAAAGCGTTGTGAGGTTCTACATCTAATTTTTTTAGTATAGCAAGAAATGGTTCAGGATTTGGTTTTCTTACTCCTGTATCGTCCCAAGTGATTACAGCGTCAAATATAGTGTGAAGTCCTACTTCTGCTAGTCTTGTCCAAGCTTGCAGTCTTGGTGCATCTGAGATAACTCCAAGTTTTAATCCCATTCTTAAAAGTTCTGTTAAAACATACTTTATGTGTGGATAGAGTATCATATTTGCAGTTTTTGCTCTCCTATAGGCTACGATACCTGCTGCAAGTATTTTATAATCAACATATCCAAGCTCAATTTCTAAAAATCTATCGAAGATTCTTTGATCTTCTATATGTGTTTCTCTATAAAGTTTAAAGATTTTTTCAATTGCATGGTCTTTTTTGATTTTTAGCCCGGCGTCTATCATAGCCTCTACTGCCATTTCTACTGACTCTCTTTTCATTCTCATAAAATCAAGTAAGGTATTATCAAGGTCAAATATACAAGCTTTTATCATTACTTGTTCTTTATCTCTGTCTTTTTCGCGCCCGGTGGGACTCGAACCCACAACCTCAGGGTCCGCAACCCTGTGCTCTGTCCAATTAAGCTACGGGCGCCCCTCATTTAATTTTATTCTTAAACTCAGGATTTTTCAAAAATACTTACTCGTTTCAAAAAAATCATATCCCCCCTTTAACTCCCTTAAATTACCCTCCTTATCTTTTATAAAGAGACCCTCTCCTTTTTCAGCCCTCCCTATTATGGCTACCCACTCTGGTAATTTACTAGCTTCAGATTCAGGAACTGTAAATAAAACCTCATATTCTTCTCCCGAATTTGTGACATAATAAATTGGTTCTTTATTTAATAGGCCTGCAAAAGAAACAAGTTCTGGTAAAAGGGGGAGTTTTTCTTCTTCCAGTATTATTTTTACACCAGAGGCTTTTGCTAGTCTATTTGCGTCCTTTGATATACCGTCTGAAATATCAATACCAGAGCTAATTCTTAATTTTTCTTTTAGTTCTATAATTTCTGCAATTCTTGGTTTTGGATATTTGAATTTTTCAATTAATTTTTTCCTTATCTTTTCTTCAACTTTTATATTATTTTCAAGCATTTCAAGTGACGCGAGAACTCTTCCCGTATCACCAGTTATACATACTAAATCATTTTCTTTAGCTCCCCTTCTTAGTATTGGATAGTCACTGATTTCTCCAATACAGGTTATCGTGAAAGAGAATTTACCTTTTATCTTTATCAAATCACCGCCAGAAATCGAAATTCCAAAGTTATTTAAAACCTCACTAATACCTGAGTAAAATTCTTCTATTTCGTTTTTACTAAAATTTTCAGGTATTAAAAGGGAAATAAGAACAGTTATTGGTTTTGCACCACAAGCTGCAAGATCGCTTAATGCTCCTGCTACAGTCCTATAGGCTATTTCCCTTAAAGTTAAATAACTTCTCCTAAAATGTATGTCCTCTGAGTAAGAATCTGTTGTGATAGAAATTATTTTACCATTAAATTCCAAAATAGCCGTATCTTCTCCAATTCCCTCCCTTACATAGGGATGAGGAATTTGAAACCTTTTTATAAACTCTACAAATTCTTCTTCTGATTTAAAAAAATCCATTAATTAAAGTTACCTATCTATCGCATCAATTCCTGTTAAATATCTGCCTACAATAAGAGTATGGATTTCATAGGTTCCCTCGTAAGTATGCACACTTTCGAGATTGTTGGCATGCCTTAGTGCGTTATATTCGGTTGTTATACCGTAGGCCCCCAAAATCACTCTTGCTTCCCTTGCAACTTCAAGTGCGAGTCTTGTGTTGTTTCTCTTTACAAGTGATACGTGAATATACCTTGCTTTACCCTTTTCTTTCATCCTTCCAAGATGAAGGCAAAGAAGTTGCCCTTTCCATATTTTTTCAAACATATCTACTAATTTTTGTTGGATTATTTGAAAAGAGGCGATTTTCTTTTTAAACTGTTCTCTTACAAGAGCATGTTTATACGCTTCATCAAAGCAAGCCCAAGCAGCCCCTACACAACCCCAAGTGATACCGTATCTTGCCTCATTTAGTGGCATTAAGGCGGATTTTAAACCTTCAGTATTAGGTAATCTTTGTGACTCAGGAACCCTCACCTCATCTAAGATAAGTTCGGAGGTATCCGATGCTCTTAGCGAAATTTTTGTTTTTATTTCTCTTGATTCAAAGCCTTTTGTACCTTTTTCTATTATGAACCCTTGTATTCTATCGTTTTCATCTTTTGCCCATATTATAGATAAATCACCAATTGTTCCATTTGTTATCCACATTTTTCTTCCATTAATAACCCAACTGTTTCCGTCCTTTTTACACCTTGTTTCCATAGAGGCTGGATCACTTCCAGCGTTAGGTTCGGTTAAGCCGTAGCTACCTATTAGTTTGCCTTTAGCCATTTCCGGTAAATATTTATTCTTTTGTTCCTCAGATCCAAAAGTGTATATTGAGTACATAGCAAGTGAGGATTGGACTGAGCAAAAGCTTCTTATTCCAGAGTCTCCGTACTCAAGTTCTTGCATCATAAGTCCATATGCAACATAGCCAAGTCCAGCTCCTCCGTATTTTTCTGGAATAGTTGGGCCAAACAGTCCAAGCTCAGCCATTTGAGGAATTAGGTGTTTCGGAAATTCACCCTTTAGCCACCATTCACCAATGTACGGGAGTACTTCCTTTTTTACAAACTCTCTTATAGTATCTCTTATTAATTTTTCTTCATCAGTTAAGTAATCGTCTAAATCGAAAAATTTTTTCAACTCAAAAAGCATTGACTCTGACATGACTTAAAATTTAGAAAGTTAAGGACTTGAACCCTTTAAAATTATTCTTTATAAATTTTTAAATTATAATCGATACCCTTTCTTGATAGTTTTATTCTTCCTAGTTCGTCAATTTCAATTACTTTTACGATTATTTCATCTCCAACTTTTACCTCTTGGAGTAAATTTTTTGGTCTATAAGGCGACCATTCTGAGATATGTAAGAGTCCAACTTTTCCAGGAATAATCTCGACAAAAACACCAAAGTTTTCTACTCTTCTTACCCTTCCAATATAAATTTTTCCGACCTTCACGTCTTGGACTATTTCTTCTATCATCCTTTGGGCCTCTTCAACATTCTCACTTTGTTCACCGTAGACGAATACTTCACCTGTTGTATCATCTATATCAATCTTTACGTTAGTTTTTTCAATTATTCTCTTTATTACTCTTCCTCCAGGTCCAATTACCTCGCCTATTTTTTCCTTTGGTATAAAGAAGGCTCTTACCTTTGGAGCATACTTTGAAATCGAACTTCTTGGCTCTTTAATTGTTTTGGACATAGTTTGGAGTATAAATTCTCTTGCTCTTTTTGCTTCAAAGAGTGCTTTCTCCAAAAGATGGTCTGGTAAAAAGGTCTTTTTTATATCAAGTTGTATAGCTGTAATTCCCTTATATGTTCCTGCTACCTTAAAATCCATATTTCCGTAATGGTCTTCAGAGCCTATTATATCGGTAAGTAAAACATCTTCTCCGTCATAATCCATCCATCCTATTGAAATTCCTGCGCAAGATGCATTTATTGGAATTCCAGCATCCATAAGAGAAAGTGAGGCTCCACACACAGAAGCCATTGAAGTTGAACCGTTAGATTCAAGTATAAGTGAGACAACTCTTACTGTATATGGAAATTTTTCTTCTGGCGGCATAAGTGGTTCTATAGCTTTTTCGGCAAGATGACCATGACCTATTTCTCTTCTTGATGGTCCCTTTAAAGGAGAAATCTCACCAGTTGAGAATCCAGGAAACATATAGTGGAGCATAAATCTTTTCACTTCTTCTCCTTCAAGTTCACTTAGTCTTTGAGCATCCTCTTTAGTTCCTAAAGTAGTAACACAGAGGGCTTGAGTTTCGCCTCTTGTAAATATGGCTGATCCGTGTGTTCTTGGTAAAACTGAGACCTCACATCTTATTGGTCTTATTTCGTTTAAAGCTCTTCCATCCATTCTTCTTTTTTCTTTTACTGTCCTTTCTCTTACTATATTTTTTTCACACTCATTTAGTGCTATTTTTATTTCTAATTCTTTATCTGGGAAATCTTTGATTAGTTCTCCAACTATTTTTTCTCTCAGTTCTTCTAGTGCTTTTGTTCTTAATACCTTTTCTTGAATAAATAATTTTTTTCCTAGTTCATCTCTATAGTTATTTATTCTTCTTATGATTTCATCGTCAATTTCTATTTTCTTGTATTCGTATTTGTCTTTTCCTATTTCCTTTTGAATGTTTTCTTGAAACAGGACTAGCTTTTCAATGTAGGGTTTTGCGAACTTTATAGACTCGAGTACCTCTTCCTCTTTTATCTCTTTTCCTTGAAACTCTATCATACTTATGCCTTCTCTATTCCCAGATACCAGAAGATTGAATTCACTTTTTTCAAGTTCACTTTTTGTGGGGTTTATTACGAATTTTCCATTTATTTTTCCTACTCTTACAGCACCAATGGGGCCGAGAAATGGAATATCAGATATAGTTAAGGCACAGGAAGATCCGATTATACCGAGCAAGTCGCCCTCATGTTCCATGTCGTAGGATAGAAGCAAAACTATTACTTCTACCTCGTCAGTAAAGTCTTTAGGGAAGTGAGGTCTTATGCTTCTATCTATGGCTCGTCCGTATATTATTTCCTTATCTCGGGGTCTTCCCTCTCTTTTTATGAATCCTCCTGGTATTTTGCCAGCTGCGAAGGTTTGTTCTCTATATTCGACAAGTAAGGGGAGAAAGTCGGTTTTTTCAGTTTTACGAGAGGATAGTGCCACGGCTAATATAACAGTTTCTCCGCTTTTAACTAAAACTGAGGCTTGACTCTGTCTTGCGATCTCTCCTACTTCTATAGTTATCTCCGAGTTATCTAAGTTAATTTTATAGGATTTCAATTTATCCTCTTAGTCCGAGTTCGTTTATTACTTTTGAGTATAGTTTATAGTTTTTTCTTTTTAAATAATTTAGGAGTCTTTTTCTTTTACCGACAAGTTTTATAAGTCCGTATCTAGAGTGTACATCTTTTTTGTGTTTTTTTAGGTGTTCAGTGAGGTAATTTATTCTTTCTGTTATTAAGGCAATTTGGACAGCTTCGCTTCCTGTATCTTTTTCATTTATTTTAAATTTTTCAATTATTTCCCTCTTTTTTTCTTTATCTAACATTTCATTAAAGCTCTTTTGAGGGCTTTGAACCCTTATTTAGAAAAAAAGTATACCCTATATTAACATCTTTTTCAATTTGTTTTTTTAATTCAGTTTCATTTTCAAATTTTATGTCATCTCTAATAAATTTATAGAATTCTACCTTTAAGTTTTTTATTTTAAGTTCCTCTTTGAAGTCAAAGAGGTAAACTTCAAAAACTTTTTCTTTCTCGTTAAAAGTGGGACGGCTGCCGTAGTATAGAAGGCCTTGAAATTTTTGGTTACTTTTATAACACTCGACTATATAAACTCCCTCTTTAGGTTTTACCTTCAGGTCAGAAACTTTTAAATTTATTGTGGGAAAGCCAATTTTTTTTCCTCTGCCAGAACCTTTAATTTTTTCTCCATTTATAAAAAACTTATATCCCAATAACTTATTTGCTTCCTCTATTTCTCCTTTTCTAATAAGTTCTCTTATTCTTGTGCTTGATATTTTCCTGTTATTATTTTTAACAAAGGGGAAAAGTGAAAGAATTATGCCCTTTTCTTTTGAAAATTCGTATAAAGTAAATATATTGCCTTTTTTATCTTTGCCAAAGGTGTGATCAGGACCAATGATTAGTCTCGATATTTTAGTCTTAAAAAGTTCTCTTAAAAAATCTTCTGGAGAGGTTTCGGCAAGTTTTTCGTTAAAATCTAATATCCATAATTCGTCAACTTTTAAACTTTTGATTAATTTAATTTTCTCTTCAGGAGTATTTAAGAGAAAATCTTTTTGATTTTTATGAAAAAAGAGATAGGGATGTGGTTCAAAAGTTAAAATAACTAATTTTTTTTTAAAAATCCTCGAGATTTTCTTTCCTTCTTCAATTAAAAGCCTATGTCCCAGGTGAATACCATCGAAGTTGCCTGTTATTAAAACAATTTCTCTTTCTGTGTTTGGAAAATTAGGGAACTCGATCCTATAAATCTTCAATTTGAGGTAATTCCTCGAATTTTGAAAAAACTTTTCTTGGATTTAAATATTCTACGTCTATTTGACCTATTCCTATAAAGTTCTTTGCTTCATCATAAACTCTTACAAATGAGAATCTCTTTAAATTTGCTGAAAATCTTAAAAAGCTTGTAAAAGGAATTGGAACGCCCTTTTCAAAGTCTTCTACAGCGCTCTTTTTGAGTGTTACTTCTCCAAAGTGGAGAACACCGTACTCTAGTGGCTTTATATGAGAAAGGAGATCTTCGTTAGGATCTATAGATTCTTTTATGTAAAAGTGTCCTACTCTCTCTCTTAACAAATTTTCAATTACGCCAACTGTTCCCAGTTTTTCTGCAATATCCTTAGCAAGTGCCCTTATGTAGGTTCCTTTTGAACAAGTTACTCTAATTGTGAAACCGTTTTTTCTAACATCTAAAAGACTTATCTGTTTTATGAATACCTTTTTAGATTTAGGTGTTACTATTATACCCTGTCTTGCCAATTCATAAAGTCTTTTTCCACCTTTTCTGACAGCTGAGTAGGGTGGTGGAATTTGTTCTATTTCTCCTTCAAATTCCTTTATCACTTTCTCTAATTTTTCTTTTGTAAATTCAGGGACTTCTTTCCTTTGGATGATTTCACCAGTTATATCCCAAGTGTCAGTTAGTATTCCGAGCCTCACGTCAGCTATATATACTTTTTCAAGTTCCATAACATAGGGTAAAAGTTTTGTTGCTTTTCCTATGCCTATGACTACTACGCCGGTTGCGTGTGGATCTAAATTACCTGCGTGTCCTACTTTTTCTTGGTTTATTGCTTTTTTAACGTGTCTTACGCAATCGTAAGTTGTCCAACCTTTTGGTTTTTTTATGTTGAGGAAGCCATTTATTTTTTCTGCCATATATCACTTTACCTCCTTATAAAGAAAATTTCGGGTACAAATTTTAGTTGAATTTTTTCTGCTATTTTTTTTCTTATGTAACTTTTTGCCTTTTCCAAAACTTTGTCAATGTTTTCTTCTTGATCATCTTTTAATTTTGTATAGTATATCTTGGCTCTCCTTAAATCGTTTGAGACTTCAACCTCAAGTATAACTAAGTTGGAAATTCTGGGGTCATTTAAGTCGTCTCTTATTACCTCATTTATCGCTTTCATTATTTCTTTTGATACTCTTTCGGGTCTATAGGTTTTCAAATTGGGTCTTTTAAAGCACCTCTATTTTTAGTACCTCTATTCCGTTTTCTTTCATTAAAAAGTTTTTTATTTTTGAAATTTTATCGTTTAAATTATACTGGTCCTTTGCTGCTATTGCAATCTCTAGTGTACTTTTATTCCACAATTCACTGTCGTCTATTTCTGCTACTGAAGCGTTAAAATTGTTAAAAATTCTTTGTTTTAAGCTGTTTAAAATTTTTCTTTTTTCTTTTAATGAAAAGCTATCTTGAATTAAAATTTCAACTCTTAAACCTCCTATGCTCATTCTAGAGTCTTTTCTTTTTTTATTTTTATAAATACTTCAATTATATCTCCTTCTTTAATTTCCTCATATTTTACAATATGGATCCCACATTCTTTACCGGATTCAATTTCCTCAACGTCTTCTTGATAGTGTTTTAAAGAGTCGATTATACCTTCGTGAATTACATTACCGTTTCTTTTAACTCTGGCTGTATATCCCTTTACTATTCTCCCACTTTTTACTATACATCCAGCTACTTCTCCAAATTTTGAAACTTTGAAAACTTTCTTTACCTCAGCTTGGCCAACAATTTCTTCTATTTCTTCTGGTTCAAGCATACCAGTTAAGATTTTTTTGATCTCATCTAATGCATGATAAATAATTTTGTGTTCTAAAATTAAAACTCTTTCATTCTTAGCTAGATTTTTTACTTTCGAGTCTATAGATGTGTTGAACGCAAGTATTATACCGTTTGAGGCAGATGCAAGTAGAACATCATTTTCGGTAACAATTCCTACCCCTTTATGTATTACATTTACTCTTATTTCTTCATAAACCATTTTCGATAGGGTATCAGAAAGGGCGTCGACAGATCCCTGTGTGTCTGCTTTTATTATAACGGGTAACTCTTTTACTAAGCCCTTTTTAATTTTTTCCTGAATATTTGTTAAGGCTGTCTGGAGCTCAGCTCTTTTGATTTGCTCTTTTTTAAGTTCCTTTCTTCTTTCTGCCTCTTCTCTTGCTTCCTTTTCTGAGTCCATTGTTATGAGAATATCGCCAGGAGAAGGCAGTTCTTCTAAGCCTTGTACAACGCATGGAGTTGATGGATAGGCTTCTTCCATAGTTTGACCCCATTCGTTGTACAAATTCCTAACTCTTCCCCAAGTAGTGCCTACAAGTATAGGATCTTTCTTTTTCAGAACACCTCTTTGCACTATTACTGTACAAAGTGGCCCTTTACCTTTATCGAGCTTAGTCTCAATAACGACGGCCTTTGCCTTTCCTTTATATGTTGTTCTTAAATTCTGTTCTTCGGCGACTAATAAAATGGCATCAAGTAAGTTATCTATACCCATTCCTGTTTTAGCTGATATTGGGACTACGATTGTATTTCCTCCCCATTCTTCAGGAACTAGTCCTTCTTCGGCTATTTCTGCCATTACTTTTTCAGGGTTGGCATCAGGAAGGTCCATTTTATTGATTGCAACGATTATGGGGACAGAGGCAGCTCTTGCATGGGAGATAGCCTCCCTTGTTTGTTCTTTGACGCCCTCGTTTGCTGCAATAACTAAAAGGGCAATATCAGTTACCTTTACGCCTCTTGCTCTTAAAGCTGTAAAAGCCTCATGTCCCGGAGTATCAATAAATGTTATTTTTTGTTTATTGTATTCAATTTGGTAGGCACCTATATGTTGAGTTATTCTACCTGGTTCTTTTTCTGCTAATTTAGTTTTTCTTATGTAGTCAAGGAGAGTGGTTTTGCCATGATCCACATGTCCCAAAACAGTGACAACTGGGGGTCTTTTTTCTTCTAATTCCTCTTTTTTCTCCTCAACTATTTCTTCTGCTTTTACCTCTATTTTGAATCCGAGTTCTTCTCCTATTATCATCATTGTGTCGATATCGAGGACTTGGTTGATTGTGGCAAAGAGGCCATGTGAAATGCATTTTTCTATTACTTTTACTGGATCTACGCCCATCATTTTTGCAAACTCTGCAACAGTAAGAGCGCCTGGAATATATAGCACATTTTCTACTTTTTCCTCTAAAATTTCCTCTTTTTCTTCTTCCTTTTCTTTTTTAATTTTCTTTTTTATTTTTGGGCCAGTTCTTAGTCTAGAGAGTGTTTCTTTTAATTTTGATTCTATTTCTTCTTCGGTAAGGATGGGTTCCTTTTCGGTATATTTTTCTGTTTTTTCTTCTTCTCCCCATATTTCCTTTTTCTTTTTTAGCATTTCCATTTCTTCTGTTTTTCTTCTTTCGATGAATTCTCTGATCCTCTTCTCCGTTTCCTGATCGATGAAACTCGTATGAGATTTTACTTCAATTCCAATTTCTTTCATTAATTCCTTTAATGCTTTGGTGGACATTTCAAGTTCCTTAGCTAGATCCCTTACTTTTTTCTTTTTTTCTTTTTTCTTTTCCTTTTGTTCTTCAAGCTTATTAATTTTTGATTTTGTCTCTTTTTCTTTTTTCATCTTTCGAATTTTTCTTTGTTTTCATTTATTATTTTCTTTATTTCATCTTCCTCTAATTTCAGTGTTTTTAATCTCCCTCTAAGTTCGTGTATAGAGAATACACCATCTGTTTCTTTCTTTAACTCTATTTTAATCTCTTCTGGCATAATCATTTCATCTATTAATACTTTTTTTCTTCCCTCCCATTCACTTTGAGAGATCACCCAAATTTCTTCGCCAATCAATTTTGAAGCAAGTTGTACATTTTGTGAACCAATGCCTTTTGCGACTTTTATTTCTTCATCAAGAACAACAGCTATAATCCTATTTTCCTCCCTTATAACATGTAAAGGTCTCGATGGGGAAAGGGCATTTTTTGCAAACTCTAATTTATTTTCACTCCAGGGAATTATATCAATTTTTTCGCCTGCGAGCTCTCTTGTAATTATTTGAATTCTTGATCCTCTGATTCCTATACAGGCTCCCTGTGGATCCACCCTTGGATCTAAAGATCTAACGGCAACTTTTGCTCTTTCTCCCGGTATTCTAACAATACCCATTATCTCCACTATTCCGTCTAATATTTCTGGGACTTCTAATTCAAGTAATTTTCTTAAGAAATTTGGGTGAGTTCTCGATATTTTTACAAGGGGTCTTTTTCCAGATGTTTCAACGCTTAGAACAAGTCCTCTAACTTCAGCTCCTATTCTATACTTTTCTTTTCTAATTTGTTCTTCAGGAGGCATAAAGCCATCAGCTCTACCAAGCCCAAGGTAAACTCCGGATTTATCAACTTTTTGAACAATACCTCTTACTATTTCTCCTATTTTTGTTTCAAAATCTTTATAAATTCTCTCTCTTTCAGCATCTTTTATTTTTTTTGTAAACATTTCTCTCATTCTGTATATGACTCCTCTTCCAAGTTCTTCTAGGCTCATCTCGACTTTAATGTTTTCGCCTGGGACCACAAGAGGTTTTATTTTTTTGGCCTCTTGGTAGGATATTTCGTAATTATGGTTTTTTACCTCATTGACGACTTTTTTTAAAATCCAAATTTTTATCTCGCCGGTTTTTTCGTTAATTTCAACTTCAATTGGAAAGGCGTTATCCCTATAATATTTTTTAATAGCTAATTCAAAGGAGTCTTTTAAAGATTTTAAAACGTATTCTTTGTCGATTCTTCTAATGCGCGTTATTTGATCTACGTACTCAATTAGTTCACGTGCCTTCATCTAAAAATCCTCCATTTCACATAGTTTTACTTTTTTAACTTTTTCTAAAGGCACTTTAATTAAATTTTTATTCAATACAATATAAAATAAATTTTCTTTAAAATCAAGTAAATGGCCTTTAATTTCACTATCTTTTGTGACTAATTTTACTTTTTTGCCTTTAGCCCAGATAAATTCTCTTTCTGATCTTAGTTCCCTATCAAGACCTGGGGATGTAACCTCAATATCGACCTTTATATCTAAACCTTCAACTTTAATTATTGATAAAAGTCTTTCTGCCCATCTTTTAGTGTCCTCCGCTGTTATTCCTCCCTTTTTGTCTATCGTAAGAATAATCTTAAATTTTGTTCCATGACCCCTTACACTAAGATCTACAAGAGTTATCTTTTCTTCCTCTAATTCTTTTTCTAAGATATTTATTAAAACATCTCTTATTTTTTGCGGCTCATACATCGTTTAGTTCCCTTTTCTTTTTTTCAACTATTTCTTTTACTTTAACTTTTAGGTCGTTTAAATTTACCTCAATTTTTTCTTTTTCTTTTCTTAAATAGATGTCTGCAAGTTCTTGTTTAACCTTTTTACCTAAAGTTATTCTTACAGGAATTCCAATTAAATCGGCATCCTTGAACTTTACACCTGGTGTTTCCTCTCGATCATCAAGTAAATAATCTAAATCAACCTCTTTAAGTTCTTTTTCAATTCTTTCAGTAATAGTTTTATCCAAACCGAAGTCTACTATATGTACCTCAAAGGGTGCTATTGTAATGGGGAGGGAAAGTCCGTCTTCGTCCATATATAAAGATGCGGTAGAAAGAAGAATTCTACCTAATCCTATGCCATAGCTTCCCATAATTACCGGTTTTCTCTTTCCGTCTTTATCAGTGAAGTAAATACCCATTGTTTCAGAGTACCTTGTACCCAGTTTAAAAATGTGTCCAATTTCGATTGCATTCTTAAAGACTATTTCACTAGAGCAAAAGTAGCATAGGTCGCCCTCTTTTGCCTCCTTTATATCTTCAATTTTTTCTAATTTAAAATCCTTTGAAGGAGTAACCCCTTTTATGTGATAGTCTTCTTCTCCTGCTCCGGCGACGCCTCCCACAATTTCATTTGCAAACTCATCTATGATAATTGGAATTTTTAAGTTCAGAGGTCCAACAAATCCGATAGAAACACCTAATATATTCTTTACTTCATCTGGATCAGCTATTCTTATGTCAGAATTTAAAACTGACGATAATTTACCGATATGTAGTTCATAGTCTCCTCTGACTATGGCAAGCAATGGTCCCTCTTTTCCTAATACCAAAATACTTTTTAAAATACCTTCAAGGGGAACTGACAGGTACGAAGACACATCTTTTGCACTCTTTATACCTGGAGTGTAAACTTTTTCTTTTTTCTCCTCACCTACATAACTTTTTACTCTTGGTCTAGACTTAGCTACTTCCATGTTTGCCTTATAGTCACATTTTGGGCATATTACAAGCCTATCTTCGCCCCATTCACTTTCAACCATAAACTCGCCTGATTCCTTTCCCCCCATTATTCCTGAAGATGCTTGTACAAAGTGGAATTTAAGTCCGCATCTTTTGAAAATTCTCTCATAGGCCATTTTGTGTTTATTATAGGACTCATCTAATCCCTCCCAGGTTGCATCAAGTGAGTAGGAGTCTTTCATGGAAAATTCTCTACACCTTAAAAGTCCGCCTCTTGGTCTTGGTTCATCTCTAAACTTTGTTTGGATCTGATACCATATCTGAGGGAGTTCTCTAAAGGATCTAATTTCATCTCTTGCAAGGAAGGCAACAATCTCCTCATGTGTTGGTGAGAGGGCAAACTCAGAGTTTTTTCTATCTTTTAATCTAAACATGTCATTTCCGAAAGATTCCCATCTTCCAGATTCTTCCCAGATTGATTTAGGAGAGAGGGCTGAAAATAGCATCTCTTGGGCTCCTATCTTATCCATTTCTTCTCTTATTATTTTTTCAATTTTTCTTATGCTTCTAAGACCGAGTGGTAAAAATAGAAACACTCCTGCTGAGATTTTTCTTACGTATCCTGCTCTAAGAAGGAGGGCGTAAGCCGGGTTGTCGGCGTCTTTTGGGTTTTCTCTAAGTGTTGGTATAAATGATCTATTGAATTTCATTGCTTAATTATAAGAAAATTCATAATTAAATGAAAATTTTGACGGTGTGTACTGCGTTTCCAAGGAGAAGGGGTGATGTTATAACTCCTTGGCTTGTTAGGTTTTTAAAGGAGCTAGAGAAAAGGGGTCATGAAATTTATGTTTACACTTCGTCTTATAGGGGGTTAAAGCAGAGGAGTTTCAATAGTTTTAAAGTTTTTAGATTTAGATATTTTACTTCGAATTTTGAAACTTTAACGCATGATGTAGCTATTCCTGAAAGGTTAAAGGAGAGTGTATTTTATTATTTTTTAGTTCCCTTTTATTTGTTTGGGGGGATATGGGGTGTTTTTAAGTACAGAAATTTTTTTAGGAGGGTTAAGATTGATGTGATTCATGTGCATTGGCCAATTCCACATATTATCTTCGGTTACTTATTTAAGGTTTTTTTAAAAAAACCTGTTGTATCTACCTTTCATAGTGCTGAGATAATTTTTTTGAAAAACATTACAAAGAATAAGCTTTTAGGTAAAATTATTTTCAGTTTTTTTAGATACTTTATAAGAAAATCGAGTTTTGTTACTGTAAATTCTTCGTATACAAAGTCCTTAATAAAAAATTTCAACTTTCCCGAAAAGTTCACGAAAGTTATTCCATTTGGTGTTTCCCTTGATTTTTTGGAGTTAAATTTAGAGGAAAAGAGTCATGTTAAAGAGAAAAAAATTCTTTTTGTGGGGAGGTTGGTTGAAAGGAAGGGTGTAAGATACTTAATTGAAGCATTTAAAATTTTTTGTGAAAAGTATAGTGAATACAAGCTCTGCATAGTTGGTGATGGTCCCTTAAAGGAAGATCTTTTGAGACTAACTAAGCAGTTAAACTTAGAGGAAAAGGTAAGTTTTCTTGGATTTGTTGATAAATCAGTGCTTTTGAGGGAGTATCTTACGTCTTCAATTTTTGTTTTACCTGCTATTATAGATTCAAAGGGTGATACAGAGGGTCTTGGGGTTGTTTTAATAGAGTCTATGTATTTTGGTTTGCCTGTAATTGCTACCTCTGTAGGTGGTATCGTCGATATAGTAATTGATGGTTATAATGGTTTACTTGTTAAAGAAAGGGATGTTATAGGACTTGCTTTAGCGATGGAAAAACTTGCCTCAGACTCCGATTTAAGAGAAAAGTTTATTAAAAATGCAAGAGAGTTCGTTATTAAAAATTTCTCCTGGGAAATTATTGTAGATAAATTTGAAAAAGTTTACGCACTCTGTTATTCTTAAATTTTTTTTAATATTTTTACAACTTGAATCTTTCTTCGTCTATTTTGACGTTTATATTAACTTCTAAAAATACAGAGCGCAGAACGTATTCGCCCTTTTCGTCCCATTGTTCGCATTTATAGGGGATAAAGTCTTTTGTTATCCAGAAGACTTCTCTTGTGCATCCGAAAAATTCTTGGGGGCTTTTAACTTCAAATTCAATCTTATAGCCTTCAACTCCCTTTTCTTTAAATGTTTCTAAAATTCTTGAGGGGAATCCTCTTTTGTAATATTCAAACATTCTTCTATAAATTTCGCCTATTCCTGCGTGATATAATTTAAATCCTCTAAGAGAGGTTACTCTTTTATCGTCTGGGCTTAAAGTTAGGACAATTCCTTTTAGCACTCCTCCTTTTCTTCCCCTTACAATGTTTTTTTCAGGGTTATAGAGGACTTCACTGCCGCTATCTTTTCCCTCAAGGACTTTTAGTCTTATCCATAGAGGTTTTTTAAATTCAACGTAGTATTTCCTTTTATCCTCCCTATCTTCTTTTTTTTGATAACTCTCATAGATGCAGGTGTATGTGCGTATACTTTCCCACTTTTTTTCGCACTCTTTTATTATGAAATCTATACTTATTTGAGCTAAGATAAAGATAAGAGTAACACTCATACGTCCCTCCTGTCCCTGTTTTATTATAGTGTTTTAAATAGAAATTTGTCTACTGGGATAGAAGCTTATATGAGGATTAGTCAGGAAAACCGGCCACTACCCTAATTTATCTTTTTCGGAATGTAATGCTTATTTTATAGACTGCTTTCTTTTTTAATCACCTCGGTTAGGTTTTGTATTAGCCAACTCAAGTTTTGAAAAACTTGAAAAATTTTTTTATGATTTATAATTCATAGTCCAAAGCAGGGGGTGTGATGAAAAAATAATAAAAATCTTGTGTTCTATCCAAATATTAGGGCTATGTTCCCTATGGGGCTATCAATCCGAAGGTACAAATGAATAGATAAGGGAGTGGATGAATAGGTACATAGGCTTTGAGAAAAATTTTGGTCAAGTTCAGAGTTTTGAGGGAACTACTGTATATGATGTTCTTTTTAGAGCAAAGCTTGAGGGATATGGAATATTCATAACAAAAAAGGGAGTAAGTTATGTGATTTATACGCCTTCAGAGCGTAATACAGAGTATGCAAGGATTGATATTGAATTAATTGGTTCGAAGCTAAGGGAGGAAAACATAAGTTATGAAGAGCCTTTACCTGGATACTCCAATTATTATTTACCTTCGTGTCCTGGTGGGGTTCTTTGGGTTATGACTTATAGGAAAGTGAGGATAAAGGATGTTTATCCTGGTATTGATTGGGTATGGAGGTATGATGGTGAAAAGGTTCATCATGAGTTTGAGGTGAAAAAGAGAGGAGATGTTTCGAGGATAAAAATGAGGGTAACTGGTGCTGATGTGGAGCTCAAAGATGATGGTAAAAAGCTTACTTTTTCGACGCCTTTAGGTAAGATAGAGGATGGAGAGTTAAGGTCTTTTGGGAAGAGCAGTTTAAGAGAGTTTGAGGTGTTTTATAAAAAAGACAGGCATGGAATAATTTTCCATTAAATTTAAAAATTTTAGCAAAAAAGAAAATTCAGTTATAGATCCGCCGCTTGCTCTTTTATGGGCTACTTATTATGGGGGAAATGATAGTGACGGGAGTCTTTCAATAACAGTTAATGCTTCAGGTAATGTTTTTGTAACTGGATATACTAACTCAACCGATTTTCCCACTCGCAATCCAGGTGGTGATGCTTATTTCCAGGGAACAAACGCAGGAGGATCTGATGCTTTTATTTTAAGGTTTAACAAATCAGGAGTAAGGCAGTGGGCTACCTATTACGGAGGAAGTGGTTGGGATTATGGCAATTCAATAAGAGCTGATGTCCCAGGTAATGTTTTTGTAACTGGAGAGACTGGATCTACCAATTTTCCTACTTACAATCCAGGTGGTGCCTATTTCCGAGGAATAAATGGAGGAGGTGACATTTTTATTTCAAAATTTGAGAGGGGTTCATTACTCGGAGAGCAGGATAGCAATCCTAAATTCAAATCTAGTCCAGTAAAAGAAGAACCGCAAATTCTTTCTATTTCTTCTTTCTTTAAAAATAACTTAACTATAAAATTTTTAAAGCCTCTTGAAGAAAAGATGGAAATAATTATTTATAGCCATACAGGTGACTTAGTTTATTCAGTTAACTATCCTTATACTTTTTCAGTGACGCTCTCGGACAAAAAGATAAGAGATTTAAAGGAGGGAATTTATTTTCTCTATGTTTATTCAGGCAAAAAAGTATTTGGCCCATTTAAAGTTATGAAACTAAATTCACCGTAAAATAAAGTTTAACTAATTTAATTAAAAAGAAAGTTGATGCAGAAGAAAAATTAAGAGAGGATTGCTTTAAAGAGACTGGAAATTAATATATTTTTTAATAAATGAAAGTGTAGAGACTAACTAAGATATTTGGTGGAAAAGTACTTTGTGAAATGGTATCCTAAAAATCCTATCGAACCAAAAAGATTTAACGTTGATTTAATCAGTATATCAACTTTTCTATTCTACTGCCATCAAAATTTATACAATTTGCAAAACCAAATTTATCAAGATGAAAATTCAGTTGAGGTATATATTGCTTAGTTCATGATTTTATATGACAAACCTATACGTTACACTCACTTTTTTAGGGTCAATTACCGAGGAAATCTCAAATTGGGACAACTACATAATCAAGAGACACTGCTACACGATTTAAGCCAAAACCAAATCTAAAAGCAGAAAAAATCCCGCATAAAAAGATAAATTGTCAAAGGGAATAAGAATTTTGATGTAATGTGGTGTTTTTGACCTTTATATAAAGCTCCCAGTTTAAAAAGAAAAGCAGGGAGAAAAAAGTTCTTTTATAAACTCTACAGATGTTCCAAGATTAAATACTGAAAATCCAATTTTCTTCCTTGATTTGTTCTATTGCATAGGCAAAGGTAAATCCTACTTTTAAAAATTAGATACATTTTTTCAATGCCTATTATTTTGAATCCGCCTTTCATAATATCAGGAATACCACCCGCATTTGTAGTAAAAACAGGAACACCCTATTCCATTCTAATTCATCAGATTTTAAATGTCCTTTTCTTTTTTCTTCCCCCAAGTCCTTTTAAAGCTATTCCAAAGGGAGCAACGCTACCTTACCTTCTTCTTAAATCCAATTAATTTCGATAATTTTTCTTTTGTAAAAATGGCATTTTTTCAGGAAAAATTATTTCTCCATCATGAAAAGGACAGATAAGTGGCTTTTGTTTTATTATTTTCATAACTAATACAAAAATAATATGAAGAAAGGGCCAGTGAACATGTATTATATCAAAATTTTCTTTAATAGCAGAGATTAAGTCTATATTTCCTCCTCATTTTCTATCTTAACTTTGCTCTGAAGTCCGTATACATAAACAAGAGGTTAAAAAATAAGAACCCTTCTACTCAAAGTAGAGCAGCCACTCCTTTTTAACCTTTTAAAACGAATTTGATATTACCAAGTTTTAAAAATTTAGAGTTAAAAATTCGATTTCTTACATAAAAAAATAGCAAATATAGGTTATAAGGTAAAAGCTTTTATAAATAAATTTTTAAAGATTAGGGCCATTTTAGAGTAAAAAGAATTTAAACATATAATTGAAGTGAATTTGCCAGTATTTTTGAAAAATTCCCGCGGAGTAAGACCCCCAGCAGTAAATCCCGCTGGAATTTTTTTCCGGTATTTTAATATAAAATCTTCTCAACGGGATTTTAAGAATTTGGAAAAAAACTGGTTTACCACTAAACTCGATTGTGTCCTTTTTCACTTCCATTTTTGTTTTTTATGGTTCATAAATGTTTACGGGATTATACACAAGATCACCGGTTCGTAAGTGATGCTATTGATGGGCTTACTATCCTAAACTAGAGTTTTAAAAAATTCCTTTTAGATAATCCTGTAGAGCTTCTCTATAAGTCCTTATTTTCATATTGGTTTTGTTTTCAAAAAGAAAAGTACTAAGAACAGAATAGGAAGGTCTTTTGGCTTTAAGATTTAGCTCTTCAGACGTAGAAGGGATTATATGGACATCTAAGTTAAGGAGATCTATAACTTCTTTTGCAAGTTCAAACCTTGTGACCTCACCTTTATTTGAGAAGTGAAATACTCCAGTTTCTTCACTTGTCCATAACCTAACTATCCCTTCTGTAAGATCCTCAGTATAAGTAGGAGAACCACACTGATCAATTACAACTTTTAACTCCCTTTTCTTTTTTGCCCCATTTATAATTTTTGTAATAAAATTCTCACCCTTTTCACCAAAAAGCCACGAAGTCCTTATTATAAGAGAGTCTCTGTTTCTTAATACTTCCCTTTCTCCAAAAAGCTTACTTTTCCCATAGATATTTAATGGATTTGGAGTGTCCCACTCACTGTAAGGCTCTCTTTTGTAACCATCAAATACATAATCTGTGCTTATATAGAGAATTCTTATATTTTTTTTAATTGAAAAATCTGTTAAGATTTTTGTTGATATCCAATTAACAAGGAAGGCATACTCTTTTTTTTCTTCCGCTCCTTCAACATCAGTGTATGCTGCTATGTGCCATATTCCGTCAATACTTGGTAATTTTTTTAAAAAACTTTCTACTTCATAGGGCTTAGAAAGGTCACAGTCTTTTCTCGTAGGCTTTATAAAATCATAATTAACTTTTTCAAGAATTTTACTACCTAACATACCTGTAGTCCCAGTTAAAAGTATTCTCACTCTTTAAATATTTTTGAAAGTTCCTCTATAGTAACAAGTACTTTTCTGGGCTTAGACCCCTCAGGAGGCCCTATAATACCAAGCTTTTCAAGTTGATCAATAATTTTAGCTGCCCTGGGGAAACCTATGTTGAGTTTTCTCTGAAGTAAAGTAGCTGAAGCCTTCTTATTTGAAACCACTATTACTGCAGCCTCCTTTATAAGTGAATCAACCTTTAATCCCTCAATATCAATAGTCTCCACACCCTCCTCATCACTTAAAAACGTGATATCCTCAGGTCTTTCATAATAATTTTCGTTTAGTAAAGATAAGCCTTCATTAAACTCTTCAAAGTTTGTAAAATAACTATTTAAAATACTAAAGAGTTTTTCCTTAACTTCTTCTATCGCTTCTTTTCTCTGCCCCGTTATAAAAGGAATATAACCCTTTTCGTAAATTAGATCTGCTTTTTCTTTTGTAATTTTTTTTCCTAAAATTTCATAAAATCTTTTGATAAGATAAGACACTGAAATTCTTCTTACAAGTTCTTCAATTTCTTCATCAGATACAAAGGCTCCGTGTAATCTTATAGGTTCACTTTTTCCTGGTGGAATAAAGAGCATATCACCACTTCCGAGTAATTTTTCAGCTCCCGCAACATCAAGGATTGTTCTTGAATCAACTACGGTTGGTAATCTAAAAGATACTCTGACTGGGAAGTTTGCTTTTATCGTTCCTGTTATTACATCAACTGATGGCCTTTGAGTAGCAATTATAAGGTGAATCCCAACAGCTCTTGCCATTTGAGCAAGTCTTGTAATGTAATATTCAATCTTACTTTTTTCCTGTAACATCAAATCAGCAAACTCATCAACTATTATTATTATGAAAGGCATCTTCTTATTTACTTTTTTGTTATACGACTCTATATCTCTTACTCCTTCTCTTGCAAAAATTTTGTATCTCTCTTCCATCCAATTTGTGGCAAGTTTTAAAACTTGCGTTGCTTTTTTACTTTCGTTTATAACGTTTGTCAAAAGATAGGGGATCCCCTCGAATCTTGAAAGTTCGACCCTTTTGGGATCAAGAAGTATAAGTTTAACTTCGTCCGGTTCGCTTTTTAAAATAATCGAAACGATAATAGAGGTAATAAATACCGACTTTCCACTACCGGTTGCTCCTGCGACAAGGAGGTGTGGCATTTTTGTAAGATCTGTAAAGTAGGGCGCTCCATCTGTTGTTACC